>JAUWLF010000074.1 GCA_030613785.1 Chloroflexota bacterium | reverse complement strand
CCGACGAGGAGGCCGAGCAACTGGCTCTCTTCGCCGTGGGCACGCACCCCATTCTGGCGCAGGTCAGGGAACTGGATCTGACCACCATGAGTCCGCTGGAGGCGCTGAACAAGCTGTACGAGTTGCAGCGCCGATTGGAGGCTTCTGAGTAGCGATCCGTTGTGGGTCATTTTGGGTGTGAGAGAGGTTGTGCCTCGTTGACACACGGAAGAGGCCATGCTATGAGCCCGCAGATTACGAGCTGAATTGCTGCATTTGAGAAAGGGGCGCAGAGGTAGGACATGAGAATTGGCGGAAGTAGTAGAGTGGCGTTTCTGTTGGTGGGATCCCTGCTGTTGGGGAGCATGCTGGCCTGCCAGTTTGGCAAGGGTAGTCCCCCGACGGTGGAGATCACCTTTCCACCCACCGGTCGGCAGGTGGTGGTGGGCAGAGAGGTACCTATCCATTCAGTGTCGCAGGACGACCGGGGCATCACGCGCGTAGAGCTATGGATCGGAGGGCAGGTGGTAGAGACCACGACGGCGCCTGGGACGGGGAGAACATTCCTTGCCGTGCAACATTGGACAGCGACAGAGGTTGGGGTGTTCAACGTAGGTGTGCGCGCCGTTGATTCAGAAGGACAGCCTTCTCAGCCGGCGATCATCACCATCCAGGCGGTCGCCGCTGCGTCGGAGATCACCCAGCCGTTGCCCGACGAGCCGGCGGCACCGGCGCAGCCCACGACTGCGCCTTCGGCTCCTACCACACAGCCTGACGGACCTCCGCCACCTCCGGAAGGTCCATCGCCGGTACCAGGGGAGCCGGTCGATTTGGAGCTCTGGAACCTCACGCTGAGCAACCTCACGCCGGCCGTCGGCGAGGAGATAGTGGTAGGGGTCACGATCATCAACAACGGCGGTACTCCTGCAGAGGATTTCCATTGGGGCTGGGACCCCGGGACGGGCGAGGAGCCCATCCACAGCGAGGCCATCGCCTACCTGGCGCCAGGGGATGACGTAGTGTCGGAAATGCGCTACACCTATCAGCAGGCTGGCAACTACACTGGCCAAGCTTGGGCTGACTCCTGGGACGCCTTTGACGAGCCTGATGAAACGAACAACTTCGCCTTTGAGGATGTCAGCGTTGGGGGCGGCGGCGGAGCTCAGGGGCAGCCCGACCTGGTGATCACAGAGTTCACCTACCAGTCTCCCGTTGAGGAAGATGAGCCGGTGGCCTTTGAAGTCACGCTGCAGAATCAAGGCGACGTCCAGTCGGGGAACTTCACCTGGGGGATCGTGCCCGCAGCGGATTCCATGTTGGAATACCGCGAAAGCCCAGGAATGATCAGCCTCGGGCCAGGTGAAAGCTGGACCGCCCAATATCAGGGCGAGGCCATCAGGTACGCGCCCGGTGAGTGGACGGCCGAGGCCATGGTTGACCTGCAGGACGTGGTGGACGAAGGGTCCCGTGAGAACAACAACACCGCTCGAGTGGTCGTCAGGGTGGTCGACGCTCGAGCTGAAGCTCAGCTCGAGTATCATGACTACCAGGACAACACGTGGGCCACGTTTGGGATTCAGAACACGGGTACTGTGCCGCTGGAGAGCATGCGGGTGAGAGTCCGCCTGGTGACCACGAACGAGGAGATCGCCGACGTGCGGGCTAATCAGCCGTTCCTGAGAGGCTGGAGCGGTCGGCCCCCTGGGGATCCCAGTCTCGCACCTGGGCAAGGGGCAGTGGTAGCCGTCAACATAGGTTCCCAGGTTGCCGGAGCCTGGTGCATTGCGGACTTCACGTTCTACTCCGAGGACGACGGGGGCGGATTGCCCACGGAGACGATCAATCTGCGGTTCACGATCTAGCATCTCCTCTCTGTGACGACTGCAGAGATGGGGTTTCATGATTGAGCCAGAGGTCTCAGTTCTGTCGCTAGAGCGGTATTCGAATGGGGTTCCCAACACGGTCGATTGGCAAAAGGGGGAACGGTGAGAACTGTGCTTCATGGACCTGGGCGGTTACTGCTGCTGTTGGTCCCGGCTCTAGTCGCGGGGATGATCGTGGCCTGCGACCTCGGAGGCTTGTTCGGTGGCGGGGACGTCCCCAGTGTGGTGATAGAGCGGCCGGCCAGCAACGTTGAGGTGAGGTTGGGAGAGGAGATACCCATCACTGCCACCGCCACCGATTCGACGGGTGTGACCAGAGCAGAGCTATGGGTGGATGACTCGCTCTATGCCTCAGAGACCAGCCCGGTGGCAGAGGGGCAGGCTTCGTTCTCAGTGGTGTTGAACTGGAGGCCGACGGTCAGGGGCGCGCACAGGATCGTGGTCAAGGCCTACAACGTGGCGGACAATGTTGGTGAGTCCGCTCCCATCACACTCAACGTTGTGGAACGTGGGCCGGCTCCACAGCCTACACCTCCGGGTCCGGAGCCTACACCTGCAGGGCCACAGCCGACCCCTCCAGGACCACAACCCACGCCTGCTCCACCTCAACCCACCCCAACAGGGCCGGCTCCGCCTCCACCGACGCACACTCCCACTCAGCCACCCCCGGCTCCGACGGACACTCCGATTCCTGGAGCTTGTCTGCCAACCGTCCTTACGACTGTCAATGTGGGAGGGCACCCCAAGGGCGTAGCTGTGCACGGGCACAGAGTGTATGTGGGGATACATAATGCGCCAGTGGTGGCGGTGATAAACGCGGATACTAACGCTGTCTTGTCCCCCCTTGACACGGGCGTGCCAGGGAACCACCAGGCCAACGGGGTGGTGGTTCATCCCACGTCGGGTCGCGTCTACGTCGCGAATCGCGATGATAGCAGTGTCTCCGCGATAGACCCTAGCGCTCCGGGGAGTCCACTCATCATAGCAACGAATGCCCAGCCCTTCGGACTTGCGGTTGCTGGTCAGTACGTCTACGTGGGCAATTTCGGAGCCGATCGGGTCAGCAGGATCGATGTCACCACGCACATGGGCCAGAGCCTGATGACCACTTTCAGCGAACCTGCGCTTCTCGGGGCTCTCGGGCAGGACATCTTTGTACCCACAAACGGGTCGGGACCCATCTACCGCGTTCCGCCCGCTGGGAGCCCCATGGCCATAGGTCCCAGCAAGACGGGCTATTTCGCTGTCGCCGCCAACACGGCCAGCAACCGTGTTTTCGTGACAGATCGCGATGGGGGCGACGTACTCAAGATAAACGCCAATACGAACCAGGTCCAGGACAAAGTCCACATTCCCAACCACCGGCCTTTTGGCATTGCTGTGAACTCCAACAAGGGGCGTATCTATGTCATCGCGGCTGAAGCTGACCTACTGTATGTGCTCGATGGGCCAACGATGCAGATAGTAGGTACTGTGCCCATCGGCGGCCAAGGCGCCATGGAGGGAGGACAGGGCATCGCCGTGTGGGGAGACAGGATCTACGTCAGCAACTACCAGGATGGGACGGTGACGGTTCTCGACGATTCAGCCTGTCCGTAGCCGAGGGTTGCCTGAACGGCGACGGCTCCGATCTGTGTGATGAGGTTGCGGCGGGATGGATGCGAACTCGCGCCGCGATTTGTTAACCGGAAAGGCCGTCCTACGGGGTGGTGTACAGATACTGCACAGTGAAGTGGCGTTCTATCCCCAGGAGGTCGTCCACACTCAGCGAGGGTGGGAAGCGGTTGAGAGCACCAAGTAGCATCTCCATCAAGGTGGGAGAGCGCTTGTACTCGATTATCTGAGGCTCGCCCTCGATGCCGGCGAGTTCCGCAGCCAAGTCGATGGCCTCTGGCAGATTACCCAGCTCATCCACGAGTCCCAAGGATAGAGCTTGCTGGCCGGTGTAGACCCGTCCGTCGGCAAGCTCCCTCGCATCGTCTCGCGGCATGCTCCGACCTTCGGCCACAACTCCCAAGAACTGTTCGAAGGCCTCGTCTGTGATTGCCTGCCAGTGCTCGATTTCCTCTTCGGTCGGCTGTCGATAGGGGCTGAGCTCATCTTTCATGTCCCCACTCTTGATGATGAGCATCTGGATGCCGATCTTGTCCAGCAGTTCCTCGAAGTTGGGGACCGTGGAGATGACGCCGATGCTGCCAGTGAGCGTGGTGGGGTTGGCCACGATCTTTGCCGCCGCGCAGGAGATGTAGTAGCCACCCGATGCGGCCACCTCGCCCATGGAGACGACGATCGGTTTTTCTATCTCAACCATAGCCTGGTAGATCTCATCGGAGGCGACGATGCCGCCGCCAGGGCTGTTGACTCGTAGCACGATCGCCTTGACCGAGGAGTCATCTTCGGCATCGTGCAAACGCTCTATGATGGATTCCGAATAGGCGTTGCCGCCGGTGGAATACAGCGAATCCCGTTCTCGGCCCGACACAATAACTCCCTCAACGCGTACGACGGCCACTGCGTTTCCCCATACCCTGGCTCCGGGAGTCCCGCCGGGTAGCACGACCAGGCCGATGGCCACACAAGCCAGGGGTGTTACTGTGCAGAGGAAGATGCCCAGTCCCACGCCAATCCATATCCACTTGCGTCTGCTCATACGGCGCTTCCTTTCCCAAGCGCTTTCTCCGGACGGCGGGCCGGAGCGACACGTATTCTCAGGTCTGCGAGAGGCGCATCGGACCGCTGACTACTGCCATTGTAGCACATCGGGCCCCACAAACCAATCGCACCAACTGCGTTGCGGAGGCCTCCGCTTTGTGATAGGATAGTGCAGCGGTCAATAGGGAGGAGAACTCATGATTGGGTATGGCAAGCGAGCGTGGTCAGCCAAAGGAGCCTGGTCTCTTGTCGTATTGCTGCTGACTCTTGTGGTGTTGGGTGGGTGCGCCGGAGCGAAGCGCATCTCCATCGAAGTGGATGGTGCAAGGCGTGTTGTGGAGACCGAGCAAGATACAGTGCGGGAGGCGTTGGAGCAAGAGGGCATCGTCTTGGGCGTGCTCGACAGGACTGATCCACCTCTGTGGGACCCTGTGACGGATGAGATGACCATCGTGGTGACCCGCGTGCGTGAGGAAACCGAGACCGAGAGGAAAGTCCTGTCCTACTCGCGGCAGGTCCTTAGGGATGAGGCGCTGGATGAAGGGGAGGCCCGCCTCATGCAGTTGGGGGTGAACGGCGAGGAAGAGGTTACCTATCTGGTCACGTACGAGAACGACGTCGAAGTGAACCGCATTCCCTCAGCGAGGAGAGTGGTTCAAGCACCGGTGGATGAGATCGTAGTGATAGGAGTCAGTGGGTCCTTGCCCTCGGTTCCCATCAGCGGCACTATAGCCTACGTCTCCAATGGCAACGCCTGGATGATGCGCGGCGGCAGCGGGGGCAAGCGCCCGCTCACCTTCAGTGGTGACTTGGATCAGCGGGTTTTCGCTTTGTCTCCCGATGGAACAGAACTCGCTTTCACGCGCAAGGCTGAGTCGGAGGAGGATGAAGAAGCACCGCTCAACACCCTCTGGGTGGTCGGTACCGTCTTGGTGGACGATGAGCCGCGGTCCTTGGGCATCGAGGGCGTGAGATATGCTCAGTGGTCGCCCGACGGTACCCGCATCGCATATTCCACCGTGGAGAAGAGCGGTGGGCGGCCGGGTTGGAGAGCCAATAACGATCTCTGGATCGCTTCCGCCGATGGGCGAGGCCAGGCCGAAGTATTGAGTACCTCCTCCGGCGGGATCTATGGGTGGTGGGGAAGCACGTTCTCGTGGTCCCCAGATGGTCGTGTCTTCGCCTACTCCGATGCTGACGAGATCGGGCTGCTTGACCTCTCTACTGGTGAGACACAGATCCTACTCGAGTTCCCAGCGTACCTTACCTACGGTGATTGGGTGTGGGTGCCATCGCTGTCATGGTCCCCCGATGGCCGGTTTGTGGCTTGCACAGCGCACGCGACCTCGGCAGCCGAGAGCGAGGTGGCTGCCGAGAGCCCCGTTTTTGACGTATGGGTGTTGAGCATCGACGGTCAGGTGAAGGCTCGCTTGGTGGACGAGGCGGGCATGTGGGCCTCGCCGGCATGGTCGCCGATCTACTCCAGGTCCGAGAATCAGCAAGCGAGCCACATTGTGTACGGCTTGGCTCAGAACCCTCTCGATTCCCAGGCCAGCAGGTATGGGCTGTATCTGATGGATCGAGATGGGAGCAACGCGACCAAGTTGTTTCCCTTGCACGGGGAGGAGGGGCTTGAGGCTCCTCAACTGGTCTGGTCGCCGTGGGCAGACGAGCTGGTGGTGGTGCGGGACGGGAATCTCTATCTCCTTAGCCTGGCTAGCGGTGCCTTGCGGCAACTGACAGCGGATGCGGGCAGCACTGAGCCGCAGTGGGGGAGGTAAGGTAGGGAGAGGTCGAGCCCAGCGCCGGACCAAAGGCTGGCGCTGCTGGAGGGGAAACCGGCTGGAGCCGGTTGTTGAAGATGTTTTCGGCATGTTTGGCATCACGCAACGTGGGGTTTTCGACCCGACCCATGTAGGGTGGTGCGCATCTCAGGGAACGTCTTCCTATGCACGATAGGATTGCGAGAATACGGTCCTCTTTTGGGGGCAGAGAAGGAGTGCTCGTTGTGGTGGGGGTGCTCCTTTATCTGTTTTGCTTGGCGTGTCTGGGGATCATCGGCTGGGAGCTAGTGGCCGATCACACCTATCGCCATCAAGGCATCTGGTACGGCACGCCGCCCAACATCCCCGAGGCCGCGGTCAACCCCTTCGGCGTGAATGCTTCTCTGGAGCGGTACGAGGGTCAGGACCTGGATAGGGCCCTCACGATGATCAGAGATGGCGGCTATCAGTGGGTCAGGCAGCGCTTTCCGTGGTCGGAGATAGAGCCTGAGGAGGGCCAGTACCATTGGGATGAGTGGGATAGGATCGTGGCCGCTGCCTTGGAATATGACCTGAACGTCATCGCGGTGCTGGAGACCTCTCCGTCGTGGGCCAGGGCGACCATCGATGCAGAAACGCCCGAGGCGCCCCCTCGCGATTTCGCCCTCCTCGCCCGCTTCGCCAGAGCGTTCGCTTCTCACTATCGGGAAGAGCTCAACTACTATGAGATCTGGGATCAGCCCAATCTCTATCCGCACTGGGGTGAGCGGTACACGGATCCTGCCGCGTATACGCATCTATTGCAGGCGGGATACTCAGCGATCAAGCAGGGAGACCCGGAGGCTCTGGTACTAGCCGCGGGCCTGGCCCCCAACGTCGAGGAGGGGGGCCAGTACATGAGCGACATCCTGTTCCTACAAGGGATGTACGAGGCGGGGGCCAGGGAGTATTTCGATATCCTGGCAGTGAAGCCCTACGGCCTGTGGTACGAGCCAGAGGATCGGAGACTATCTCCGCTGGAGACCAATTTCTCCCGGCCCATCTTGTTGCGCGAGGTCATGGTTCGCCATGGGGACGGAGACAAGCCCGTGTGGGCCGTGGAGTTCGGCTGGTGTGCCCTGCCGGAATCGTGGACCGGGCGCCCTGCACCCTGGACCAGCGACAGTGAGGAGAAGCAGGCTCGACGCACGGTGCAGGCCATTCATCGAGCGCGAAATGAGTGGCCCTGGATGGGGGTGATGGCCCTGCAGCATTTCCATCCCCGGGCCGATGCTGACGACCCGATCCAGGGGTTCTCGTTGATAACCGACGATTTCGAACCGCGCTTGATGTACTTGAAGGTACAAGAGCTGGCCCGTGATACTTCTGCAGCCCACGTGGGCTGGTATCCCGCGGACACGTGGGCGGCTCGCTACTTCGGTTCATGGGGTCAGCAAGGCGATGTAATGGCGGCCGGACGGGACGGCGATGAAGTGGCCATGCCTTTCAGGGGCACTCGGCTGGACATCGTGGTGCGGGGGCCAGTGCACTTGAGCGAGGTGACTGTTGACGGGCAGCGGGCCAACGCTCTGCCAGACGGTACAGTGGTCTTGGGTGAGGGTTCGGGCGAACGCAGAGTCACCCTGGCCAAGGGGCTGGACGACGAAGAACACGTGGCGCGTCTCACTGCCGGTGGGGCCGCTTCCGCTGGAGGTGGGGTCGCTGGCTTCATCGTGATGCGGGAGGCGAGCTTTGGGCCGTACTACCTGTCGCTGCTGTTGCTCGCAGGCGCCGGTGTGATCGTCGGCTGGCGATTGGGAAGGCTACTGGTGTTGCCCAGGTCCCTGGTGTGGGGGAGAGCCCTGGCCGGGCCCTACCTCAGCCTACAGGGTTGGCAGCAGGCGCTGATCATGGCCCTCGCTCTGGGTGTCTATTACTTCTCGCCCTGGATGGTTTTGAGCGTGCTGGGTCTGGTGATCCTGGTCTCGCTCCTGTACCTGAGGCTGGACCTGGGTCTGGCTCTCGCCGTGTTTTGCATACCCTTCTTCCTGAGACCCAAGATAATGCTTGGGCAGTCCTTGTCTCTGGTGGGGATGCTGACCCTGCTGTGCTTCGCCGCGTGGCTTCTCAAGGAGGCGGTGAGGCGAGGCACCCAAGCGGGCCAGCAGGGTGAGGATCCATGGTCTTTGTTCCCCAGCCATCCGTTGGCCAGTCTGAAGCATCTGGCGCTGGGAGTGTGGCATCTGATCGTCCATCTGGTGCGATCCGCCTCGTCTCTGGACTTCGCCATCGTCTTATTCCTGGCCGTCAGTATCTTGTCATTGGCCATCTCCGAGAACTTCGGGGTCAGCTTCTACGAGCTGCGGACGGTCATCGTGGGGCCGGTCATCCTCTATCTGCTGATCAGGGAGGCGTCCCTCGACGAGAACGGTCTGCTACGCCTGGTGGACGCCTTGGTCCTGGCCGCAGTGGTCGTCTCTCTCTACGGTCTCTACCAGTACTTCTTCACCGCTGATGTCATCACCGCCGAGGGGGTCCGCCGCATCCGAGGCGTGTACGGATCTCCCAACAACCTGGGCTTGTTCTTGGGGCGCATCGTCCCCTTGACCTTTGCCTTCACTTTCTTCGGAGGCTGCCGGCGACGTCGTTGGGGGTATCTGTGGGCCAGTGTGCCCATTCTCCTGTCCCTCTACCTGACCCACTCGCGGGGAGCCTGGTTGCTGGGGGTTCCCGCTGCGTTGCTCTTCATGGGCTTGATGCGGGGGAGGCGCGCTTTGCTGGCCGCGGTGACAGCAGTGGTGGTGAGTTTCCTGGCCTTGTTGCCGGTGGCCAGGCTGGAGCGGATCACCTCTCTTTTCGTTCTAACGGAGGGGACCACATTCCTGCGCTTGAAGCTCTGGGAAGCGACACTGGCCATGATCCGTGATCATCCCCTGTTCGGTGTGGGGTTGGATAACTTCCTGTACCAGTACCCCCGCTACATACTGCCCGAAGCCTGGCAGGAGCCGGACCTTTCTCATCCCCACAATATCGTGTTGGACTGGTGGACCCGGCTGGGCGTAATGGGAGTGGCGGCTCTGATCTGGCTTCAGGTGGCCTTCTTCCACCTGGGCCTGCGTCTGTATCGGTCGCTGGAGGAGGGCGACCTGCGCGCTCTGGTCCTCGGTTTGATGGCCAGCATGGTAGGTTTCCTGGCCCATGGTCTGATAGACAACTCCTACTTCCTGGTGGATCTGGCTTTCGTGTTCTTCGTGACCCTCGGCATCGTCCGTCGTCTTTCTTCTTTGAGACACCACAGCGTGGCCGCAATCTCGGTGTACGTGCTATGAAGTTGTGGTCTTGGGCGTGGAACGGCACGCAGCGCAGAAAGGGGAGCCGAGCCTTCAGGCTCGGGGAACAGAAGAGAGGAAGCTCAATGCAGCGGGTCCTCCATTGCGTGAGCGAGCCGGCAGCGTGTGGGGCGCGGCTGGGGAAGTGGAAGTGAGCGTACGGGACTCGGGAGGAGCGTGTTTTTGTGTGTGGTCGCGACGCCAAAGCGTCGGCCCGTGGGTGGGCACTGCGCGAGGCGAAAGAACGAAGGCAAGTCGACCGGTGCGTCGCCCCTCCTTTCTGACACAGGAGAGCCTGGTGTTAATCTCGGTGTAGGTGCTACGAAGTCGTGGTTCTTGGGGCGGCACGGAGCGCAGAAACGGGAGCCGAGCCTTGAGGCTCGGGGACTAGAAGAGAGGAAGCTCAATGGAGCGGTCCTCCATTTCGTGAGCGAGCAGGCAGCGTGTGGGGCGCGGCTGGGGAAGTGGATTGAGCCTAGCAGACTCGGGAGGAGCGTGTTTTGTGTGTGGTCCCGACGCTAAAGCGTCGGCCCGTGGGTGGGCACCCAGTGAGGAAACGGGAGCCGAGCCTTCAGGCTCGGGGAATAGAAGAGAGGAAGCTCAATGCAGCGGGTCGTCCATTTCGTGAGCGAGCAGGCGGCGTCTGGGGCGCGACTGGGGAAGTGGAAGTGAGCCTACGGGACTCGGGAGGAGCGCGTTTTGTGTGTGGTCCCGACGCTTTGGCGTCGGCCCGTGGGTGGGCACGGGGTGAGGCGAAAGAAAGAAGCCAGGTCGTCGGCCGGTGCGTCGCCTCTCGTTTCTGACACATGAGAGCGTGGTGTTCAGCTCGGTGTACGTAGTATGAAGCCATGGTCTCGGGCACGGCACGCAGCGCAGAAACGGGAGCCGAGCCTTCAGGCTCGGGCGATAATTGATTTCAAGATTGACACCCCAGGGTGGTTGGGATAACATATAGCGGGCAGAACTGGGAGAGGAGTGACGGAAAGGCCATGAGGCTTCTGATAACCGGGGGTGCTGGCTTCCTGGGTTCTCATCTGTGCGACAGGTTCCTCGCTGAAGGGCATCAGGTCGTGGTGATGGACAATCTGATTACCGGGTCCACGGCGAATATCGAGCATCTGGCGGGCGACGACGACTTTCGCTTCGTCAAGCAGGACGTGACAGAGTACCTGTACGTGGAAGGCACAGTGGATGCCATCCTTCATTTCGCGTCTCCAGCCAGTCCCATAGACTATCTCGAACTCCCCATTCAGACGCTCAAGGTGGGAGCTTTGGGGACCCATAAGACCCTGGGTCTGGCGAGGCAGAAGCAGGCCCTCTATTTCCTGGCCTCGACGTCCGAGGTCTACGGGGATCCCTTGGTGCATCCGCAGAGGGAGGACTACTGGGGCAATGTCAACCCCATAGGCCCTCGGGGGGTCTACGATGAGGCCAAGAGGTACGCCGAGGCGATGACCATGGCCTACCACCGCTATCACGGCTTGGATACGCGCATCGCCAGGATCTTCAATACTTATGGGCCTCGTATGCGGCTTGAGGATGGACGAGTGGTTCCCAACTTCATCGCCCAGGCGTTGCGCCACGAGCCTCTGACCGTCTATGGCGATGGCTCTCAGACGCGCTCCTTCTGCTACGTCTCCGATATGATCGAGGGTATCTACAGGCTGCTCTCCTCCGACGAGGTGGAGCCGGTCAACATCGGCAACCCTCAAGAGATGAGCATTATCGACTTTGCCAACCTGGTCAACGAGATAACTGACAACTCGGCTGGGCTGGTATTCGAGCCCTTGCCAGAGGATGATCCTCGGGTGCGGAGGCCCGATATCAGCAAGGCCAGAGAGGTGCTGGATTGGCAACCGGCGGTCTCTCTGGAAGAAGGGCTGCGCACGACCATCTCCTGGTTCGAGGAGCGCCTGACGACGGGAAGGCCCGACAACGAGGGTGCTGGCTGAGGCCCAGTGGGCCGCTGTGACAGCCCACTATTTGACGAGCGCCGATCGACCTTTCGGCACCGTCCGCGTTGGCGCCTAGCAGCGTGGAATCGTTGTCACACGAGTCGCACGGATCGGCCGCGAAGAGCGACGTCCGCACTGTCGGCGGGCAGTCGTTGGAAGGAGGGGAAACGTGTCCTGGCTTCGGGAGTTGGTGGTAACGGGCGGCCGGGTGTGGTTCAAACCCGCCGCAGAGGAGAACGGGTATACGGTCGAGGGACTTCTGGAGTGCGTTGAGCCGTTCAAGGTCTGGTTCCAGGACATCGATCGTGCCATTGCTTTCGCCGATCCAGAGAGCTCCGCCAGCTACAAAGTACTTGAAGGGCGCTGTGCCCTGGAGTCCAGGCTGGATCCTGGTATTCCACAGCCCAGCGATCTCCTCGAGCTCTGGCAGAGGCTACTCAGTCCCCAGGCCGATGAGGGGGAGGGATGGTATGGGTACGTGTTCTCGGCCCATCTACCTCTCGCGATGGGGGAGACGCTGCCCGTTAGATTCAAAGATACCACCTACTGGGGTCGCAACGGCACCTTCGTGGAGTTCGCACGGTTCCAGGAACCGTACGCCCTAGTGGCTCATGAGAGGTATCGCGTGTTCGGCGTGCCGCGGGAGGAATTCGACGTCATCCTGAGGCTGAAATCAGGCTGGCCACTGCAAGAGGAATAGTGGTCCTCCAGGGCCGTTGCTGTGTCGGTGACTTCGTGGCGTCGGGTGCGAGTAGCAGACTTACACGAGCTGGCCCAACGTGTGTCGTGTGGCCGAGAAGTAGGATGTCCGACGCTGTTTCGTGCTGAAACGTGATGATCTAGGTTGAAGTGGCGGATCCGTGCCATTGGCATGGTATCCGCCTACACTGTCGAGGTAAAGGAGGCGAGCACATGAAGAAGGTAGTCTATGGTGCCGTTGCGGTCATTGTCCTGTTGGCGGTGTTGCCCCTCGGTTGCGGCGGACCGGCCGAGGAACCCACTCCCACGTCGTTGCCGCCAACGGCGACACCCGCACCCGCGACCCCGACGGCCGTACCGGCGACACCCACAGCGGTGTCTCCCAGTCCCACATCTGAGGCGGCGGGGCCGAACTACATCAACCCGAGTTGGGGCCTCGCTATGTCGTATCCCGAGGATTGGGTGATGGCCCAGCAGGGGCGAAACGACGTCTTCTTTGGGACGTCACAAGAGGCGGCCATGGCTGGCGAAGGCGAGTTGGTAGAGGGCGCGCAGTTTCAAATCATCGCTGCCCCGATGGCCTCGCTTGGCGCGGAGTCCATTGAGGTGTTTTTCGACTCTGTGGTGTCTCAATTGGGCGCCCCAGCTTCGATGGGAGTGAGCAGCGTGAGTCCGCACACGATCGGGGGTGAGCCTGGGCTGTTTGTGTGGTTCGAAGGGGTTCCCGAAGGGGGCGCGGTGCCTGTAGCGGGTTTCGCAGCCGCGACCGAGCGCGACGAATGGGGGTACCTGTTCATCGCCGGGACCGTAGAGGATGAATCGGCCGAGCACGGGCCGGTTCTGGAAGCGATGCTGGAGAGCGTGGAGTTCACGGAGGGGTAGAGGAACTGCGTCAACGCCTGCGGCGGAGTGGCGGCGGAGTGCCTGGCCCGCCGCAAGTGACGTTCGCACCGTGTGAGAGCCGTTCTGCCCTCTGGATTCTCACCTGACTGGGGGCCCATCACGGAACTGGCCCCCGATTCTTGACACGCCTTCGGCCCTGCTTTACAATAGCTCATAAGCGCCTGTAGCTCAGTGGATTAGAGCAACTGCCTTCTAAGCAGTCGGTCGGGGGTTCGAGTCCCTCCAGGCGCGTTTTGTGTTTGGTGCGCGTGGCACCAACTTCTGTAGCGGCTTCGTTCCTGTAGCAGCAGTCGCACATATGCGACGTCGCGACCCAAGCCCCGACACTGCCGATCCCGATCATGACACAGCTTCGAAGCGCGTGCAATGCGAAGCTGCCTAGCTCTCTGACCCTTCCGTGTCTGCTGGGGTGTCCTACTCTCGGATGGGGCGCTTGAACCAGAAGACGCCGCTCTCGGCGTTGACCATCTCCCATCCGTCCAAGCCCAACTGAGCGAAGGTGCGGTTGAAATTATCGTTGTCGCTGCTGTCACCCTGACTCTCGTCTCGCCTTATCTTCTGTCTCTTGCGACCACTCGGTAACAGCGTATGCAACTCCCGTGAGTCAGTCGCCAATACGCAATACTCCCACTTCTGCATGGCTCTCTCCTTTCCGTCAGACTTCCTGAGCCAGTCCAATACTAGGTCATGCGATGGCTGAAATCAAACGACTAGAACGTCTGTGGCGCCTCTAGGGAATATCTGGAAACGGCCGGCAAAGGAGCCAACCGTCCTCTCGACATTTCTCGTCGCGATGGCGTTGCCCAAGACGGACTGAGAAGGATTCGTCCCAGGCTCATCGCCGAGCGAGTCCGGTGGACAATCGGCGGCTCTGAATCGAAAGGGATTGCTGCCCAGTCACCGTTCGGTCGCGCAGGCGGCGATGCTACAAATCGTGTCAACCCTCAATCCTAGATTTCGACAGGGGGGCCACAGAGCGTTTGCAGCACTGGCAGGAAGGGATCGCAATGGAAGATGAACTTGCCTGAATCCCCGCACTGCTGCCTATGAACGAAGCCCTATCAAAAGGACAGTGCTTTGCGTGTCGCAAGATTGCCAAACACTGCGGTTAGTCGGCCCCTCACAGACCACTGCTGATGCGGCTGAAGACATTGCCAATCTGCGGGCCGAGGAGCAGTAGGATGGCACAGGTACAGCAGACCACCAAGACCAGGACAACGATGACCACCACGACCAGACCCAACGCGTAGCCGACCTTGGCTTGTCCCTCCTCTTCCAGCAAGGACAGCATTGCTTTTCGCCTCCTTTCCACGAGCCAATATGAGGGCCCAACGAAAAGACCCTGCGACTACGACAGGGGACCTTCAAGGAGATTGTACCATCGTCCGTGGTCATGGGCGATGCTACAACAGGTTGTCCACTCGTGAGTGTAGCTTGTGTGCCCTCTCTATGTCCTCCCCTGAAGTGCCAGGCATCTCTGCAGGGGACGTAAGGAAGTGTTTCCCATCAGCAGCCTGAGAGAGTGCAAGTGCATGCCGTCTCTCGGGCACCAGGGAGAAAATGTGTGGCCAGACGTCCAACGGTGACAGCGCGTGACGCCTGCTTTCTCTCACATCTGCGGCATGCCATTCTCGTCTGAGTCGGTCGCGCGTGTATGCATCGCTACCAACCCTCCCAAAGTTGTTCGAGATTGTGCAGTAATGCCATGGCCCTGTTCGGCACCCACTGATCAGGCGTATCACCGAATAGCGCCAACTGTTCGTGTTGGAACAAGAAACTCTCGTAGCGACCGTCCAGAAACGACTCTATGAGCCATCCAATCACATCTACAAAGGTCTTCTGATACGTGGTTGCAAAGTGCGCGTCTGGCACATTGTACAACAAGCACTCAAGCAAGTGGGAGGGCGCCAGCCCTTCCGCGATGACCTCGTGGTCGACAAGATAGGTTCGGGCGTTCTTGAACACGCGCACAGTAGGCTTATACTCACCGCCTGTCCTCGGCTGAGAGTTCTTGCTTGCTCCGTTGTCGTAATGAAGTTTGGGGAAGTTGACAAGCCAGCGATTCTCTTTGAGGGCATAGAATGTTATCCCTTCAGAATAGCGTTGGTCACGAACACTTCGAAAACGCTGATACTTCCTATACTGGAGACAAGCGACAACGTCAGCACGCAATATCCCAGCGCCTCCAGGAACTCTCAGAGATCTGGTAGTCTCCCATACTCCGGACGCGCCGTAGTAGGCCCGCAAGGCTTCAAGCACGTCAGTCCTGAAGTCGTCCCACAAATACGCAGCACGGAGATAGGACGGTCTCTGGAAGGCTTTCTCGGATTCTGGCAGCGCAGAGACGTCAGCCCGAAATGTGGAATTGAGTTGGACCACGACATCCACATCGCTGTCTGCACGGATATTGGTGCTGTTTCTGTACGAGCCATGGAGATAGACCTCGAAATCCTTCTCTCGGACAGGGGACGTGTTACTGGTCAAGGCGTGCCGAATGGACCTGTACGTTGCTTGGGCGGCACCTACTTCACCTTGGCGTGACCAAGTTTCCAGTTGTGATTCTGGAATCCCCATCTCGATCACCCTCTGAGGGGCATCTGATCTAGCGAGTAGTGAACGCACGCAGCTACGCCTAGTGCGAGGCTTCCAATCAAAGATGGGTGATGAACAGCGGGCCGGTTCTCCCAGTGGAGACGAGAAGCTCAGGACAGTCCTAGCACGAGACGAGATGAAGACAAAGCCCAAAGCGTCGGGCGGAGCCTCAGGGGGATTGTAGGAGACTTCGCAGACGCTGGCAACCCTGCCAAGAGGTTGTCAACGGGGGAGCGCACCTTGTGCCCTGCGTCCACGTGTTCGCTTGCCAGAGCGCTCGCGCGACGCCGACAGAGAGCTGTGTTCACTTGCTTCCAGGCCGAGGTGCAACCCTGCTGAGTGATGGCAGCATGACTTGACATAAGCGTGCCTCAAAGGTGACTGGCCAGCCGTTGCCTGCTGTGTGAGCAGACGCCGGACGGGGAGGGTTCTGGGGGTTGAAGCTTTGTCAGGGCCGGGATCGTGGGAGGCTAAGATTGTGAATGGACCAGGGAGGCAGGATCAACAAATGGAGGGAGGCGGGGCCCGCCTCCCTCTTGACATAAGGCATCGCGCGTGAGACTGCTACTGAGTGAGTATCTGGGACAGGAACAGTTTCGTTCGTTCCTCCTTTGCGTGGGTGAAAAAGCGATCCGGCGGTCCTTCCTCCACGATGTCTCCCTCGTCGAAGAACATGATGCGATCGGCAACTTCTCTCGCAAACCCCATCTCGTGGGTGATCACGATCATAGTCATGCCGCCCTTGGCCAATTCGATCATCACATCGAGGACCTCTTTGATCATCTCCGGGTCCAGGGCCGAGGTTGGCTCGTCGAAGAACATGATCTTTGGTTGCATGGCCAACGCCCGGGCGATGGCCACTCGCTGCTGTTGGCCGCCGGATAGCTGACCTGGGTACTTCTCGGCCTGTTCGGGAATACCCACACGCTCCAAGAGTTGGCGGGCAATCCCCTCCGCCTTGTCCTTGGACCACCGGCGGACGTAGATCGGCGCCAGAGTGATGTTCTGAAGCGCTGTCAGGTGGGGGAAGAGGTTGAAGTGCTGGAACACCATTCCTATCTCCCGGCGGATGGCGTGGACATTGCGGATGTCATGGGTCAGCTCAATGCCGTCCACGATGATGTCGCCTTTCTGATGCTCCTCCAGGCGGTTGATAGTACGGATGAGGGTTGACTTCCCAGATCCTGAGGGCCCGCATATCACGACTACCTCACCCTTCTTGACGACGAGATTAATGCCGCGGAGGACGTGAAACTCGCCGAACCATTTGTGCACCTCTCGGCACACAATCATGTCCTGTCCATCTGAGGCCTCGTGTCTCTTGTTTTCCACTTCCTTGCCTCCAAGAACGAGATGCTACCGCTCACCCAAGCCAAGCTGTTTCTCGAGCCGCCTGCTCGCAATCGACATCACGGAGCAGGTGATGAAAAAGATCAAGCCGACAAAAGCATACACTTCCTTCTGCGTACCGATCCATTCGGTCTGGCCGGTCACTGCCTTGCCTACGCCGAGGAGATCCAACAATCCAACGATCACCACCAGGGAAGTGTCCTTGTACAAGCTGATGAACTGGCCAACGATGGCGGGAATCATCGCTCGCAGGGCCTGAGGGAGGACGATCAAACCCATGACCAGTGCCTCATTCAGGCCTACCGCCCTTGCGGCTTCGTACTGCCCTCTCGGTATGGCCTGTAGCCCGCCGCGGACGTTCTCGGCAACGTAGGCCGCACTGAAGAGGGTCATCCCGACCATGGCCCTGAGAACATTATCCAGCCTCAACGAGGGGGGCAGGAAGAGGGGGAGCAGCAACAAGGCCATGAAAAGCACGGTGATCAGCGGCACGCCACGGATCACCTCGATGTACACAGTGCAGAACACTTTGATCACGGGGAGGCTGCTCCGCCGTCCCAGCGCCAGGCCGATGCCTATGGGGAAGGAGGCCACAATGCCGAAGATGCCCAGAGTCAGGGTGAGCATCAATCCGCTCCAGATAGCGACCGGGACCGAAGGGATAATGGTCTCCCCAACACCCTTCAGCAGGATCAACGTCAGGAACAGAACGACGACCCAGGCGATGGTCACTGCGCGCCTGGCGCGCGGTTTGTCCAGTTTGCGGATCACCAAGGTGACCACCACCATCACAACGAACAGTCCCACGCTGGCCCACACGCGCCAGATCTGATCGTACGGGTACCTTCCGACCATGAAGACTTTGAGATTGGTCTTGACTACTCCCCAGCGCGCGCTGTTGAGGGCCCAGTCAGTCACCGCATAAAGCACCGCGGCGACAAAAGCCACTGAGCCCACCGTGAGCAGCGCATCGTACCAGGTGCTGAACAGGTTCTTCTTCAGCCAGCCCAGAAGGCCGACTTCGGTGCGAGGTGGCTTCATCATGTCGGGGGTGGCAGTCATGTTACCTTTCGACGAGAGACAATCTGCGGTTGACAACGTTCATCATCACTGAGATCGTCAGGCTAATGGACAGATAGGCGGCCATAAGCATCAGAAAGACCTCCACCACGCGGCCGGATTGGTTCAACATCGTGCTGGAGACGGCGTACAAGTCCAGGAACCCTATGGCGATGGCCAGGCTGGAGTTCTTGGTGAGGTTCAGATACTGACTGATCAAGGGCGGGATGATGATACGTATGGCTTGTGGGAGAACGATCAATTGGAGGATCTGCATCTCGGTGAACCCTTGTGCTCGAGCCGCCTCGCTTTGTCCCTTCGGGACGGCCATGATCCCGGCGCGAACGACCTCCGCGATGAAGGCACCGGTGTAGATCACCAGCCCGAACAGGATGGTAGCAAACTCCAGTGACCATGTCGTGCCCCCTACGACCCTCAGGCCCTCGACGACCGGCACGTGCGCATACAGGGGGTTGCCGGGCACGACGAACCAGCCGATGATGGGAATCGCAAGTGCTATGAAGGTCCAGCGTAGACGCGTGACCGGTCGCCGTTCGCGTCGCTCCACCAAGACCCGCCAGCCATAGATGAGGATTCCTACGATGATTGCACCTATGAGAAAGGGCAACCACAAACTGAAGGATGGCATTGGCCTCGGCCACACCATGTTGATGCCACGGACACTGATGAATATCGGACCGGGAAGAACGATGCGATCCTTGAGGTCCGGGAGTTTCAGCATCACGGCGAAATAGAGGAAGAATAGCTGTACCAAGAGAGGCGTGTTGCGGATGATCTCGATGTAAACAGTGGCGATACGGCTGATCAGCCAGTTCGTAGACAAGCGCGCGACGCCGGCCACAACGCCCACGATGGTGGCCATGATGATGCCCAAGATGGCGACCTTCAGGGTGTTCAGGAGTCCGACGACGAACGCCCTCCAGTAGGGGTCGACCGGGCTGAAGGCCATCCCCTCGGCCAGGTCGAAACTGGCCTCTTGACGGAGGAAAGAGAAGGTGAAAGTCAACCCCCGCGCCCTGTAGTTACCGAGACACCACAGGGCCAAGAGCAGCATGGCGATGGCGAACACGGCCTGTCCGAAGGCCCTGAGGAAGCGTTCGTCGCGCAGAATCCGCGTCATCCACTGCCGAGAGATGGCAAGCTGAGACATTCACGGTTACCTCGTGGGGAGTGCAGCCCGACACTACGTCGGGCTGCACTGTATGACGAGTGAGGTAGAAGCCAGCTCCTAGCGGAAGGCCATGGAGTACAGCAGGCCGCCGTTGGTCCAAAGCTCGTTAGGACCCCTCGGAATATTGAGGCCATCGGGCCCCAGCCAGCGGTTGTAGACCTCAGCGTAGTTGCCTACCTGCTTGAGGACTTGCACCATCCAGTCGTTGGGGAGACCCAGGGACGCGCCCATCTCACCCTCGACGCCCAACAGCCGTCTGATGACCGGATCGCCGCTGTTCAGCATCTCGTCAACGTTCGCGGAGCTAACGCCAGACTCCTCAGCCTGGATCATGCCCCACGCAACCCACCTGACGACGTCGTTCCACTTGTTGTCGCCATGCGCCGTCAACGGGCCGAGAGGCTCTTTGGACATGGTCACGTCAAGAATGACGTGATCCGCGGGATTCGCCATCGCGGAACGCAGGGCCGCCAACTGCGACTTGTCGGAGGTCTGGCCGTCACAACGTCCCTCCTCATAAGCTGTCGCCGTATCCTGCGTCTTCTCGAAGAGAAGCGGCGTGTACTCCAGGCCACGGGAGCGGAAAGCGTCGGCCAGGTTCATCTCGGTAGTCGTGCCGGTCGTGGAGCAAACGGTAGCTCCGCCCATGTCTTCAATGGTGGTCCATCCGGTGGCCGTCGGGACCATCATGCCCTGACCATCGTAGAAGGTCACGGCTGCCCAATCCAGCTCATTGGCGGTATCGCGAGTGAGGGTCCAAGTCGTATTGCGGATCAAGACGTCAATCTCTCCGGTCTGAAGCGCGGGGAGACGCTCCACAGCCGTCAGCGGATTGAACTCGGCCGCACTGGCGTCGCCAAAGACCGCAGCGGCAATAGCTTTGCAGAAGTCAACGTCGAAGCCTTCGAACTCGCCTGCCGGGTTGAGGTAGCCAAAGCCAGGCAGTTCAGCATTAACGCCGCAGATGACTTTGCCGCGCTCCATGATGGTGTCAAACCGCGCTCCCGTTGGCGCCTCCTCTGGCGGGGCAGGTGCCGCGCAGGCGGCGACCAACATCGCAATGAGCAACAAGCTAATGATTGTCCAACTTCTCGCTTTCACCACTTTCCTCCTTCGTGAGATTGAGTTCTAACTCCGTGAACACCAACGGACGAAATGTTTTCCTGCTAGTCCTCACCTCCTTCCCAAATCCTACAATCGGTTCTCTTCACAGATGGAGTTGCACACCGTCACAACACGCTCTAGGTGGACTGATTATACCACTCCCGTCCGAAAGGCGCAACCATGCGTATTCACTCACCTATAATGTTACCGAAGAGGTATAGTTCACTCAAATGATAATGTTACCGAGGGAACTATGCCCAACGAAGAGAGGATGACGTTGAACGAACGCAGGAAGTATCTCCGACTGATCAAGAAGCGGTATC
>JAUWLF010000088.1 GCA_030613785.1 Chloroflexota bacterium | reverse complement strand
GGTGAAGAAGCAGACCTTCTCTGCGTGAGGTGAGAATGGGGCGTACAATCCTGATTACCGGCCGCCCTGGGGTGGGCAAGACTACGGTACTCAAGAGGGCGGTGAAGAGGCTGGGAGGCCATGCGGGGGGCTTCTACACTGATGAGATACGAAATGGTGGTCGTCGTCAGGGGTTCAAGATAGTCACGCTGGACGGTCAAGAGGGCATCTTGTCCCACATGGACATCAAGGGCCCACCAAGAGTGAGTAGATACGGCGTCAACCTGAAAGACATCGACGAGATAGCGGTCGAAGCTGTGAGGCGAGCCATCACGGAATCAGATTACATCGTCATAGACGAGATCGGAAAGATGGAGCTCTTCTCGCAGGAGTTCCGTGTAGCGGTAACAGAAGCCCTCGAAAGCGAGAAGCCGGTGCTGGGCACGGTAATGGGGGCGCGACACCCCTGGGTTGATGCCCTGAGAGCCCTCTCCCAGGTCACCGTCCTCGAACTAACCAAGACCAACCGCGACCAAATGGTTCAGCGCGTGATAGATCTGCTTGGGCGCCCCTCCCGGGACAGCCCTGAGTTCACCTCATGAGAACAAGGCCGTGTGTGCATCTGCCTCACGAGATTCTCCACTTCGCTCAGAATGACAGGTGGGGGGCGCGACGTGCAGAGGAGGAGGCGACGGCATCCTTGTCTCACTGTGAGGAGCACAGCATCCAAGAACGCTTGTGCTCACTTGACAGACCGAATGCGAGTCTTCGCTTCCCTCGAGATGAGCGACCAGATCCCAACCGACAGGCAGAGGACCACAGACCGTGGTTCGGTCATCCCGAGGAGCGGAGCGGCGAAGGATCTCGCCCCTGGGCAGCGCAGGGCAATCTGATCTTCAAGGAGGGGGAGCATGATGGAAATGCTACACCTACATCATGACCGCCAATCGTGGACTCATGTCGGACATTCAACTTGGAAGTTGGCAAATAGCCGAGTAGAAGATGATCAAAGAGGTTTTCACGAGGGAACAAGTGCCAAAAGGAAGTTCGGAAGGAACGTGCTATCTCTGCAATAGCACGTTCAGTAAGGGGGGGATGACAAGGCACCTACAATCGTGCCTACAAAGAGAGGCTGTTTCTGAGGCTCCGTCTGGTCGCAAAACGAAGCTTCTCCACCTTGCGATTGAGGGACGGCACCTGCCTGACTATTGGATGCATCTTGAGGCACCCGCTGATGCAACACTTGACGACCTGGACGATTTCCTCAGAGACATCTGGCTGGAGTGCTGTGGCCACTTGAGTGCGTTCACAATCGGAGAGAGGACATACTTCTCACATCCCGGCGAAGAGCTGGGCGATGAAGGCATGGACGTTGCACTGGGTGGTGTTCTTCGTCCTGGAACGAGACTTCAGCATGAGTACGATTTTGGCACCAGCACTTATCTCACCCTAAGAGTCTTGTCACAACGGGAAGCTGAAACGAGTAGCAAGTCCATCGAGATTCTGGCGAGGAACAACCCTCCCTTGATAACCTGTGAGATGTGCGCGGGAATCGCTTCCTTGGTGTGCGCCGCATGCATCTGGTCGGGCAGAGGATGGGTTTGCGAGGAGTGTGCCGGAGAGCATGAGTGTGGGGAGGAAATGCTCTTGCCAGTGGTGAATTCGCCGCGAGTTGGGATGTGCGCGTACACAGGACGGAGAAGATGAAGGGGGTGGGATGGCCTGTGATAGTTGTGGACAGGAGGATGTCCGGGTCCGCAGGGTTACTAGGACATATAGCGAGGGCGAGTGTCCCGCTTCACCTAACTTGAGACAGTGGTCAGGGATAGGGTTTCCAGGGACAATAGGGGGAGGAGGTCCTAGGCACGACAGCAACGAGGTGGACGCCAGACCAAAGGGCACGGTGCTGACCGCTTGTGTCCATCCCCAGGTATCCCGCGACGCTCTGTAAGCTGCTGGGGAACGAGTGGCACAGTCGGGTCAGGGCCAGCGTGTCGATGACAAAGTCGTCGATGAACGACAGGCGACAGATCTCCAGCTCGGCAGCCAAGACCCCCACGTCGAAGGAGGCGTTGTGAGCCACGAAGACACTGCCACACAGCAAGTCCAATGAGATCCCGCCCCTTGGTACTTCGCTTGGTTCAAGGGCCAAGGGCCCATCGTCCTCCTCGTTCCAGCCCCTCCTTCAGGATCTCGAAAAGCAAGTCGACACCTATGTTCGCGCCCGAGAGCACAGCAACCACCTTCCTGCCCTTCAAGTTCACTTTGTCGAAGAGTAGGGCCGCCACTCCCACCGCCCCTGAGCCCTCCACCACCAACTGCTCGGTCTCCAGCAGCGCGAAAACGGCTGCCCGCATCTCCTCCTCGTTGACCAGCACCACCTCGTCAATCAGGTCCTTGACGATCCTGAATGGCACTATGCCGAAGCCGCCAGCCAGGCCCTCCGCTATCGTAGGAGCGGCCTCGTACCTCTCGTAGCAAGACCCCTCTTTGAGAGACAGGTAGGCCGACGGCGACGCCTCCACCTGCACACCGATGATCGCTATCTGAGGGTTCATGGCCTTGGCCGCCACGCAGATCCCACCGAGGAGCCCCCCGCCACCGATAGGCACCAAGATGGCCTCGGCATCGGGTAGTTCTTCCATGATCTCGAGACCGACAGTGCCCTGACCGGCGATGACCAGGAGATCATCGTAGGAGTCCAGGTAGGCCAGTTTGTGCTCACGCTGGTACTCCTTACAAGCGTCATTGGTATCGTCATACTGGTCTCCAGAGAGGAAAATCTGAACGTCAAACTCTCTAAGCTTATCCACCTTGGACGCGGGTGTATTGACGGGCATGAAGAGACTCACGGGCACGCCCCCCATGGCGCGGGCGGCGTAGGCCACCCCCAAGGAGAAGTTACCCGAGGAAGCCGCCACTACACCCCTTGCCCTCTCCTCGGCTGAGAGGCTGGCAATCCTATTGACGGCCCCCCGCACCTTGAAAGCACCCGTTCGCTGGAGGTTCTCCAGCTTCAGCCAGACCTCGCTTCCCACCCTTTGGCTGAGGAGGAAGGAGTGTCGAAGAGGGGTATTCCTAACTAGATTGCCCAGGTTCTGTCGGGCAACCAAGATGTCCTTAAGGCCCAACATGCTGCTCACCCACGGTTCCGTCTACTGCACAGAGACAAGCCGAGCTCAGAGCTCGGCGTTTGAGCCAAAGAACTACTAGGTTCTGTGTCCACCTAGGATTGGGTCTATTCAAGAATCTGGCTCAGGAACTCCCTCGTTCTTTCCTCCTTGGGGCTGGCGAAGAGCTCTTCTGGCGTCGCCTCTTCGATGATGCTCCCCGCTTCTAGGAAGACCATACGGTCGGCGGCCGCCTTGGCGAAACCCATCTCGTGTGAGACGACCACCATCGTCATGCCTTCCTTCGCCAGGTCCAGCATCACATCCAGCACTTCCTTGATCATCTCGGGGTCGAGGGCCGACGTGGGCTCGTCGAAAAGCATGATCTTGGGGTTCATGGCCAGGGCACGGGCGATGGCCACCCGCTGCTTCTGACCTCCCGAGAGCTCCGCGGGATAGGCCTCCGCCTTCTCAGGCATCCCCACCCTCTCCAATAGTTCCCGCGCGACGCGCTCCGCCTCTTTCTTCGACCGCTTGCGGACCTTCTCCTGGGCTATTGTTATATTCCCCAAGACGGTCAAGTGAGGGAAAAGATTGAATAACTGGAAGACGATCCCCACCTCGGCACGAACCAGGTCTATGTTGGTCTTGGCGTCGCTGACGTGGATGCCATCCACAATGATTGTACCGCTATCGGGCTTTTCTAGATGATTGATGCAACGCAGGAGTGTACTTTTCCCTCCCCCGCTGGGGCCAAACACAAGGCACACCTCGCCTCTCTTCACCCTCAGGCTGGCATCAACCAGGGCCGGGGTCTTACCGAAACTCTTATAAACGTGCTCAAATATGATGATGTCGTCATCGGTAGGCAGCGGCTCGACCGCTCGCGGTGAACCTTCATGCTGAACACTGTTACTCTTCATAGGCCATCCTCCTCTCCATGAACTTCACCACCAGGGATAGGCTGAGAGTTATGACCAGATACAAAAAGGCAACCGTATTCCAGGTCTCGAAGGTGCGGAAGGTTCGAGCCCGATTCAGCTTGCCCAGGTGGGTTAGTTCTCTAACCGCCAGAATCGATATCAAGGAGGAGTCCTTGACCATGGATATGAAGTCGTTGCCCAGGGGGGGCAAGACTGTCCTGATGGCCTGAGGAAGGATGATGTAGCGCATGCCCTGGAAATAACCCATGCCCAGGGAACGAGCAGCCTCCATCTGTCCTCTCTCGATGGACTGGATCCCAGCGCGGAACACCTCTGCCTCGAAAGCGGCATACGCGAAAGACAGCCCCACGATCGCCCTGACGATCATGTTCACATCCTGTATGCTAAGGTCGGCCAGCGAGTCAGCCAACCCCACCAGAGGGCCGATGGCCAGGTTCTGGAGCATCGCTCCCAACCCGTTCAACATCCCGACAGTGACGGGCGTCACCACGTAGGCGAAGTAGATCAGCAAGACCAAGATAGGGATACCTCTCACCACCTCGACGTACACGGAAGAGAGGGTGTAGAAAGCCACATTCTTCGATACCCGTCCCAGGCCGAGAATGAGCCCCATGACCAGGGCAATGCCGAAGGAGATGAGGCTCACCAGGACAGTGAATCGAATGCCGACGACGAGGAAGAGGAATGCGTCCTGATAGGTAGGGGATGTCCAGATGAAGTAGGCGATCAGCACGCCCATCAACAGGATGATCAAGGCCCACCAGGGCATGTTCGCCAGTTGTTTTCCCGTCCACGGGATCAACCCAGGCTTACGCCTCTCAGCCTCACTCGCGGCCGACATTAGGCCCTCCTTAACAATCGCATCACAGCGGGAGACTCCAAGCGTTGAGCCAAGCGGTACCTGCGGGGCGCCACTGGCGCCCCGCAGCTGAATCTCACCAAGTGCCCTCCCGAGACCTGCTACTCTACTCCTGCGGTGAGCAAGGCCGCAACAGCCACTCCTCGCAGATCTCATCCATCGTGCCGTCGGCGAAGAGCTCCTGCAAAGCCCAGTTGAACGGCACAACGAGATCGCTCATGGGCTGGAAGATGAAGGCCAGGACCTCGCCACTGGTCACAGGGAAGGCGATCTTCAATTGGCCAGGGTTCGCCCCTATGAAGCCGATGGCTGCGACCTCGTCGATGATGGTACAATCCACGTCGCCGGCCATCAAAGCCACCATAGGCATGTCGTAGGTCTCGAAGCTCATTATCCTGTCCTCGCCGACGAGCTTCATGGCGGTAATCTCATTCGTCGTGCCGATCTGCGTGGCGATGTTCACATCCGAGGCCACCATGCTGTCCTCGTCGGCGAACGCTGGACGGGCCTCGTCCTCCTTGACCACGATCACTTGGCCGTACTCGATGTAGGGATCCGAGTAGTCGACCCTCAGAGATCGGGCTAGGGTAAGGGTGATGCCGTCAAAGGCCACGTCGTACTCGCCCGCCGACATCGCCTCAAACAAGCCCTCCCAGGCCGCCACCACGAAGACCGCCTCGCAGTTCAGTTTTTCGCAGATAGCGCGCCCGACCTCGTAGTCCCAGCCCACCGACTCGTTGGTGTCCTCGTCTATGTAGTTGAAGGGCGGGTAGGCGTCCTCTACCGCAATGCGGACCTCTCGACCGCCCAGATCGGTCGTTGGCCCAGTCGGTGGACATTCTGGACACTCCGGGCATTCTGCGGCCGGGGCGCAGCCAGCAACCACCAAGCCCAGAGCTATGATGAGCGTCATCAATACAGCAGTCTTCTTCATCTTCGTTCTCCTTCCATCACGATACTGCTTCCCTATGGGGAAGCTCCCAATACCTGAGCAGGACGTTACCACACATTGGAAACTTTGTCAAGTCAGTTCAGGGCTCGCGCCAAGACGCACCTATTGCGGCAGAATCACCTTCTGACCGCATCTCAACGATGCGGTCCAGGCGGAACGTACGCTGTTCGTTGCGCAAGTGGCACATGGCGATCAGATACAGATGCCCAGCATAGGCTGCTACGCGTAGCGGGCTCACGATCCGCTGCGTCTCCTGCCCCGAAGCGGACACGTATCTCAGCTCCAGCTCGCTCTCGCATCTCAAGGCCTCCTCGAGGTGCGGAGGGAGCACTATCATCTCTCCTCTGGGCAGTCGGATCCGACCGCCCTGCAGCTCCGTGAGATCCTCCAGCGTAGATACGCCTCTTTCAACCAAGTCGGCGAGGAAGTAATCAAGGACCTCTTTGGTGGTAACGACATCGGCGAGGGCACGGTGCTGGCCCAAGGTGTCTATCCCTAGGTAGTAGGCCACGTTCTGCAAGCTGTTGCTGGGAAATGAGTACCAACGGCGAGCCAAGGTCAGGGTGTCGATGACCATGTTGTCAATGAACGGCAGGCGACAGATCTCTAGCTCACCAGCCAAGAAACCCAGGTCGAAGGGAGCATTGTGAGCTACGATGACGCTGTCACCTAGCATGTCCAGCACGGCAGGAGCGACGTCACCGAAGGCAGGCGCTCCAATCAGCTCCTCGTCCCTGATCCCATTCACAGCAAAGGCGCCAGGAGAGATCGCTCGACCCGGGTTCACCAGACTATGGAAGCGACCCAGCTCCCTACCCCCTTGACACCGCAGCAACGCAATCTCGCACACCCGGTCTCCAAAGTGGGGGCTGAGACCCGTCGTCTCGATGTCGAGGATGGTGAAAGCAACTTCGTCAAGAGGTCTGGACACAAGCTACGCTCCACTCGATTTCCCAAATCTGGTGGCGGAGTAGAGGATCCCGGATTGGCCGACGCTGAAGCGTCGGCAGGGTCTGCTATCTCCTCCTTCTCTCACATGACGCCGTAGCGGTCAAAAGCCTCCCGAGCGGACATGCCTTCCTCGATGGCCTTTCGGACAATATTCTCGCCCCGTATCTTCTCCAGAGCTGCGTGAATCACGTCTGCTTCGTGCTCCGCCGGCAGGATCACCACGCCCTCTAGATCGCCAAAGACCAGATCTCCCGGCTTCACCTGCACGCCATTGGCAAAGGAAATGGGACAGCGAAAGTCGACAACCCGGCCGCGGATGGCTTGGTCCTGGGCGTACGTGCCGCGGGAGAAGGTGGGAAAGTTCCACTGCAAGATGCCCCGGGTATCTCGGGAATAGCCGTCCAGAACCGCCCCTGCCGCTCCGAGCTTGATGGCCCGCGTACTCATCAGTTCTCCCCAGAGGGCGTAGCAGGGTGAAGAACCGGTGCACACATACACCTCTCCCTGCTTCAAGTCATCCAGGGCCTCCAACATAACCCCGAAAGGCACTCCTCTGTTTTGGTGTGCGATGGTATGGCCCGTGCAGTCCGCCTCAAGTACGGGCATGGCTCGACCGACCAGCACCATGTCGCTCCGGAGAGGTGTGATCCCCGGCGGCAAGAACTGATGGATCAGACCCGAGGCGTCCATGACATCGCCCACCACTGCCGTGAACAACTCCTCCCGCATGAGGCGAAAAAGCTCCTGATCATCCTTCCATTTAGCCACGGTCATTCTACCTCAGCATCTGGTTGGGAAGTATGCTACGAACACAACGAGAAACGGCAGACGACACAGAGGTGTCTGCAGGCTGGCCTGGTGGGCGAACCCTCTCGCTGCCCCCTTGGCACCCCAGTAATGCAATCAGACACACGCGGTCTCCGAAGTGAGGGTTGAGACCTGTCGTTTCTAGGTCAAGCGCAGTGAACGTCACGCCATCAAGAGGTGTCGACAAGCCCTTCGGTGCGACACGACCCCCTACTTCACGCTGTCGGCGTACACACCTCTATACTCAGGCGGCAACAGCTCGGCCAGCCTTTCCATGATGAAATCAGCATCAGCCTGTCGCTCCTCCTTACGAGACTCGAATCTGCCTCGCTCGGGGAGCCTGAACACTCTGCCTATCACTGCCTTGAGATGAGGGCGGCGGAAGCTGCGCCACTCACCAAGGGCTTTCTCGGTGCCGGTGATGCCAATGGGCAGGATGGGCACTTCCGCCTTCCGAGCGATGAACACTGGTCCTGTCTTCCCCCTCTCCAGTGCCCCCGTGATGCTCATCCTCCCTTCCGGAGCTATGCCCAATACTCCCCCCTCTTTCAGTAGCGTTAGGGCCTGCCGCAATGCTTCACGGTCATATCGCCCACGGTCCACCCAGATAACGCCGGTCAGGGACAGCAGTTGGCCCGTCACAGGGATACGCTGCAAGTCTTTCAGCGCTATCCCGGTCATCGGCCAAGGGAGAGCAGCGATCGCCAGCGGTGCGTCAAACCAAGCCAGGTGATTGAACACCACTAGGAGAGGCCCTCCCGGCGGCAGGTTCTTCTCTCCTTCCACCTCCCAATGGGTAAGCAGACTCAACAAAATCCTCAGGAGAGATCTTAAGGCCCCGTACATTGTCTGTACCTCCATCATCAGAGTTGTCGGGCGCCTCCCATCAGTACCGTCAACGCACGATGCGTCTCACAAAAGAAAACGCTGCGCTTGCGGGCAGCGTTCCCTAGGAGATCTGCATCTAGTAGTGGTACACCACCTTGGTTCCGATAGGTGCCCAGTTGAAGAGCCATCCTGCGTCCGATGTTCTGAGATTGGTGCAACCGTGGCTCATCGGCATGCCGAAGTTGCTGTGCCAAAATGTGCCGTGAAGCGCATATCCAGCATAGTAGTACATGCAATACGGCACGTTGGGCAGATAGTAGTAGTCGCCACGGGCGTAGGACCCTCCCGTCATGTCGTCATACCTGTACTTGCGCTGAATGTGGTAGGTTCCCGTTGGAGTGGGGTAGCGGGCTATGCCCGTCGATACGAGCGCTGTGTACACGACACTATCCCCCTCGTAGGCCCGCAGCCTCTGCGTGCTGAGGTTGACATCTATCCACTTCCCGCTCCGACCGGGCGGATCGCTGCTCGAAGGGCTGGGGGTGCTGCCACTGGAGGGAGTGGCACCTGCTGAGGGGATGGTGAGCCTTTGACCCACGTAGATGAAGGAAGGGTTGGCCAGGTTGTTGGCCGTGGCTATCGCCCACACGGTGCTACCGTATGTCCGCGCGATACGGGCCAGAATCTCGCCTCGTCGCACGACGTGAACGACGGCAGTGCCTTGACTCGCAGGGGGTGCGGTCGTTGCCGACGTGGAAGGCACTTTGAGTCTCTGTCCCACCCAAATGAAGTTCGGATTACGGAGCCCGTTCAGGCTGGCCAGATAGCTGACCGTGGTCCCGTGGCGGGCAGCGACCATGCGGAGCGTGTCCCCACGACGCACAACATATACGCTGGTGCTGCCAGCCGAAGGTGAAAAGCCCCCAGAGGAGATCACGAGTCGTTGTCCGGCGTAGACGAAATTGGGGTTGCGCAGGCCGTTTGCACTGGCGATGGCGCTCGTAGTGGTGCCGTATCGTCTAGCTATCAGGTAGAGGGTCTCGCCCCACCGAACCACATGCACGACGGGGTCGACTGCGTCAGGCGCTGCCTGGACAGGAGGAGACAAGACGCACAACTGACCCAGCAACACGATCAGCGCAACTAGCCACCGCAACCTGATCCTCATGCCTCTCTCACCGTCGCACCGCTCTCTCCCCGAGACGTGGAGTCTAGAGTCCCAGCCTCCTATGATCGACATCACATAGCCGATTGTACCACACTGCGCAAAGAAGGAAAAGACGCACAGGCTCAGTCCTCGTTGTAGGTCACCCAGGCGTCAGGCGATTCCCAGACCTCAACGGAACTGAGACTTGCACCATCGATACTCCCCCGAAGCTCCTCATAGATGACGCGCGCGATGTTCTCAGAACTGGGGTTTCGATCGTCGAAGGGAGGTACCTCGTTCAGATAGGCGTGATCAAAGCGCTCGATGATCGGATCCAACACCTGCTTCAGGACCGTGAAATCATAGGCCAGGCCTGTCTCATCCAGCTCCTCAGCCTCCAGGCAGACCACGACCTGATAGCGGTGCCCGTGCAGGGACTCGCACTTCCCCTCGTACCCCCTCAGAGCATGGGCGGCGTCAAAATGGCGCCTAATACGAACCTGATACATGTTCCCTCCCAGCAATCCTCTTCAGGACTGGCCGTATCCTCTGGGCTGCTCTAGCTCGATGGCTTGTGCGGTTTTTCACCTCAGGGGGAAGTTGAGCCATGGTCCTGTCGCACTCAGGCAGGTAGAAGATGGGATCGTAACCGAAGCCAAGTTCCCCCTGTGGCAAGAAGGCTATCAACCCTTCGCACACGCCTTCGGCCGTGTACACTCCTCCCGCTGGTTCAGCCACCGCGATCACACAGCAAAAGCGAGCACCCCGCTCCTCCCACGGTACCTCCAGCATTCTCTCCAACAGTAACTGGTATCTGTCCTCATCGGTGGCAGCGGGTCCCGCATAACGCGCCGAGTGGACTCCCGGCTCCGCACCCAAAGCATCCACCTCCAGGCCTGAATCATCGGCCAGCGTGAGGAGGCCACTGATGCGGGCATATCCCTCGGCCTTGAGGATCGCGTTCTGTGAGAACGTCTCTCCAGCCTCCTCCACCTCCTCAAGGATTCTCTCTCCGCTCAGAAAGGTCAAGGTCATAGGCAAGCCAGCCAGCAACTGCTCATATTCCCTGAGCTTGCCCGCATTTCTCGTAGCGATCAGTAGCTTGATAGGCTCACGCACCTTATGATCTCCTGCGCAGTCTCATTCGGGACCGCCTCGGGCAAAACGGCGGTCGAGGAAGTCCAACACTACGGCGTTGAACTCCTGCGGCAGCAGCCCCGGCACCCAGTGATCGCAGTCCAGCATCACCAACTCAGAGTCGGAAATGCCGGCATGAAGCTCCTCGGACAGCAGCGGCGGGCTGACGGAGTCCTTGGTGCCCTGAATGATGAGCGTGGGACAGGTGATTTCATTGGCGCGCCGATAGATCACGTCTTCGTCCGCCTCCAGCAGAGCTATGACAGCCGCACTGTAGTTTCGCAAAAGGACTCGCCACCGTTCCTCTCCGTGGAGACGAGCGAGACCCCTGGCCCATGCCGAATCCACGCCGTCGGGGTCTCTCATGCTCTCCCAGAGTCGGAAAAGGTCCGGCGCAAGGTGCCGATTGATCCTGGCCGCGGCGGACACCAAGATGAGGGACTTGACCAACGACGGGTCAGCGAAATAGAGCCAGGAAGCAAGGGAAGAACCCATGCTGAAGCCGCACACGTGTGCGGGGGATAGATCCAGCCACGAGACTAGCCTCAGCACGTCGGATGTCGCCAGTTGGAAGAACGAGGGCCCCGTGATCGTCTCAGGGTGGTCTGTTCGACCATGCCCTCTGATATCGGGAACGATAAGGTGGTACTTCTTCGCGAGGACTGGAATCTGATACTTCCAATCGCTTTGACCCGTGCGTCCGAATCCATGGAGGAGGAGCATCGGCTCGCCTCGTCCGTGGACTTCATAGAATATGTCCAGGCCGTTGGCAGGACAATACAGCATCACTGTTCTCCCACTACAATTCTACCAGCAGCATCACGTTTTCACAATTGGAAGGATGCGTTATGTCAAGGTGGCAAGATCCTCACCTGAGCCAACGGGACTGCACCCCACTCCCCGCCCTCATAGCTGGCTAGCGCCTGCTCCCCCAAAGTGGTGAACAAGCTCACCTGCAAATCATAAACCCCCTCAGGCGTCATCGGGTTCAGGTTGACATCATAGTCGTCCCTTATCACTTCCCCCAACCGCCAGACTGTAGGCGGGTAGAACCGCATGGTACCTGTCGGGCGGTTCAGCTGGCCACCCCAGACTCGGTGGGCGTCGTCCACCAATTCCACAGTGGCCGTATACTCCTCCGTCAGTGGCACCAGCGCCTGCCAGTAGAGCGTGACGTGGATCCAACCGCTGGGCGGGTGATAGGTGTCATCGGTCGCGCTGAACGCTTCTCCGTCCAGCTCGTAGGCTGCCAGGCGCACCTTCTCGTCGTAGACCGCGTCCACCCGACGAGCGGTTGAAGGTACCTGCTCAAGTCGGTAACTCGCCGAGTATCCCTTCACCTCCACTCCAGGCGGGAACTGCTCTGTCGCCACGGGGAAAGTACTTGTTAGCCAAGCCTCAACAGTTCGAGCCGGATCTACCCAGTCAGTGTGAGATTGAACCAGCCATATAGTGCCATAACCGCTCAAACCCTCCAGTGTCCGCGCCACATCAGGATAACTAGTCGGAGGGCCACCAAAGGGGGCGAAGATGGGCACCGCGCCCTCATAGTAGTACGAGAAGGGAATGCGCGTGTAGTCGACGTGACAGAGAATGGCATCGCCCTCCCTGGCGTGCCTGGCGACGTATTGGGCTGCGGCCCGCCATTCTTCCTTGCGATAGTCCAGGCTCCAGTTGTGGCGAAGGCCATACGAGAAGATCCCCACCACCGTGAGCAAGGAAACGAGGCCCGCCAGCTTGGAGAAAGCCGCGGTCTTGTCCAACCCCGCAGCGAGGGCCAACAGGAAAGGCGCCACGATGACGATCAGATAGTAAACCGTGAAGATCTGCTGCCGGAAGGACAACAGATATGCCAGCATCAAGGGGAAAAACAGAGATAGGATCAAGAAGACGCTAGACCGCATGTCCAGCCGCTGCCAGCCCCGTGGTACGGAACCTCGTTGAGGAACTCGATGCATCAGAAGCCCTGCCAGCACAAAGACAGCGCACACAGCCATGATGACGCCGAGTTCAAGGGGTGGAAGCGGCACACGCCGCACCGTGAAGGCCTCCAGACAGGCGGAGAGCATGGCGCCCAGCGTCAGAGAGGGACGCCACGAAGGCACGGTTCCGCTCAGTTGCCACGCCCTCAGCAACCACGGAGAGAAGCACAGCAGGCTCAACCCCCAACTCACTGCTCCTTGCAACCAAGCCTTGCGGTGTCGGCGGGGATAGAGAAAGAGGAATAGAAGCTCAGCAGGCAGCAGAAAGACGGCATACAGGTGGGTATACAGACTGGCCACGGTCAGGAACACGTAGGCAACCCACCAGGACCGACGATCGGTCTCAAGAGCACGGACGAAGCAGTAGAGCGACCAGACACTCAGGGCCGCCACCATCGCATACATCCTCACTTCCTGAGAGTACCAGACCAGGAAGGGATTCAGCGCAGCCAGCAAGGTAGCCATCAGCGCTAACCGAGCGCTGAAGAGGCGCCTGCCCAGCAGGTACAGCGCCGGGAGGTAGAAGGTGCCCAAGAAAGCGGAGAGAAGGCGTACCGCTGCCACACCTGAGCCAAAGACTCTCATCCACAGCGACAAGGCGAGATGATAGAGAGGAGGATTGGGCTCCTGGAGGGACATGCCCCGCTGGAAGATCTCTGACCACGGAAAGCTGGCGAGATGGATGCTGACTGCCTCGTCCAGCCACAGACTGTGGAACGTGAGTCCATAGAGACGAATGCCGAAGTCCAGAAGCAGCAGAACAAAGAAAGCCCACCTGGCTCGCCGGCCTCCTGGCGGCAACGCAGATGGGCTTTCCTGAGTATCATTCATGTGGGGATCAAGACCAACCGCACTAGTGGCAATCCGGGCAGGTGTCGTCAGTGGCGTGCTCTATCGTTTTCCAATTGGAACAACAGTAGAACGGCCCCGTTGGATCGGACCTCCTGGCAATGCATACCTGCCACTGGTACGACCCTTCACCTGGGCTACGAACCTCCGCCATCCAGTAGTCGCCCCTCTTCACCACAGTGGCGGGGACTGGTAGGTGGATCCAGGAGCCACCGACCGGCCTGTACCGAACGGCCCAATCATAGCCCCCAGGCTTGGCGCCCGTCCGATTGAACTCAATGCCGAAAGGCCCTCGTGCCGGGGCTCTCGAAGGCTCTCTGATGTGAATGGTGGGGCAAGGCACGGTGGCGGTGGGCCTGGGTGTACGAGTATGCGTGGGCGTGGGCGCTGACGTGGGCGGAGCTGGCCTAGTGGTAGGAGTAGCCGTCGGTGTGTTGGTCGGCGTCCCTGCAGCCACCGGTTGATTGAGAAACGTCGGCATGTCAACACTCTCCAATGTCGTGCTGACCGGCCCTGTGACCTCCGCCGCAGGAGGAGTGGGAAGCGCAGCCACCTCGCGATAGCTCACCGGTGCCGAGCCAAGCTCAACGACCACCGTATCGCCTGAGGCCAGCGGAACCGTCTGTCCATTCCCTGTGACTTCCACACGGCCTCCTTGCCCCGTGACCCAAGTGGTCCCCGCCTCATTCACTGCCACGCCGTACTCGCTGCCATGACAGGTCACCTTGGCAGCGACAGTGGTGATCTCGTGTACCGAATCGGCGGGTAGCTCGGCAATCCGGTTCCAAATCTCACCTAGTTCCAGGTCGACCCGAATGACCACACGTTGGTCTGTCGCCACTTGCAGCTCCTCGACCGTCAGTTCGGTCAGAGCCCGAAGCTCAGTGGTCGTATCCTCCATAAACGTGAGCACAGCATGCGACGCATCGGCGGTGCGGATGCGATCACCGGCGCCAACGGCAAAGTCCTCCAGTACTTCGATCCACTCACCACGCCCACCTTTCTGCAGATAGACCTGGCCCTGCAACACTGACAGCGTGGCTCCACCTTCAGTTGTGGTCCCCCGGGGAAGCAGGATGATAACCCCCTCCACCAGTACCACAACCAGCAGGACAATGATGGCGCCTATGGCCAACAGCAACGGAAGTGGGCTGCCCTTGCCGGCTTCCTGACGGGCAGGCGTTGCTGGCGCCGCAGGAACTCCCGAAGCCGGCGGAGGCGGGGGTGGGGCAGTCGCCAAGCGGGCGCCACAGTCGCTGCAGAAGGTTGCGTCAGATTCATTACGGGCTCCACAACTCGAGCAGAAGACCTCTGACGTGCTCATTCTCTATCTCCTTTCCCCGCAAATGGAACTTCGAGTGTCAAGCTAATCCGTTCTCTCTTCGACCTGTCAGCCCGAAACGGCGGCTATGGCTTCACCGTCATCCTTGTCCACTGAGACAATGACTACATATGGGATGTCGTAAGTCACACCCTCGAACTCCCCTTCCTTGTCCTCACGGTAGGTGATGGTCCAGAATTGCGTCCCCGCCGGGTTCTCGAAGCTGCCTATTGTCTTTTCGGCATCGACCAGATCAGGGAACTCATCAGCGACGAGGTCGTCGGCGATCCTCTCTGCCTCCTGCTGGCTTACAGCAGCAGGCTCCTCAACTCCTGAAGGCCCCCCAGAACGAGTGAGGATTAGCCCTGCGCCGCCAAGGGAGACCAAGCACAGAACAGCCGCCACGGCCAGAGCGCCGATGAGCAGCACTGGCCCCGGCCCGCGTCGTGGTCCGGGAGCTGGGGCCGGCGTCGGCGGCGGAGCAGACACTACACCAGGTGGCTGTGACTCCACCCACTTGCTGCCATCCCACAGAAGCCAACCTCCGCTTCGTGCATCTATCGTCCAGTAGCGGCCTTCGTCGTCCTGAACTCGGAGTTCTCCCACCTCGGCCTGAAACTGCTCAGGGGTCAGCGCCCCAGCATCCAGGCGACCTTTCAGCTCGAAGTACTTACTTTCCGTCTCTTTGAAATCCATCGTCTGATTTCCTCCTGCAAGGCTGCTAGCCTAGCCGTGCCGCTGGCTATTCCCAGAGAACCTACCTGTCTTGCGCGCCGCCCTGCGGTGGGCTCTCACCCTAGCCGTATGACTCTGTTCAGCTTCCACGCCCGTCAGGGTTTCCCATAGTAAACGAAATCGTGCAGCATCTTGAGTTCGGTAGGGGTGGCAGATCGCGAACGTGCCTTGGCTGCCAGTTGCTCCTTGGCCTCCATGAACGCAGCCAAAGGTGCTTCGCCTCCTGTGAAAGCGGCCCAGAACGCATTCTGGAACAGGGCAGCCTCCCTTGCGAGCAGATCGGCTCCGAGGGGAAGCCAGATGGTGCTCCGGGTACCGACGAAGGCGCGAGCGCCGCTGTCCAGAAAGGCTAACGGGATGGAGTTGTCCGGCGTGCGGCCGAATGTACGAGCCCCGAAGCATGCGCTTCCTAGGACAATGCCCGTGGAGTTCGCCTCCGCAACGGTGAGGGCTACCGGATAGATATCGCCCTCGCCAAACCAAGCTGTGCCCATCCAAGGCGACCCATGCAGAGTGAAGTAGGTATGACGCATGTTGACCTGTGAAGCGTCAAAATCGGTGTGCCTCGTGGGCAAGCTCCAGAGTAGAACGCGATCTGGTCCAAAGATCTGCCCGGTCACCAGATCGGTATATCGCCACTCGGTATTGGCCACGGTGAAGTTCCCCCCAGCGGGCACAGACGACGGCGACAGCTGGGTCACCAGCATATCCAGCGAGTTGCCGTCCGGTATGCGTGCGACAGGAATGTCCGGCACTAGAAGATCGTCGTGGTCGGTATCCCCATAGATGTCATCGGTGAACAGCACATCGCCGTCGTTGGCGGGGTTGGGAAGCACCGCAAAGGGCACCACATCGTGGTCGCCCACGATCAAGACGAAGGGACACGTCTCCGCAATGCTGCGCATGTCGTTGAGCAAGGCGTCTATCTGCTCGAACCCCTCCTGGCCGAACTTGTCGATCAAGGCCTGCCGATGGGAGACGATCACGCTGTATTCGGCCCCACCGTCAGCCAGGGCGGCCTCGATGGCGGCGTCTATGGCCAACTGGTTCATCTCGATGTCATAGTCGTCCAGGTACAGGATCCCCACGGGCCCACACTCCCCCGTTGGCCCCTCCTCGGGGAACGGGGGAACGATGAAGTGAAACGTACACGGTACTTGGTGCTTGCCGTCTGACACCAGCACCGACGCGGTGTATGGCCCAGGCTGGAGACCACCCGGCACGGAGAAGATGTGGTTGTCGTCACCTTGGTCTTCAGCCTCCGCTGCCTGTCTATCAAGGCCCCTATACAGGTTGTAATGGTACCTCAGAGGGTCACCGTCGGCATCTTGCGCCGCCACGACAACCCCCAGCAGTGGGAAACCGGCCGGGGGGCGAGAAGGTACGATAATAACATCGAGGCACTCGGGGGGCGTGTTCGGCGGCACGTCGCCAATGGCGAAATACTTGGCACAGCGGGCCATGTGTCCGCCGTCAGTGACCTTTACGGAAAGGTTGTAGTAGTCGTCGGGGAAGGCCGCATCATACCAACTGATCGTGGGATTGGGTCCCTCGGCGTACACGTTCACTGCCACGTCGTCCGAAGGGCCGCGCCGGAAACGCCAAACGTACTCCAGGGCGGCACCAGAATCGAAACCGGTGACAGTGACGCTAGCCTGGAAGGTAGTATCCCTTGCACCAAGCTGCGGAGGATCGGTCGTAATGAAGCAGGCAATATCCTCCAGAGTCTGCACAGCAGGTCCTGGCGTGCAAACCATGGTCGGATCCGGGAAGGCGGCCGCAGCCGCGTCTAGCCATTCGGTATTGGGAATCGAGCTAGCGTTCTGGGACACTGGGACCAACTCGGCGTTGATGCCAGTGACGGTAAGGCTGCCACCAGGGCCCCAGGTCGCTGTGGCGGGGCTGTCCATCTCAGCTCGATAGGAGCGATCGAACTTATCGTCCTCGAGGTTGTCAATGTCCACGAATGCGGTGCCAGTGACTCGCAGACCGGAGAAGGAACCCTCTTCGCCACCGGAGTAGGTGCCGCCGAACTCGACATTCTGAGTAACATGGCGGTCCTCGGCATAGTAATTCCAGGTCCCATCCTCACCGTACAGAGGTGAGTTATCGTGTGCGGTGAAGTCGACCACGTACCTTCCCTGCACCGCACCGCCGGCCTCTGGGAAAGTCAATTCCATTATCGCATCACGGGAGAAGGAGGTGCACTGGATCATCCCCGTCTCTTGCTCGCTCTCCTTGGCCATCGTGGGCCC
>JAUWLF010000175.1 GCA_030613785.1 Chloroflexota bacterium | reverse complement strand
ACGCGATCCAGCGACAGCCCTATGTCGCTGATGAGGATGTTCAACTGTTTGGACAGGTTGACGTCCATCGCCGTACGCCCATTCACCAAATGCCCGTGAGCCAGGGCGGCGGCTACTATGGTCTTGTAGTTCTTGTCGTCGCAGACTCCGAGCACGATTCGCTCTCCGGCGGCCTCTTCAGCCACAGCTACCAGCAGCTCCATGTCTCTCTCTATCTGGCCAGGGCCGAAGACTATCAATGGTAGCCCTGTGGCATTCAGTACTTTCCTGACCGCCGATCTTGCCTGTTCGGCCGTAGTCTCATTGCCCTCAGCATCGGTGAGGTTGATCTTGAGCACCACGAGGTCCACATCTAGATCTTCCACCGCCTGGGCCCACGCTCCAGGGTCATCCATGACCTCTTCCCAGACGCCCGTCAGGATGGGAGACCAGTCGCTGGGCCTGCGATCTTGAATCTCGACCGCTATGCGCGGTGGGTTGGGCATCGGCGCCTCAAAATCGAGAAAAGGCAGTGTGCTCTCACCGCCCACGGTCACGGTCGTGCTGCGGGTACCGCCTTCGGCCTCGGTGGCGCCCAGGACTGCTTCTCTCACCTGACCGGTCCACTTCTTCTTCGGGACCTCCACCGCAACAGCCATCATTATTACTCCCTTCAGGTTTTTCCTACGAATCCCAGTTGCTGCCCCTTGGAGCACGCGCACGTGATGCTGTGAGGGGTGGTCGGCGAAGGACGGCAGACCACCCCATCCCATCACACTACATTAAGGGGTCCATCTTCAAGGCTGGGTGATCGTGCTCCTCAAGCCAAGGAAGCAGTTCCTCGACCGTCGTCACGTGACGCTCGTCGGCGATCTGATCAATGAGGTCCGGAGCGCCGTCCCTCTCCGCCGCGGCCTTGAACTCCTCAAGCATGCTCTCCTTGAGGAAGGAGGACATCCACACCACCCTCTTGAACCCTCCGTCCGCGGAGATGAACTTGGGACTGGTGAGGTAATACTTGCCTACGCCCATGGCTCCGGGCGTCTGCAAACCACCGCCGAACAACCCGGCCATGGTGGAGAAGGTCATGCCAGCAGGCGTCATGCTGGGGTCCTCTCGTGATACTATCATCACGCCATTGGCCTCCGGGATCACGAGTACCATACACTCGAAGCACCCGCACGCGGTCATGGGATCGGTCATGATGGAGTACATGGTCACATGTTCCACCGTCTGGTTGGAGTGGGAATACACGAACTCCTCAGGTCCAGTCCAACGTCCAAACTCAGGATCCAGGCAATCGCCCTTGGCGATGGGCTGGTTTGGACCGGTAGGGTTGATCTCGTAGGCGGCCTTGCAGTCCAGCCAGTTGTAGGCCCCACAAAGCCCCTCCCGCTGCGGTGAGATCACGCACACATGGGTTGGAGCAAAGGACTGGCAGAGGGTACAGGAGTAGAACTCCTCTACCGCAACGTCGGTTAGCCCTGCGACGCGAACGTTTCGTTCGCTGTAGGCCTTACGAGCCAGCTCGAGCCACTTCTTCATCTCATCGGGGTCAGTGAATAGCGTCACCTGTGCCTTGTCCACAATGCTGTTCCAGGGGTCACCCTTGAATCGGGCGTACAGGATCTCGCCGAAGTGCTTCAGTGTGAATCCCTTCTCCGCGGCTGTCTTGCTGATGCGTATCCAGGCGATATCCCGCTGCCCAATGTGCTGCACACCGGAAGCGGCGTTGAGGAAGTAGTGTATCTGGCGCTCCAAGACCGGCTCGAAGTCCTTCTGCATCTTGCGGCCCCCCGCCTGGACAACAATACCCAAGTCCATGGCTGCGCCATTCTCATACTCGTCGAAGTCGGGACCCACCAACTCGATCTTCCCATCGTCGATCTCATCGGGGTCTTTCATCAAGAGATACTCAAAGGCGCGTGATTTCTTGCCGCCGAACTCGACGCGCATGTCATCCTTGCGGACCCGCTCTCCCTCAAAGGCCGAGCCGTAGGGGACGGGTATGGGGATCTCGGCGATCTCGACCTTCACCCCTCGTACCTCTATGCACCTGGCGACCAACCTCTCGGCGCGCTCAAGGTCATCTTTGCCCCCAATGTCATCGAAGGGCATAGAGATGACGTGCTCGAATTCCGTCACGCCGCTGGGCAGTATCTCAGGGATAACTGTGTCTGCGATGACGGGAAAGCCGTAGTTGATGGCCCCGGCAGCAGTGGCGTACTTGAGGTCATCCACCTCACCCAAGGCGAGGGCGAAGGCGAAGACGCGGAACTTGTTGTAGCCCAGTATCTCCCGCGCCTGGCCGGCCTTCAGGGCTCCGAAGGTGAGCGCTGAGCGCGTGGCGAAGCCCGCTGGATAGATGGTGGCGATGGTGTCGGTGCCGAAGGGGATGATGTAGGTGTCATAACCCATCTCCACGCCCTCCTCCAGCAACTGATGGATGAT
>JAUWLF010000122.1 GCA_030613785.1 Chloroflexota bacterium | reverse complement strand
CTCGCAACCACGCGGGCACTCTCTCTTCGATCGTAGCCGCGCAGATGACCCGCGTGCGGCCCACTTCGATCAGTGCCGACCCCTCGGGATAGTCAAGATACCCTGGGGTGATGACTACGGGGCGCATCTCGTCGTTTGCTCGGCCGTCGAATCTCATTTCTCCGTCCTTTCGTTGCTAGCTCATTCTATGTCGTCTGCTGTGCCGCGACCGTTCGTTTGTCCCGGAGAGCACTGGCTTCTCCGTGGCTCCACCAATCGGAAAGACAGTGCCAGGCTCATGGCTAGGCCGATGACTGTGGCACCGAACAGGATGGCGTATGAAGTGCTCTGTAGCAGCAATCCGCCTGCCACCGGTGCCACCATGATCAGTGAGCCGCCTACGGTGTTGTACAGGCCGACGTAGGCGGCTCGCTGATCGGGAGGCGACATCTCCAGCACTAGATTCATGAAGCCCTGCATGTATCCGGTGTAGTTCGCTCCTATCAGCACGAAGACCAGAGCATACATGTAGGTCACTGTGCGGCCTTGGGGGAAATAGTAGTGGATGAGCAAAGCTAGCAATGGCGTGCATAGCCCAAGAGCGATGGTGATCTGGGTCACTACCTTACTGCCGGACCGTTCATTCAGGTAGCCCATGGCCAGGCTGGCCGCTATGCCGCCGAGCACCTGGGCGGAGACGAAAAGGCCCACGTTTTCCGCGCTCATGAGCAGGACGTCCGTCGCATATACCACGTAGAAGGGCAGTGCTAGCGCGCCCATCCCCGCAAGCAGACGCACAACGTTGATCAGCCTGAACTGCTCATCCTGCCGGAGAAGGGCGATCAGTCTGGGCATGTAGGCCCGCCACGGCTCTCTCTTCCCTTGCGCCTGCTGAACCGGCTCCTTGAGCGAACTGAAGAACACAAGGGACAGGAACAGGAAGGCGACGCAAAGGATGAAGAGGAGGGCATAGTTGTAAGGGAAGGCCGGCCCCCGAGGCCCCAGTATCTGCGCGACCACGAAGCCTGCAGCCATGGCTAGCAGGCCACCAATGACCTGAGGCGTAGTGTAGAAGCGGCCACGTCTCTCAGGGGGAATACTCCTGCTGAGCATGTCAAAAAAGACGACGCTGGACAAGCCGTCGGTGGCCGAGAAAATCGTCTCAGCCACGAAGAAGATGACCAGCAGTAGCGACGGATTCGTGCCTCCGGTCAGGAAAATGGCCAGCGCCACCAGCAGGTACATCGGTCGCCCTATCAGAGCGAGCGCGATAACGAAGGGCTTCTTCCTCTCCCTGCTGGCTACGAAATTGGCAGCGAAGAGTTGTGGGAGAAGCCAGGCACCGGCTGCGATCGCGGTGGCCAGGCCGACGAGAGGGGCATAATCCGTTAGTCGGTTGATGAATGACGGTATGACGCTGGTGTAGCTGACGAAGGCCATGCCAACCACGAAAAAGACCCAGTCGCCGGCGAAAGACGCGAAGTTGCGCCGATAGTGAGGGTAGTCTTCGCTCATTGAGGGCCTTTCCACCCGAATGTCTTGAGGTCTATATGGCCTTCTTCCCCAAAGACGATGCCTTCGTCCTCCAGCATCGCTCGCTGCTGGTCGGCACGCGATCCTTCGCGCGAGGTGCTGATTGCACCTTGCGCATTGATCACCCGGTGCCAGGGAACACCGCTGCCCGCAGGCAGCCCGTGCAGGGCCCAACCGCCGGTGCGGGCTGCGCGAGGGTTCCCGACGTAGGCGGCGATCTGGCCGTAGGTTGCCACCTGGCCTGCGGGGATCGTGCTTACAACACGGTAGACTTGCCGAAAGAAGTCACTCGCCATGATGCGCCGTTGGATACTGGGCCTTGGCTGGCACGCGTGGATGGGATACGCGAACGCTGCCGCGGCTGGGTCTGCCGCAACCGTTGTTATGCAACGATATCCAGCAACTGCCCCAGGCTGCGTATCCTCTGACAGTCCGCATCCGGGAAGCGGTCGAATCTGTCCAGCAGCACCACGTCGAGGCCCACTCCTTTGGCTCCCTCAACATCATCCGGAAGGCTGTCGCCCACGTATAGTATGTCCTCGTGAGGACTGCCCGCCTCTTGCACCGCCATTTGAAAGATGCGGGGGTCAGGTTTCTCGAACCCCACCAGACTTGAGACCACGAGAAACGCAAAGTAGTGGTGGATGCCCACGACGTGAAGGTTTCGCTCAAGGAATGGAGCATAGTTGGACAGCTCTCCGATGGTGATTCCCGTCTGTGTGAGGCGTTCGAGAGTGGGTTTCACATCACTGAAGAGGCCGATGAACTCCCCAGCGGCAAACCTGCCATAGATCGCTGTGGCCTTGCCTTCGATGTCCTCCGTGACCCCCAGGCTTTCGAGGATATGGGAACCAACCCACAGAATGCTCTGCCTGTCCTCCTCGGGGGTTCTGCTCCAGCCGCCTATGCGTTTTCTGCGCCTCGTGGCCCCCGTTTGCAATCCGGGCATGAGGGCTTGTTTCTGCTGAGCGGTGACCGAGACTCCCAAAGCGCCAAACGCCGCGCTGAGGTCCCTTTCAAACCCCAGGGGATCATCCTGCCCGATGAGGCTTCCTCCCGCATCGAATATGACGGCCCGATACTTGCGTCTCACCGATCTCACCGTTTACGGTTCGAGATTATATCATGTGGGAGGGACCTTTGCGACTGCACGGCTGAGCCACGCCGGACCGTTCCACGGCATGATTGCGCGGATTCCCGCCGGGCTTGACAAACGAGCGGATTCGTGGCATGGTCTGCACGAAGGAAGGTATGTCCGTTGGTGTAGTATCTGTCGCCTGGGAATCAGGCAATGAGCATCTCTGAGGGGAGCATCAGAGCACGCTGAAGGGCAGGCTTCGCGTCATGACCAGCAAAGGGAATGGAAGAGAAGGACAAGGGAAGTGATTCAAGCTCAACGAGGAGTGATGTCGGCAAGGCAGAGGGAAGCCGCACTCCCAGGTCAGTGAACACCAAGCGGAAGGAGGGCGAAGGATGGGGGACGTACAGGTGAGGAAGACGATATGCATGTGGTGCCACGACCACTGTCGAGTAGCCGTCCACGTCAGAGACGGGCAACTTCTCAAGGTTGAGGAGGACAGAGAACACCCTCGCAGCAGGTTGCTGAAGCCAACGGTCAGAGCGTGCCCTAGGGCACGTAGCGCTGCGGAGTGGTTTTACCATCCGGATAGGCTCCGCTATCCGCTGAAGAGAGCTGGAAAGAGGCGCGAAGGAAAGTGGGAAGAGATATCGTGGGATCAGGCACTGGATGAGATAGCCCAGAAACTGGAGGGGATAAGAAGAGAGAACGGGGCGGAGGCTATCGCCACCAGTAGCGGAACGTATCGGACTCATGATGAGTACCGGAGGAGGTTCTTCAATCTTCTGGGCAGCCCAAACTGCATAGGGCAAGGGCACATCTGCTGGGGGGTCAGCAACATGATCTCCGCCGCCATCAGCGGGTTGTGCCTCAACGCGGTGGGACCGCGAGCCGGGGTGACCAGGTGTATGCTCCTGATGGGGACAAACCCTCGACAGGGAGAACGAGGGTCCTGGTATGTCATACTCAAGGCGAAGAAGAAGGGGGCGAAGCTTATTGTGGTCGACCCTCGATACACAGAAGCGGCCCAGTGGGCTGATCTGTGGTTGCAGCTTCGTCCAGGTACGGATTGTGCCTTGTATATGGGGATGGTCAATGTCGTCATCAATGAGGGACTCTACGACAAGGAGTTCGTCGAGAACTGGTGCTACGGTTTTGACGAGCTTGCACAGCGCGCGCAGGAGTACCCTCCGGAGGAAGTGGCGGCGATCACGTGGGTTTCCGCCGACAAAATCAGAGAAGCAGCCAGGATGTACGCCAGCAACAAGCCCGCGGCATCCTACAACTACATGGGAGTGGAACAACTAGCGAATGTGGTGGAAGCGATACATGCTCGGTTTATCCTGCCGGCGATAACCGGCAACATTGACGTCAGAGGCGGTGATATTGGACGCCCACCTACTCCGCAATACGTCAGTGAGAACGAGATCGAGCTCAGCGACGAGCTGCCTCCAGAGCAGAGGAGCAAGCAGTTGGGCGCCGACCGATTCAGACTGCTTTCCCTCGCTGGCTATGACCTCATCCAGGAGAACGTGCAGAAGGTATGGCAGCGACGGATGTCGCAGACCCATCATTGCTTCGCCCATGCTCCAACTGTGTTTCGAGCGATGGCTACCGGTGAGCCCTATCCGGTCAAGGCTTTGATAACACTGGCCAACAACCCTATGGTTACCATGCCCAACACCAAGCTTGTGTATCGTGCACTGAAAACCTGGAGCTGTATGTGGTCATGGACTTCTGGATGACCCCCAGTGCTGAGTTGGCGGATTATGTGTTGCCTAGTGCCTCTTGGCTGGAAAGACCGTGCATCGCCACCGCTTGTGATACGGGAGGCTTCATCGGCGGTGGGGTGGCGCCCCTTCCTCCGGTAGAGGAAGGGTTGTATGAGCGTAGAACGGATTATGAGTTCTGGCGTGGTCTGGGAAGTCGCATGGGACAGGAAGAGCATTGGCCCTGGAAAAACCTTGAGGATGCCTACGACTATCGTCTGGCCCCCTTGGGTTATTCCCTTGAGGAATTCGTGCGAGAAAAGGGTGGCCATGCATCGTTTCCCATAGAGTCCAAGAAGTACGAAAACGTAGGCTTTGCCACCCCTACCGGAAAATTCGAGTTGTATTCCACTGTGTTCGAAAAGCTAGGGTACGATCCACTACCTCGGTACTACGAGCCACCCGAAAGTCCAGCTAGGCCTGAACTGGCAGATGAGTACCCTCTGATCCTTATCACTGGGGGTAGATTCCTCCCCATGTACCACTCTGAGCATCGCCAGATCGACTCCCTGAGGAAGCAGCATCCAGACCCGATAGCCCAGGTGAATCCGGCAAAGGCAACCGAGCTGGGTATTGAGGATGGAGACTGGATGTGGATTGAGACACCGAGGGGAAGGGTCAAACAGAAATGTCGCCACTTCGACGGGATCGATCCCGACGTGATTCATGCTCAACATGGGTGGTGGTTTCCGGAGTTGCCCGGAGAAGAGCCGTGGCTGCACGGGGTTTGGGAGTCGAACATCAACGTTGTCACCTCCGACGATCCAGAACACTGCAACCGCATCAGTGGGGGATGGCCATTGAGAGCCATGATGTGCAGAGTCTACAAGGTCAAGGACCGATGACTCGTAGCACTGAGCGCTCTTCCGTGACGGAGTGGGTGGCGTCCCAACACTCGGTCAGATTGCGGCCCTCGCCTCGCTGCTCCTGGGCGAGCATCTCACCTGTCAGCAGATGGCGGGCCAGTTGGTGCGAGCCTTCCTCGTCAGGGGCGTGAGGGAAAACCATCAAGCGACATCCCGCTGCCGCCGACGAATTGGATAAAACGCAGTTCTATGGTAAGATTGGGTATAGAAAGACAGAAGGTCTGTCCAGAACAGACAGAGGGAGAGGTACAGGATCCATGAGGGAAGAAGTTGAGAAGGCCCTGGAGAGCATCAGAGAGTATCTCAAGATGGATGGCGGAGACATTGAGTTGGTGGATGTCTCCGAAGACGGGGTAGTGAAGGTCAGGCTGATGGGAGCCTGCGTTGGTTGTCCGTTTTCTACCATGACCATGCAGATGGGCGTCCAGAAGAGCTTGATGGAACAGGTGCCCGGGGTGAAGAGCGTCGAGAACGTCACAGCGCCCACCGCATAGCCGGTGGTGCGCAATGCAGCCTGACTGGTGGAACCGTACGGTTTGGGCCTGCGGGCAAGAGCCCGCAGGCTTTTGCTACATTACAGACGGGCACGGCGATGGAATAGCTAGGGCGGTCAAGTCACCTGGTCACCGAGGGTCGACGCGTCGTTAGGGCAACGCCAACGAGTGGGCCGGCGCAAGAGCGCCGATGGTAGGGTGTCATCTACCGGTAGGAGGGGAGTATGCATAGAGGGGAGCGCACGAGGGTGGTAGTCACCGGCATGGGAGCCGTGACGCCACTGGGTTTGAACGTCAAGGATACGTGGCTGGGATTGGTCGAAGGACGTTCGGGCATAGGGCCGATCACGGCGTTCGACCCCTCTCCTTACCCGGTGCAGATCATGGGTGAGGTCAAGGGCTTCGACCCGGGCGAGTACATGGATGCCAAGGAAGCCAGGCGGATGGCCCGATTCAGCCAGTTCGCCGTGGCTGCCGCCAAGATGGCGGTGGAGGATGCTGCGCTGACCATAAACGAGAGCAACGCGGAAGACGTAGGTGTGGTGCTGGGCACCGGTATAGGTGGGGGTCTGGTGGAAACGGAGAAGGCGCACCTCATCCTGCTCAACAAAGGAGTGCGAAGGGTGCCCCCTCTTTTCGTGCCGTCTATGATGCCCAACTCGGCTGCCCATTATGTGGGGTGTGCCTTTGGGATCAAGGGATACACCTCGACCGTTGTTGCTGCCTGTGCATCGGGAACACAAGGGATTGGGGAAGGGGCCAGAGCGATCCGCGATGGGTCTGCTCAGGTGGTGATAGCCGGGGGCAGCGAGTCGACGGTGTGCGGACTCGCCCTGGCCGGGATCTGTGCTATGCGTGCCGTTTCCAGGCGGAACGACGAGCCGGAACGAGCGTCCCGGCCGTTCGACGGCGAAAGGGACGGGTTTGTATCCTCGGAGGGCTGTGGCATTCTGGTTCTCGAGAGCCTGGGTCATGCTCTCGATCGCGGAGCCAGGATATGCGCCGAAGTTCTGGGCTATGGCGTGACCTCCGATGCCTATCACGTCAGTGCCCCCGATCCACAGGGAGCCGGATCTGCCATGGCGATGCGCAAAGCCATAGCTGATGCCGGCCTGGAGCCGAAAGACATACAGTACATCAACGCCCATGCCACGGCCACGCCGATTGGTGATCCTGCGGAGGTGGTCGCTATCAAAGACGTGTTCGGTGCCCAGGCCTATGAGATACCGGTCAATGCCACCAAGTCTATGCTCGGCCACTTGATGGGGGCCTCGGGCGCGGTGGAGGCGATCGTGACGATCATGACCATCCAGGAGGATGTGTTGCATCCCACCATAAACCAAGAAACACCAGATCCAGACTGCGATCTGGACTCAGTGCCGAACGAGGCTCGCAGAGCACGCGTGGACATAGCCCTATCCAACTCCTTCGGGTTTGGTGGCCAGAACGCCTGCCTGGTGCTGGGTCGATACCAGTAGTCTCTAGAATGCTCGGAGTACCCCTCTTTTCAGTCCCCGTTGTTCGGCATCTTGCGTGGTACCACTACTCCAGAGACCCCTGCTAGCCTATCCTTCCTGTTTGGGCAGCATGCAGCGCTGACGGCTAACACGCTCCTCGGCTTGAGGGGGAGAGCCTCACAGCGGATCATGATCTCCACTCACTTTCTGGGTTGGGGAGCAGCTATCTCAAGAGGGGGCAAGAGCTTGCCTGCCTGCGTTCACGTGCGTGGCGGAGGCAAGGTCGAGTGAACTGTGCCCAAGGCCTTTGCCCGGACTGTTCGTCCTAATCTTCTGTCTCTCGGAAAAGCCCATGACGACCGTCGCTGGTGATTGCACTTGCGGGATGCCAGTCACGTGTCGAGACCAAGAACAGTCTGTGAGGTCTTCGGCGGTGTCCGATTTGTGGCCAAGATGGGGGGCAGCGATAGAGAAGGTGAGCAAGAGGGCGAAAAGCGATAGGCAGTGCCACAAGGATTGGGTCCAGTGCTCCTGTCGGCCCCTCTCCTGGCTTGACAAAGTGCTGTCTCCCTGTTATGATTAGGATGTGGATAATATGGAGCCATAAGATACGGTACCTGATAGTGCATAGTTGAAGCGTTGGAGTCTGGGTCGAGGAGGTGAGTAGAGCGTGCATGGCCAGAGGTGTGATCTGCCAAATCAGCACACGGTAGGTTCTGTTCCGGAGATTGTCCAATTGGTGGACACAGTGGCAAAGAAGCTAAGACAAGTCCAAAGACGCACGATCAGTGCCGCGGACCTTACACCAGCTCAGTATTCTGTCTTGAGTCTGCTCTGGGAGAGAGATGGACGGCAGTTCAACGAGTTGGCGTCGGCCTGTTGCTGTTCACCCTCGACCATAACCGGCATTATTGACACCATGGAGAGGAATGGGCTGGTGACTCGTGTCCCCAATCCGGACGACAGAAGAAGTCTCCTGGTTAGACTCAGCGAGAGGGGTAGGGATCTCCAGAAGGCAACTCCAAACTTGGACGAGATCTTTGGGAGTTGTTGTGAGGGTATCCAGCCTGATGAGCTACGGCAACTCAGCGAACTGCTGAGAAAACTGAACGATACACTAAGTCTGTAAGGAGGTAGTAGTGTGGATAAGTCTCAACAGAAGCAGATTAAAGAGGCGGTGAGGAGGCATTACGCCGAGTTGGCACGCACGGGTTCCTCCTCGTGCTGCGGGCCAGACTCCAACTGCGTGCCCACACAGAGTGTGGCTCAGATGATTGGCTATTCGCAGCAGGAGTTGTCCAGCCTACCGGAGGACGTGGCGGGAAGTTCTCTGGGCTGCGGGAATCCGCTAGCCCTCTCCGAGATCCATCGGGGAGAAGTGGTTCTTGACCTTGGTTCGGGAGCCGGGTTGGACGTAATGCTCGCCGCGCAGAGGGTCGGCGAGACTGGCAGAGTCATCGGTTTGGACATGACGCCTGACATGATCGAACGATCGACCAGGATTGCCGAAAGGGCAGGGGTGGACCACATCGTGGAGTTCCGACTCGGGGAGATGGAGGATATGCCAGTAGACAACGACAGTGTGGACTTGGTGGTCTCCAACTGCGTTGTCAATCTGTCTCCCGACAAGGAGAAGGTTTTCCAGGAGGCCTATCGGGTCCTTAAGCCCGGCGGGAGGATGTTCATCTCGGACATTGTGACTTCCCAGCCTCTTCCTGAGGACATGAGACACGATCTGTCGTCTTGGGCTGGCTGTGTGTCGGGAGCTCTGGAGGAATCGGAGTATCTCAACATCATCAGGAAAGCGGGCTTTGAGGATGTCGCGGTAATGGACAAGGTTGACGCCACTCGTGCAGAGCTCGGCACGGCGTGCTGCGACGGTTCCGGCGATGCGCCCATGCCGCTGAACATCTACAGCATAAAGGTTGGAGCTAGGAAGGGTGCGCGGTAGACAGCCGACGAGCCAGCCTAGGGAACGGCGGCCCAGCCGGGGATCTACTCCAGAGCTAGGCACCGCCTGGGGATGAGATGGGAGGCTGTACTGGCGAGAACTTTGCCGGCATGCGAAGGAGGTGTGAAGTGCTGAGATGGAGTGAGGTGTCAGCTCACCAGCAGCGCTAGGAGAATTTGCACGCCCAGGCAAGAAGACCACAGTTGGCCAGCCGGCTGTTGGCGGGACCTAAGAAACGCACTCGCGTCCACGGTCGGCTACTGGCCTGGCTAGGGGGGCGTTTGGTCACCCTGGGAACTCGCCTTCAGGTGCATGAGGCGAATCCGATTTGGCTGTACACGACTCTCCAAGCTGACTGCACTGAAAGGACGCCTGAATGTAGCGGGTGCTGAGGGGTGAATTGCCCCGCCGCGAGGTACAGGTCCCCCTGATGGCCAAAGGGAGCGTCTCACTGAGAGGGACGATCCTTCAAGAGGCGAAAAGGTCGATCTCCTTCCCGACCAATGGCAAGACGACACCCCCAGAGGCGAAGACGTTGACCTTCGCCTCCGGCCGTAAGTGATAGGCCATGTCTATCGCCATTTCCAGGTCTGGCGCGTGCCTGAAGCCCATCCTGGAGGCCTGAGTCTCGCTCAAGTTCTCTGAAACCAGTATGACGTTGATGTGTCTCAGGCAGCTGAAGTTGACCTGGATCGCACAGTTGAAGTCCATGGGGCTGTTCGGAACGAAGGCCTTCCTCCCTCTCATGTGCTCAAGGACTGTTTGCATTGGATCGTGTGGATGAAGAGACCGGACTAGATCGAACATCTCCAGGAAAGGCTCTGGCAGCCCGTCCTGGCACACCGCCACGAGGATCAAGATGCCGTCTTGCTTGGTGCTCATGACCGCTGGGAGGATGGGTTTGATGATCTGGGGGCTGCCCTCATGCGGATAGGCCGAGGAGATGGTCACATCTGCCTCCTCTGGGATCTCGACACCGTAGATCTGCTGGCAGGCTGCAATTCCTGCTTCGTGGGCTTTGATAGGATGACCCGAAACAATCTGCACCGGCCGCCCCTCGGCGTCGATCACGCAGTCGATCACGTAGTCCAGGCCCAGCAACTCTGAGGTCTGGCAGATGAAGTCGTAGAAGGGGTTGCCGTCAATGCGACCCAGATAGGAACCTGGTTCCATCAAAGTGCTGGTGTGGTGCTCCCGGATGGTATCGTACCCGCAGATTCCCGGCATCGCTATCTTGGGCCCGCCACCGAATCCGGCAAAGGGATGCGGAAGATTGGCGCCGATACCGATCTTGAGGTCTGCCTGGGCAACGATGGGATTGACCTGGACCTCGACATCGCCTATGGTGCCTATGCACACCAAATCATCAGCCCAACTGTCGTGGTTGGTCACCGGGTAGTCTTCTGGAATCCGTCTTCCAAGGCGCCTCTCAAGCCTTTCTCCAACGAGAGGAGGGTGGGTGCCCACAGCGATGACGATGTCCGTGTTTCCGTCGTCTACACCGCAGTCGTGAAGTTCACGAAGCACAACGGGGAGGAG
>JAUWLF010000136.1 GCA_030613785.1 Chloroflexota bacterium | reverse complement strand
GAGCAAACTTCGATTCCACCACAGGGTCCAGATCGCGCCCTGAAACCGCACTCAGGGGCATCCCCCCATCTGCGCCCAGTCCCAGGGCTCGAGCGGTGGCGGTCACGGTATCTGGATGGTCCGCGGACAGAATCTTGACGTCCACGCCGGCTGCGGTGAAGTCCTTGACCATCTCTCTGGCCTCAGGGCGTATCTCCTCCGAGAGGCGCACATAGCATAGAGGGACAAGGTCCACGGGCAACCGAGCTCGCCCGCCGCCGTCCTGAAGCGGAGTCACGTCGGGCCGGTAGGCGAAGACGAGAACAAGCTGCTCACTCGCGGCCTCCGTCGTCGTGTCCTCCTCTGAAGGTTCTTGTTCCCGCCGTATGACGCGCTGCGCCCGATTGAGAAGCCTCCTGAAGGCTGTTGGCTTCTGTGTCTCTTCCCCTGACGGCTTGAGATCTGCGGTTGCTTGCTCTTCGCTTGCGACTCGCGGGGGATCTGACGCGGGCTGGTCGGCCATCGCCAACGACGATCGATCCTGGGGTGCATCACTGTCTGAGACCTGGTCTGACCTCCCAAGAAGGCCACCTGCCCGGCTCCGGAGCCTCTTCCAGATGGACGCCCTCGGAGCATCCTCCTCCTCTGGCTTGGGTTCCGCCTCTTCCTGCGGGGCGGTGATGTCCACCACGAGATTGTGGCGCACTGTCTCGGGATCGCCCAACACGTAAGTGCCCTGCAAGTCGACGTCATCGAAACCGACGGCGCTCCAACCGTGCAGCGACAAGAAGGGAGCCTCGTCTAGCACCGGGCGAGGGTTGCCAGTCATGGCATCAGAGAGGGACCTGATGACCGGGCTGCTAGTAGCCTCTGTGCTGTACACGTAATCGCCGAGGATGCGCTGGATTCGATCCTCTGCCAGACCCTCACGGTCAGGTGGCGGATCGATGTAGTCCAGATGAACCTCGGTGCCGGTCAGTGTGCCGGTAGTGCCGAAGCAGAGCACATCGACGTAGGCAAGCGACTCAACGGACTGGGAGCGGTGAATGAGCGCCCCCTTTCTGGCCATGTCTCTCGCCCCGATCGCATAGCCCACCACGACTCCAAAGAACAAGCCAGCGGGCGCGATGCCGAAAATGATGGAGAGAACGTTCAGGTAGGCTTCATCGAGAATCGAGCTACGGAACAAGTAATACTCGGCCAAGACGAGGATGGAGAAAGCGGCGACTAGGGCCAGCAAAACGCGGAGGATGAGATCCATCAGGCGCTGCAGCTCCGTCAACTGCTTTGGTGCGTCCTCGGCTTCCGCCGCAAGAGTAGCCACATGCCGCTCCGCCCCTATCTTCTTGGCCTCATAGGCAGCTCGCCCAGTCACACAGTAGCTGCCCGCGTAAAGCGTGTCGCCAGCTCGCTTGATGATGGTAGTAGCCTCACCCGTGAGCAGCGATTCGTCCACCGTGATCTGTCCGTCACCAATGAGGGCGCCGTCAACCAGCACGTAGTCACCTGGTCCTACGACCAGGGCGTCACCCACGACGAGCTCGTCTGGGTCGACGAATCTCAGCTTGCCTTCCCGAATCACCGCGCCCTTCGGTCGCGTCAACACCAGAAGCTTCTCCAATCTCTTCTTAGCCAGCAGTTCCTGGCCCACGTTCAGCCCGATGTTGAGGAGCAGCACGCCAACCGTAACCAGGGCGTCAAAGGGCTTTCCGAAGACCCATACAGCGATCGCAAGGCCCACTAGATTCAAGTTGAAGATCGAAAGCACGTTCTCACGCCAGATGTCCGCGGAGGAACGCGGGGGTTCCAACTGGATGTCATTGCTCTGGCCCTCCACCCGTCGAGCTTCGGCCTCTTCCTCGGACAGGCCCCGAACAGATACTGGGGCCACTCTCGAAGGAGCCTCAGGTCTGGCTGGTCTTTCTTCGACCCGTGGCCTCTCAGGGCGTCTGCGCCTGCGGTACCTCAATAGCCAGACAACTGCTGCGACCATGACGCCTATCCAGATCCACATTCTTCTACTGAACCCTCGCGAGTTACCCACTGTTCCTTGCTGGACCTCTCGATTCGCGTCCTATCGACTCACGGAGAGCGGAATTGGTACCTGCCTCCACTGGTTGAGATGGCCGGTCTCCATTCGCCTTTCGGTGGAAGTGAGTAGGTTAGCGATGCATTCATTGGCTACTTTGATGCCACTAGGCTCTAGATCGAACGCCGAGAGGGCATCTCAATCACCTTCATGTGCTCGGCGTGCCCGTCACAGACTGGGACTCCAAGCACCATCTCCCCATATTCGGATTTCCAGGGTGCCGCCATCGATGCGCGACTGGACTCTATGATTGACCGAAGAGCAGAACGACCAGTGCAAGTACCAAGACGAAGACCGCCGGAAAGGCCAAGAGCGTGTATTTGTCGAGTCTCTCGGCCAACGCCTTCCTTCCGCTCATTTCCAGCCGTTTCAGGTAGACATTGAACACGATGACCAGCACACTCTGGACGAAGATGCTGATCATGATCACATCCATGAGAGTCAGATACCCCAGATGGGGCAGATCGTCGGAGACCGTGAAGTTGAAAGCGATGAACGCCAGCATGTTGGCGGTGGTGACCTCGATGCGCTTTGTGTAGTCCGCCAGGAAGAAGGTGACCCAGGCGACGGCCATGATTAGCGCGAGGGGAACGAGGATGCGGTAGACGTAGAAGGTCCGATGTCGCTGGGCAACGAACCCGAAGGAGAACCGGGAGCCGAACTCCTGACTGCTCACGATGGTGTCGAAGCTGGTGACAACCCATTCTTCCTCGCCCAGTTGCTCGCCGACAGCACTGAAGCCTTCCAGATCTTCATACACGACGCGCTCCTCCGGGAAGAGCGAGTCGATGCGAATGAAGAACTCCTGCGTATCGAACGGGAATAACCTGAAGTCGAAATCAGGCGCTTGCAGGGTAGTCGAGAAGCGTTCGAAGTAGGTGGCTTCTCCGTCGGGTCGTAGAATCACTAGTTGATTCTGAGTCCACCTGTTCCCCTGTTGGTTGAACACCGTGAATTCCGGCCACCCGAGCCCGTTCTCGGCCGCGTAGTTCACGAACTGGTCGGCGGTGAACAGCTTGAGGCGGCACTGGCATTCATCCGGACTGAAAGCGAGCTCGTCATCCTGCCAATCCATCTGGAGGCTGGCCACGACGTCGAAGTTCTCCGCCTTCTGATCGACGTTCGCGATCTGATCCAGTTTCACGCCAACGCGGACTTCGATGGGCTGCTGCAGTATGGCTTCCCTCGTGCTCGTCGCAGCTCCGCTCAATACGTCGGCTGAGTTGATGCCCACCAGCAAGCGATAATCACCCGTGGTGACCGTGCTACCCTCGCTCCAGCTGGAGATGTTGAGGGTGCAGTTTGCGCTGTCATCGTCAAACGTGTACTGCAAGGTTGCGCGCGTCTCTCGGCCCAGGACATTCGCCGTACTCAGCGGCTTGTCGCCGAAATCCTTCAGGAGGATGATGGGTTTGAGGTCGCCCGAGGTCGCTTCGATGAAGACGTAGAGCGTGTCGCCTGCGCTGATCTTTCTCAAAGCATAGAATGTAGAAGTCTTGTCGACAGTAAGCGCTCCCGTTGTTTCTTGAACGGCGACCCCGACAGCGGAGGCACCTTCATCAAGGTTTGCGATAGTGTCACCCGTTGGTTCAGCCTCGCCTGATAGCACGTCAGGCGCGTCGATGCCAATTGCGAGACGAAAGTCGCCGAAGGTCTGCCGAGCGGGTGTGCTACCCAGCATCAAATGATAGTCGCCGCCCGCTGGAACTCGATACTCGAAGGCTGCATCGTATCCCGTGCCACTGTCGTCGTCCCAGGCCACGAACAGCTCACCAGCGAACTGGGGGATCACCTCTAGAGGATCACGACCCTCGGCGAGAGCGAGCGCCACCTTCTCCTCGAAGTCCTCTCTTGCTGTCTCCCTGTCGATTTCGTGGTCGGCCAAAGCCACAAAGGGATCCAGGTTGCCCGAGGTGCCGCTAGCGTAGACGTAGAGTGTCTGACCTCGCTCCAGGCCGGAGATGACATAGAAGACCGCCCCCTCCCCAGGCTCGATGTGGCCGGTGAGTATCTGCACGGCACCAGTTTCCGGGATCTGAGCAGCGGCAGGAGCGACCACTAGCAACAAAGCCAGGATGGTGACCAGAGCCGAGACAGTGTACCACGAACGTCGTAGCATCTTGTACCTCAAGGCGTTGGTAAGAGTGTTATGCTGGATTCTAGCCGGGCCCGCGAATCGCAGCAAGCCCGTGACGCGGACTGCCCCGTTCGACACGCCACCATCAGGAATCGACTCGGCGGGTGAATGCAGCCCACCGAGTCGGTCCGATCAATTGTCGTGGACTTAGCTGGCTGCTGCAACCGCGCCCGCGCCTTCGATGGTGGGGACGCGTGCTTCCTACTCGGCGCCAAACGTCTCCTTCAGCTTGGCCTCGTCCTCGGCTGAGAGCGAGGTTTGCAGGATCTTGCCCTTGTACTGCTTCAGCTCGTCCACCATCTTGTCCGGGGTGGCTTCCTTGACCAACAGGAACAAGGCCGAGTGACCCAGTTCGATCGTGTCCCCGACTTCTTTGATGAATCCGTCGTCCACGCCGATGTCCGAGAAATGCCCACTGATCGCTCCCGACAGGGCACCGATGGCCGCGCCCAGCCAGGGCATCCAGAAGATGATGCCGATCAGCATGCCCCAGAAGGCTCCACCTAGGGCACCTTCGCCGACGAGATTGACGGCCTGCTTGACCTTGACTTTGCCATCTGGCTTCCTCACGACGACCGCGGCGTCCTCCAGGGTCACCACGTGACGCTTCTGCATGCCCACCAGCGCGTCGCGCATGTTCTCAGCGCCGGTCTCGTTGTCAAAGGCCACTACTATCAGATCACTCATGTTCTGCTCCTCCTTAACACAGCAACCCCTTACGTGTCAGTTCGACGGTTACTACGATGTGTACCGCGTGCTTGATTTGCGAGCTCGCCTAGTCATCCTTGAGGACCATGGAGAGCACAAAGGACACGATACTAACGATGATCCCACCGAAAAGGGCCGGCAGGAAGCCATCCACGTAGAAGCCGATGTTCAGCCAGTTGACTGCGACCCACGAGGAGAGCCACAACGTGAAGGCGTTGATCACGATCATGAAAAGGCCCATGGTGGCGACAATGCACCCGCAGGACAGAAACGCCAGGATGGGTCTGATGATGGCGTTGACCAGCCCCAGGACAATGGCCACAATGGCGACGGCGACCCAGGCCGTACCACCCTCCACGGATATCCCAGGTACGATCCAGACGGCAACACCTAGCGAAATGGCGACGATGAACCAGCGGATGAGCAGCTTTGCGAGCATGGTCTTCTATCCCCTTTCTTTCATTGACCCACGCTAGGCAACTTCTCTGTCTCCGACGAGTAGCTGCCCGCCTTTCGGACTGACCTTCACCTGCGGGTAGAGACCACTGGACACGAGCCGCCCGCCGAATGGCACGGGCCGGGGGCGTCGCTGCTCTGACAAGAATGCACACCAAGCCGTGCGAGCACGCGGGTCCGCCCACGAAGAATCGCGGGCGAACCCGCCCTCTCACGGACTGTGGCGCGAGGTCACAGACCTTGATGTCCCGGCGCTAGGACCCGCCCAGTTCGCTTTCTAGCACCTTTATCCCGGCTTCGAATTCTGCTTTCTGGGCTTTGTACTCTTCCTCGGTGATCTCCCCTCTGTGGTGCATAAGCTCCAGGTCGTCGAGTTCCTCTTCCAGGATCTCCTCCAGTTCCAGGAGCTTCTCTGCCTCCACTGCGGTCGCCAGTTCTTCGCCCACTTCGATCAGGGCGGACGGATGTAGCAGACCTTGAGCGATCAGCACACCGCCGGCATCCAGTATGTACTCCTTCAGTCTCAGCGCCCAGGTATGCTCGAAGAGGACGATGACAGCGGAACTGCTCTTTGGTATACGATCTGCCACCTCTTGGATTTCCTGCGCGGTGAGGCCGAAGTCATGCTCGGCCACCGCCAACGCACCAGCCGCTGCACCTGCCGCGGCACCCTCAACGCCAGCAGCGCCCAGGCCGATCAGCCCCCCTACGACGGCACCGAACTCCATCCTTTCTTCTTCGGTAAGATCGGTGACTTCCATGGCAGAGATATCGCCATCTTCATCCTTAGCCACGAAGAGAAAGTCGATCAGCCTGATGATGCCAAACTCCCTTACTCTGTCCAGCTCATCCAGCAGGCCGCCGATGATCTCCTCGTTGTCAAAGCCGATAACACTCAGTTGCATTGGTCCATACATTGTGATGTGACTCCTTTCTCGCTATTCCCCTTTTCTTGAGTCTTCCCTAGATCCGATAATCCCGTAGCCGAACTGCACAGACCCGATCCGTTTCCAGCGTGTGTCGGGCCGCCTGACAACCTGACGAAGGAAGTTGAGCCGCGCACCGCAGACTGCTATCAGAACAGCCTTGCTGAGGGGCACCTCGACGGTCGTCCGTCGCCGACCAGCGCCCAGACCGGGTTAGGTCAGCCGAACAGGTATCTAAAGGCCGAGTAGCTGCTTCTTCTTGTTCTCAAACTCCTCGTCGGTGATGATCCCCTTGTCGCGCAGGGCAGCCAGCTTCTCGAGTTCGTCGAGATAAGCCTCCCCCGGTGCGGCTGGGGCAACCGGCTGTGTAGGCGGTGCGGATGGCGCAGAAGCCGTCGTCGCGTCGCCCGATTGGGCCGCAACGGCGGCCTTGTCCTCGTCGGTGAGTTCCAGGCTCTGGATGCCCAGTTCTTGCATGGCAGCCTTCAGTTCTTCTTCCGTTAGCTGATCGGGTGGCTTGCCCGTCTGCTGCTCGACCTTCTGGGCATCCTGTTTACTCATCTTGACGGCCGCAGCCGTACCGCCGGCCGCCAGGACAACCATGCCCCCCACCAGAAGCATGCGCCTCCTCGTGCGGCGGCGTGCACGTCGGCGTCCGCGTCGCCGTCCGCGTCGTCTTACTGCTGCTCTAGGCATGTTTATACCTCCTCATTTCACTGCTGACCGACGGCGCGCTCGACGCCTGCCACGTCGCCGTCCACGTCGTCTCACTGCTGCTCTAGGCATGTGCGTACCTCCTTCCTGTTGTCTAGTGTCTCTCAGCCCTTGCGATAGGTCCCAAACCTTCGCAAGGGTCTACGCGTTTCATTGGCTCTTGCTCAGGACTCTGCGCAGGCTTTCCTCGGCTTCCGCAGAGAGCGAGGTGTGATGAACCTTCCCCCTCTAGGCCCTCAGCGTGGCAAGGGCGACGTCCGGAGCAGCCTGGCCAGTCTCACCAGCTTCGTCGGCCTTATCGAAAGTGACCGCCACCGGATGGGCATCTGGATCCCTCTTTCCATCCCGCCAGCTTTGCGGCACTACTCCGCTGCCCTACTCTCTTCGAGCAGCTCCCCCACCAGTTGCTCGTTGAGCATCTGCTGGGAGATCCAGCCTTCTTCTCTGGCCAGGACTTCCGACAGTCTCACGGCAGAATGCCGTAGTGGCGCTTCACCAGGATGGAGGGCAGTGACTCGACGGCCTGCTTGTCGAGATTCAGGTACACCGTCTCCTCGAACACGCGGTCGATCGCCGAAACAGGCACACTGATCTCCTTCTTGCGCCACAGATGACCTTCTTGTAAAACCAGGTGTGTGATCTGCCCGCTAGCCGGATCGACCATCAGCTCACCCACCTTGCCGACGTATCCGTCGGTAGCTTCCACTAGAGTTCCCCGGCGCAAGGCCAATTCGCCCTCCGGAACGCTCTCCACCTCCACGGGCGTGTAACGGGCCTCCACCGACGTAACATAGGGCGTCATGAATACGCTGTAATAGACCCCAGAAAGGTCAGGCGGAGGCGTTTCGTTCCTGACGTACTGCATCTCCACGAAGGGCTCCATTTCGGCCAGGTCTTCTCTGGCGCAGTTCAAACGGATCACCTCGCGCGTAGTCTCTACGACTCGATCCACGGGCACAAGACGCTCCACCGCCGGAGAGGACGTTTTGTCCTTCACCACAAAGTGGGTCACCTTGCGTGCAACGGGATCGACGATCACCGTGACGGACTCGCCGCAGGCGCCGTCGGTACACTCAACCTTGGCACTGAGAGGGATGTCTATCATTGTGGCCTCCTCTGTCATATCAGCCGGATTCGCAAAATGTCAGCTTGGAGCAGGTTCACGCACATCTGAGTTCAGG
>JAUWLF010000028.1 GCA_030613785.1 Chloroflexota bacterium | reverse complement strand
GGGGGGGGGGGGGCCCAACTGGCCCCCCCCACCCACTGCTCGGTCCAGTCGCTACTCCGTCGTCTTGCCCATGTAGGCGAAGCGGAGCAGTTGATCATCGACCACGGCGAATCCGGTGAAGCCCTTGCTGCCAGCCACGATCAGATCGGGCTGGTACAGGAAGGCCCAAGGCGCATCATCAATGATGATCTGCTGGGCCTCACGCATGCCAGCTTCCTTCACCGCAGCGTCCAGAGACCAGGCCGTGGTCTCGATTAGCTCGTCCACCCGCTCGTTGCAGTAGTCGGCATAGTTGGTGAATTGACCGCATTTGAGCAGGAAACTCAACTGGTACGAGGGGTCATTGCCCCAAGAATACCAGTCGTGGATGAAGAGGGGGAGCTGATGGCCGTTGAGTTGATCGAAGAACTGGGCATCGGGCAGCCTGTCGATGGTCACATTGATGCCTACCTCCGCCAGGGAGGCCTGAATCCATGTCGCAGCCTCGACATCCCAGGGAACTGACATGCGCACCGCCAACGTCACATCCAGGCCGTCGGGATAGCCGGCCTCCTCCAACTTATCCGCGGCCATGTCCAGGTCCGTGTCGTAGGGCCAGAACTCGTCGGTGTGGGTGGGCATGCCTACGGGGATGGGGCTGGTGGCCTTCTGCGCGTATCCATAGAACACCTCTTCAACGAGTGTATCGTAGGGAATAGCGTACGAGATGGCCTGGCGTAGCGCCTTGTTGTCGAAAGGCGGAAGATTGTTGTTCATCCCCAGGTAGAAGAGTCGTGTGGTGCTGACGTTGTACACCTCGACGTTGGGGTCGGCCTTAAGATCATCCACGTTCTTATAAGGCAGGCCCCAGGCCATATCCACGTCTCCCTGCCTCAACAGCAGTTCCCTATCCTCGGCTGAGGGCACCACCCTGAGGATGACCTTGGAGTTCTGGAAGTAGTCTTCGCCCTGCCAATAGTTGGGGCTAGGCTCGAATACGTACTCCACACCCTGTTCCCACTCGGTGATAACGTAGGGCCCGCTAGACATAGAGTTACGACGGAGCCACTCCGCAGCCCACTCATCGTCCGCTGTGGCGTTCTCCGCAATGGTTGCTTCGTCCAACGCCCCGAAGGGATTGAAGGCCATGACCGCCAGAGTGAGCGGGGTCAGTTGTTCGAGGTGGAACTCCAGTGTGTTATCATCCACCGCAACCACATCCTCGTGGCTCGCTAGGCCCATATACGGGAACAGCACGGGCGCGTAGCTGGTGGGCATCTGGAACGCCAAGTCATACGCGTACTTGAAGGAGTGTGCCGTGATGGGGTTGCCATTGGGGAACTTGAGCCCATCTGGGATGTGGAGTGTGATGACAGCATTCTCCTCGTCCACCGTCACCTCGGTGGCCATGCCGGGGCCATACTCGGCAATGCCCAGCAGCACTCCCTCCTGGTCTGGGTCTGGCACAAGCACCTGCAAGATCGCAGGCTCATACAGGTTGGCCACCGCGTGGTAGCCTGCATCGCTGCGGAACTCTTGAGGGTTGATATGGTCTATGTCGCTATCCAGAGCGATCACCATGACAGGCTTCTCCACAGGTGGAGGAGCCGTCGTGGGGGTCGGTTCTGGTGCCGGCGTGCCGCAGCTAATCACCCCCACTAGCAGCGAGGCGATCAGCAATATGGTGATAAGGTACAAGCTTCGCAGTTTCATGACTTTCCTCCTTTAGCTCTTCTTAGGCTAGCTGTCTCTTCGTTCGTCCACCAGGTCTTAGCAAATATGCCCGGTTCACCACCCCCTTCCTTCACGGAATGCGAGCCTCCTTGGCTCCTGCATCACCGTCCAGCATACGGACTAGCCTCCAATCGCTAGCACCATGAATGTGACCGTATCACCCTCTTGTAGTACAGTTCTCCGTGTCTCCGCCCCGTGGATGAGTCTGCCGTTCACGAGGAAGAAGACGTTTCTTTGATCTATTCGTGCCAGCAATTCATCCTCATTGGCTGAGGACCGTAGGCTCTCCCAGACTCCCCGGATGGTAGCACCTTCAGGGATAGACTTAGTTTCAGTGTCGTAACCGCTGGCCTTGGGGCCAAAGCCAAAGAGGCGTAACGTGATCGCCGGCATCTTCCTCGCCTAGTCTGCTACGGTGTCACCACATAACTCAAGTAGCCCTAGGAGTTCCAAGGTTTCCCTCGTCGGGATGCCCGTTGTCAGCTCCCAGGCATGCATCTCATAGTACTCATCCAATAGCCGATCGAGGGTCTCCCTGTCGGTCACCAATCCTTTCTTCGGACCCTCGGGCACAGGGTCGTTCATCATCCGCCAGGGCAAGACGTCATCCTTCCGGCGCGCACCCTGTCGGACATTGAAACACCTCTCCAGCGTCACGATTCGACGCCCGGCCATCATTAGTTCCTCCTCGGTGAACTGGATACCCAGGGCATGGCCGAACAACTGTGCCATATTCTCTGGGTTCACGGCATAGGCGGCAGTCGAAGTGAAGGCGCAGAACCCCAAGGCGTCTGTGGCCGCATAGCAGTCCTCGTGCCAACGCACGATGTCAGACCGCTTATCAAGGAGGGTGGCGTCCGCGTACTTCTCATCGCCCGTGATCTGCTTGATGAGGGCGCGGGCTTCCTCCGTGAATCCAAACTCAGCAAGGCACTCGGTCATCAGATGATCCGGTCCTCTGGGGTTAACAGCGAAGGCGAGTGCATAGCTCTTGGCCATTCGAGTGTCTGCGGCTGACATCTCCAATCCCTTAGCCTGTATCGCCCACTTCCAGGAGTCGCCACCTACTTCCTCTGCGGCCTGCCTGGTACCGTTGGCCAGTAGACCGCCGAGCAACCCCTCTCGAAAGGCTATGCGGCGGATCAGTTCCAACTGGCTGTCAACGTTGCCGAAGTGTAGGTCCAGGTCATCCGCCTGGTGGCCCTTGATCAACCCTTTCTCGTAGGACTCCATGGCCCAGGAAATGACATGCCCAGCCGAAATCACGTCCAGTCCGTAGTCGTTGCACAGTTGATTGCCCTTGATCACGGCCTCCGTGTCCACGATTCCGCACTCCGCACCTAGAGAGAGCATCGTCTCTAGCTCGGGCCCCGAATCCTGTACCTCTCCGTACTTGTGTTCCTTGGTACGGACGAATCGGTGGCAGGCCGTGGAGCAGGAGAAGCAGGACTCGCGTCCGGTAAGATAGCCTTCGTCCTCCAAGTACTGACCACTGATCTTCTCCGCATCATCGATCCTCACGTGGCTGAAGTTGTACGAGGCCAGCATACTTAACTCGTTCAGAGGGGGGATGGATCCTGCAGTACCCCACCTGTACAATGTTTCCGAACCGGCATCCTTGGCCAGTTCCCGCCGCGTGCGAGCCGCCAGATCGAAGAACTCCTGGCCTTCAGCTAGCCTCAATCCACCAGTTCCCCGCGCGGCAATGGCCTTCAGGTTCTTGGAACCCATCACCGCGCCCACTCCGCCGCGACTGGCTGAGTTGTAGAGAGAGAAGATGATACAGGAGAAGAGAACTCCGTTCTCACCAGCAGGGCCGATAAGGCCTACCTCGATCTCGTCGTCCCCTAGCTCCTCCTTGATCACGCGATCGGTGTCGCGAGTCCCCAGCCCCCAAAGGTGACGGGCGTCGCGTATCTCCACCTGACCATCGTCGATCCAGAGATAGACGGGGTCCCTGGCAGTCCCCTGGACCACCAGGTAGTCGTACCCCGAGTACTTCAACTCAGCACCCAAGTGCCCACCTGCGCTCACCTTGAGGTAGAGGCCGGTAGCGGGCCCCTTGCAGGTCACAGAAGTGCGACCCGATGAAGGGGCGCTGGTGCCTGTTAGTGTACCTGGACCGAAAATGAGCACGTTCTCCGGTCCGAGAGGATCGATGCCTGGACCAACCCGCTCGTAGAGTAGCTTGGCGTTAATGCCTCTGCCGCCCAGGAACTGAAGCAGGTCCTCACGTGCAAGGTCTTCTGTCCAGGTGCGGCCGGAGGCGAGATCCACATTCAGTATCCGCTGGTTACCGATGTCTCTAATCATGGCTCTCCTTTCGCCCAACGTGTTCTCCAAGCGCGTAGGCCTCAGCCGTGGCTCGTCGCTTGCGCTGAGCAACGCTTCGCACCGGCTCGAAACTCAGGGCCCCATAAATGCAGTTGGCTACACAGACCGGCTCGCCGTCGCAGAGGTCACAGATGAAGGCCACCTCTTTCTCGTCATTGAAGTCCGCTGCTCCAAAGGGACAGGCTTTGATGCAGTCTCCGCAACCGATGCATTCCTCTTCGTTGATTCGTACCACCGGCACGCTGCGATCGATGTAGGCTGCCCCGGTGGGACACACCTCGACGCAGGCCGGACGAGCGCAGTTCACGCATACTATAGGCACGCTAAGGCCCCGGTCCATGAACCGCACCACGCGAATGCGCGATAGCGTCGGTGCGAACACGCCTTCATGTGTGAAGGAGCACACCAGTTCGCACGCCTTACAGGCCGTGCATTTCTCTGGGTCTATGGTCAATGTATCCATCATCCCTCCTATCAACTCATTTGATTTCCAGAAGCAAGGCGGCTGAGAAAGACGGTGTACGAGCCGTCCTCTTCCAGCATATCACGATGGATGAGTCCACCGCCTTTGATCACCAGTGCCATCTGCACAACTCGCTTGCCCAGGCTTTCTGCTGCGGCTACAGCGATCTGCGCATCTGCTTCTCCTTCATCGTATAAGCGGCGTAGGCCATCCTTACGTGATTCATTCCGCGTCCAGCCGGCCGCGCCTATGTACGACTGCCAGGGATCCCCTGCAACGGGGACGCAACTCATGAGCACGGCATGGTTGATCAAGGTGGTCATCACCTGCTCCTGGCCGGCGAAGATGTGACTGCCCTGTACCGCAACGCCCACGGTCTTGAGGTTCCTGGAGATAACGCCCCCATAGTAGGAATAGAGAGAATTGCCCAGCCTATCTATGAAGCACTTCAACTGGCCGGGAATTCCCATGTGATACACTGGAACCGAGTAGATAATCGCATCTGCCGCCACCCATTTGTCGCGCAACTCCTGAAAATCATCTTCTGTCGTGCAGTCACCGGCCTCCATGCACCGAAAGCAAGAGATACACGGCGCGATTTCCTTGCCAGCGAACGTGTACACTTCGATTTCCACCGCGTCCGGAGCGGTCTCCTTGGCCGCCGCGACAGCACGCTCCAAGAGAAATCGACTGTTGCCGGTCTTACGAGGGCTGCCGCAGATGCCTAGCAGCCTGATTGCGTCCATAGGGATCTTCCCTCCTGCATCTATTCTGCTCCATAGCTACTGACGAGATGGCGTGTGTCACGCCGTTCCGTGACCATTGCGCTTGATCCTCACGTCGGGCTGAATGGCATGTACCGCGGCCATCAATTGGCCCGCGTGCTCAGTTAGCAAGTCGAACTTGCCCTCGGCCACCGCGTGTCTGCTCACCAGAGCGCCCCCGATGCCCACCGCTGCCGCTCCTGCACGGATGAAATCAGCCGCGTTGGCAGGGCCGACGCCGCCAGTGGCCACCAACCGAACCTGGGGCAGCGGCGCCAAGATATCGCTTATGTAGGCAGGCCCCCCCACTCTTGCGGGAAAGACCTTGATCAGATCAGCGCCCCATTCCCAGGCAGTGAGGATTTCAGTGGGCGTCAGAGTTCCCGGTACAGCTATAGCCCCGTAGCGATGGCACATCTCGATCGTCCTCTGGTTCAGGGTTGGTGAAACTATGAACTGGGCACCGGCCAAGATCGCAGCCCTGGCTGTCTCGGGATCAAGAACCGTGCCTGCCCCTAGAAGCACGTCATCTCCAAAGAGGTGTGCCGATTCATCGATCGACTCCAGAGCACGGGGAGTGCTCATGGTGAACTCTATGACGTGCACCCCCCCTGCTTTGATAGCTTGAGCCACCTGCACCGACTGTGCGGCACTGTCCAGACGAATGATGGCTATTACTCTGCTATCGAGTATTCGTTGGAGATTCTGCTCTCTGTTCATGGTATAACGAAAGCTCCTCAGACAGGAAGGGAGAACCCTGCCAAAACAATTACAAAGGTTCTGCTACTTCTCCTGTATCTCCGCGGCGAGCATAGCCCAGGCGCATCGAGGCTTCACTGGCCGTGGTCTTCACTCTGTCAACCAGGTCATCGTTGGCGATGAGACGATTCATCCGTTGCTCTGGGCCGCTGACACTGATCGCCCCGACCACCGCATCTTCGTGGTTCCACACCGGCGCAGCGATGCATTTCACGTCAAGTTCGTGCTCGACATCGTCAATGGCATAGCCTCTCTGTCTCACGCCCACCAGTTCTTGTAGCAGTTCTTCCACATCAGTGATGGTGTTGGAAGTGTGTGCGCGAAGTCCGTGGGCAGCATAGAAGCCACGCACAGTCTCCTCGGGAAGGTAGGACAGCATGCACTTGCCCAACCCTGTGCAGTGGGCAGGTGCCCGCCCACCTACCCGTGAGCCCATCATCCCGATCGCCTGCAACCCCTCCAGCTTTTCGAGATAGATCACCTCCATCCGGTTGCCATCCAGAATCGCCAAGTGCACTGTCTCCCTGTATTCTTCCCGGAGAGCCTCCAACAGAGGCAAGACCCGCTCCCGTAGGTCAAGCTGGGATAGAAAAACGGTGGACAGGTCCATGCAGGTGACCCCCAGACGGTACCCTCCTGTCTTGCGGTTGTTCTCCACGTAGCCCCGGCTCTCCAGAGTGACCAGCAGGCGGTAGGTTGTGCTCGTGCTTAGGTTCACCCGGGCACTCAATTCGGTCAGCGTGAGTTCCGGCTCGGATGTGGAGAATGCGCCGAGGAGGTCTAGGGCACGCTCCACCGCTCTGATCCGATAACGCTTCTTTGTGTCAGACAAGCTCTGTCCCCTAATCGAAGCCTTCCACGAGGGTCTCAATAGGCAGGTATTCCAGTTCGGGGCGGCCGTAGCGAGCCGGGCTGAAAGCAATTGCGCCCACTTCGGAGTCCAGTGCTTCACGCAGTCGCTGATGGCACCTTACTCCGACCAGAGCCAATGATGTGCCCGTCATCAGCTCGACGCTCATCACCCCACGTCCGGTATCTGCCTCCAGCATACAGACCAGGTCGGGGAAGATGGCCTTCACTGTGTCGTCAATCGAAAGGAGCATGGTCTCGTTCTTGATCACCAATCGAGCGGTGCGGCCCTCGTCTTGCGCCATCCCCCGAAGGTCGACCAGCGTATGGTAGAAGCCCATTTTCTCCTCTTCTACTATACGCTCCACCGCGCCGTTGAAAAGGAGCACACCATGGAGAGCTGCGATGGCCGCCGCGACAGGGTCGTCGCCTTCCTGTCGCGCTCGGAACACAGTACGTCCTAGGTCAAGGGCCCCACTGATGGTGTTGGGAACGATCGCCTCTTTGGCCTGGCGTCCGGTCATCGGATAGTGGTTGTTGGCGCCCATGCCGCCGCCTTTGGTGACCACCCAGCGGCCCAGCTCGTCGGCATAGGTAGGCTCGGTGGCTTCTTGGACGATCACGACGTTGCCTTCGTAGTCGATGAGTGGCATGGGGGTTAGGGAGATGCCATGGCCAATGAAGCTCGTCATCTGGGTCTCAGGTGCGGAACGTCCGAGGGCATCGCCGTCGATGACGGGTATGCCCATGCGAGCCCCCAGAGAGAGGATGACCGGCGTGTTCAAGCCTCCTACCTCGAAGGGGACCACGTGGTCAACGTTCCTACCGAGGATGCCCTCCATCACTCGGGTCACCTCCAGTAGCTCGAAGCGCTCCTCCCAGTGGTCGATCACTCCTTCGATGCCCATGGCCTCAAGGACCTTCACCGATCCCATCATTCCGCCGCTGACGACGGTCGCATCGTCGCTTATCTCCCCAAGGGGGATGATGGTCAGCGTCCTGCCCATGGCGAGGTCTTGCTCCATGATCGCCTTGCCCCACGAAGGAGAGCCGCCCCCACCTGTGCCCAAGATCGCCAGACCTTCCAGGAGAGGGGCAATATCATCCTGCACCAGTACATACTGGCTCATGGGCCTATCCTTCTTTCACTAGCGACATGCGGACGATCTTTCAGTGTATGAAAGCCCCTTTCACTCTGCAACATCATACACCAAGTGAGTCAAGTTGTCAAGGTGTAATCGTCGCAGTCTTGGAGATGGCGCAGAGAGTTAAGGTTGGACTTGGGGGGTTGATCAACAAACGTGCGGTGGCTGGCCGGCGGCCTCGCCTCAGTATCCGATGATCTCCTTCTGCGGCGGGAACGGATAGGTTCTCTTACTGTGGGAGAGACCCATGTCGGCCAAGGCCTCGGCAATCTTCAGTGCGAGTATTCCTGGATCGATGACCGGAACATCACCGATGCCCCGCTTCTTCAGGCCTTTCTCTACCTCCCGGGCCAGACCAGCCATGCCCGTGCAGCCCAAGATGATGACGTGAGCTCCGTCCTCCTCAACCGCCTTGACCGACTGATCGATAAGTGCACGCAGGAGCCGTGCGTGATCATCCAATTCCAGAACGGGTATGCCAATCGCCCTTATCGAGGCCAGCTGCCCCGTCAGGCCGGTCTTGGTCGCTCGGTCGTGGAGGGCAGGGATCAACCTGTCGAGAATGGTGACTACCGAGAAACGGTGTCCAAGCATGGCCGCGATATGCATCGATGTCTCGGCGGGGCCGATGACCGGAATAGTTACCATTTCTCGAGCTGCGTCAACCCCGGGATCCCCCATGCACTCAGAGATGACCGCCTGTACGCCTTCTTTCTCAGCCTGCACGGCCTTGGCCACCACGCCAGGGGCTGCCAAGGACTCCTCGTACCGGGACTCGATGGAGGCTGGGCCCTTGTCCAGAGTGACCACGGTGACCTCAGCGTCCGGGCGGGCGGCGGCGACGTACTCCTGAGATGTGACCTTCACAAGTCTGTCAGCGGTCACCGGCGCTATCATTCGAATCCTCACAATCCACTTTCCCCTTTCTTGATCTTTGCGTGTGGTGGCTCACCGTGGTCAGCCAACCGGAAGACTTCCAAGACCGGCAGGTTCGCTTTGGCGGATGGATCGGTTCCAATGTGGACTACGTGTATGCCCCATACTCCTTCCAGGCTTCCCACATAGCCATGATGTTCTCAGGCGGGACGTCGGGCTGGATGTTGTGCACTGCGGAGAAAACGAAGCCCCCTCCAGGAGCGAGATCGGCAATTCTCCGCTTGACTTCGTCCTTCACTTCCTCTGGCGTTCCTCCAGGCAGAACACCCTGGGTGTCTACTCCACCTCCCCAGAATGTCAGCTTGTCTCCAAACTCTTGTTTCAGTCTTCGAGTATCGTCCATTCCAGCCGCACTCACCTGCAAAGGATTGAGAATGTCCACTCCTGTTTCGATGAAATCGGGAATCAGCTCATACACCGCCCCACAAGTGTGCAGGAACACGGCGGCGTGGGAGCGAGCCTTTATGAAGTTGAAGAGTTCTTTGTGCCGTGGTTTCACATACCGTCGATACATCTCCGCAGACACCAACAGCCCTGACTGCCATCCTAAGTCGTCGTACTCCACCGCTACATCCACCAGGTCTCCAACCTCTTCCAATGCGCTGCGCCAAAAGTCAAGATGAAACTGAAGAGTCGCGTCCAGGATTGTTTCCACCAGAATGGGGTCGCGGATCAGATCCCTGTAGAAGTTCTCGTACCCGCGTAACCAGAAGGCCGATTCAAGAATGCCTCCATACATAGGGGCCATGGTTATGGCCGCACCACTAGCAGCCAAATTCTCCGCTTGATCTCGCAATCCCCTGAAACGTCCCGGGTTGGCGCCGTCCGGCCATGGCCAGTCAGTTAGCTCAGCCACTCCCGACACACGGGAGAGGGGATGGCCTATCATATCATAATAGAGCCCTTCCTCTTTGGGCATCGCCCACTCTACGCCCCATTCGTCTGTGAACGTCAGGTGTGTTCCCGCATCCTTCACCTCCAGTTCCCAACCGTCAGGTGGACTTGGATACAGTGGATAGACGTCAACCTCAAGTCGTTGAAGTATTTCCTCACTGGGTAGAGCCAACTGCTGAATTCTGTGGCAGAGCGGCACTTCTTCCTCCATACCTAGGAACCGCGCCAAGTCGCGGTAAGCATCCCGATGAATGCCCGTGACGTCCGAGCCACCTATGTCCAATGGCACTCGATCCGGTTCTCTGTGTGACAAGGTACCGAGGACTCTGTCTCTGCTATTCATTCTCCTCGTCAGGATATCCAACTCCAGAGTGCAGCTTGCGGACCCTCAACTTGGGATTATTGTGGTCAGGAAAAAGTACCTTCAGTGACCATAACCAGACCTACGGCGTGGCCGAGGCTAGACATCGTGACCTGTTCTTCAGGCTTCTGATAGGGGGGTGAGCTTCTACCAAAGGGAGGATGGGATCTACAAGACTTACGGAAGGAGGTGAGCCGACGAAGTCTACCACCTATCATCAACTCGGCACCATCGACAAGTGAAGTGCTCGCCACGTATTGCTGGAAGGTCACGATGGGGAAAAGATTGCGGAATACGCCCAGCTATGCCTACCTCTGCTTCTTGAGGAGACTTCATGGGAAGCAGAACGTACCCAGCCCGGAGGAAGACTCTACCCCTCCGTCTTCTCCTTTGTGTCCTCCTCCTTGCCTTGGACTAGTTCATCCAGATCTAGCCCCTCGTTGGCGCGACGGAAATCCCCGATGGCTTGACCCATCCCTTTGGCGATCTCGGGCAACTTCCCTGCGCCGAAGACGAGCAGGATGATCACCAATAAGATCAGCAGTTCAGGCACTCCAAGCGAAGGTAAACCAGGCATAGTGTCCTCCTTTTCCGGTACTCGGTTGTCGATGTGAACTACGTACTCAGCACGGAAGAGCTGCTGAGGCCTGCAAGATAGACTCCTGTTCTGACTATCCTTCCACACACGAGGCTAGAAGATCGTGTACTCACCGTCTTTGATGATCTCCTCGGACGTCCCATCCTCGTATTCCAGAACGAGACTGGCCATCTCGATGGCACCTCCCTTGGCGTAGACGATGTCCTGGTGCACGGCGTGGCTGGGATCGCTGAAATCGGCGATGCCGACCGTGCCACCGAGATGATCGCTAAGGCCATAGGCCCAATGCATTCCCAAGACCTTCTCGTCCTCCAGAACGCTGCCCGACATGACGGCTTTGTCGTTGCAGCCCAAGCCGAGCTCGGCGATGTTGCGGCGCGCCTCATCTACGGCGAAGTATTCCCTCATGTGGGCCGCGTGAGGGCCATCGCCGATCGCTTCCACGATGCGGTTCTCCCGCACTTTGAACAGGACCAGTTCGCCGTCGTACATGGCAGGGATCGTACCTTCGGTTTGGCTGGGCCGCCCCTCCAGCTCCCCCTCATAGGGGGCACTGAAGGCCTCGCCGCTGGGAAGATTGATCAAGCGTACGCCCTTCTTGTCAGCGTGAAGCTGTCCGTCGTCCGCCTCACCCTCTCGATGGCGCAGGTCGAAGTACATCTTATGTCCGGTCGAGAACTCCGCCCTGGCTCCCAGAGAACGGACCAGCTTGTCGGCCAGGATATGGCTCTTACGTGCTACCTCGGTGTAGTCCGCCGCCAGAGCCGTTTCCTCCATGCTCCTCATCACCTTGGGCATGCTGGCGACTCGTAGGTTCGGCAGCTTCTGACAGAAGCCGATCAACGGGGCCGTGGCCGAGTACTCCGTGAGAGCGACAGCTATGTTTGCGTCTGCCAGGATGTCCGCGAAGCGAACCTCCTGGGCGTCCATCTCTCCTGACTCCGGCAGAGGGCCATTGTTGGCGCCAGTGGCGGGATAGGTAAGCAGAGGATGCACATCGAAGCCCATCTTCGACCCCAACCGCTGGAAGGCAGAGTGCCATTCCTGGGCCATCTTGCGCCGCTCCACCCACTTCTCATGGTCGGTGAGCTCTCCGTGAGGGAGATCGCTCATCACCAGAACCTTCTCCCCAGGCTGAGGCGCAAATACGTCAACTATCAGCTTTTCCAGATCGAAGCTCTTGGCCATGTCAATCCTCCGTGTAGCTTCTCGACGAGCAAGACGTAACGATTGTCCTTCATCTCACTTGACCGGGACATAGTCCCCATCGTAGTCAAACTTCTCGAGAATGTGCTTCCAGCATTCGAAACCCATCGGTCTCTTCAACCAGTTTGCCGGTGCTGTGGCACCAAAGACCGCTACGTGCTGTCCTGTCCTGGTATCCGCATTCGTCAGAGGCTCCAGTCTTTCGACATCGACGAGGGTGATCAAATCTGGCACAGTAGCCATGACTTGCCCGGAGTCACTCCGAAGCAGCATGTTCTCGTTCTTGAAGCCGATGGTCACAGACTGGCCCGCGTAGGCTTCAGTGCCATCGATATGGGTGATGCCAAAGTCAAACCCGCCTTCGCTTTTCAGTTCGACGTCGGAAATGGTGCCCATGAACAGCTCTTGGGCACCGATCTCTTCCTCGAGAGCTTCGGAAAGCTCTTGGAACCCGTCGGCTTCCCGAAAGGCTTCTCCGATAGCCCTACACAGTGTCATCGAACCCGGTACCAGCTTGTCCACGATCAGATCCCGATCTACAACGTACGTGCAAAATGCGGCCATCTGTCCATACGCCATGGAGATATGCCGGGCGATGTTCTCTGCGGACCGGTGATCCAGGGGATCATCGAGATAAACGACCACTGAGTCCCCGTTGTTGCTGGCCATGGTGATAGGGGAGTGGGGGACGTCGCCCACGGCGTACAGGTCTGTTCCAAACTCGGGAACTGCGCGGCCGTTTCCATCTGCATCCACGAAGGGTACGCCTTTCAGTGCCGCCACGTAGAGAGGCACCATGGTGTTGAAGCCCCCCAGTTCACCCGCCATGAGATACCTGAGAGGCCTACCGGATTGAGCCGCCACTTCCTGCATCAAGCTGAAGGCGATGACCGTCTCCGGAAAAGACTCGACCTCTGAGAAGACCTTCGGGGCCCCTATCTCGGCGACCATGACGGCCCACTCGTTATCTGCCATTTCTTGATGGCTGATCAGGGTGACGTCGGCTTTGCCGAGAGACACCAGTTCGTTCAGAAGCTTGAGTCCGTCCTTGGGCGATCCACCGCCTCCTGAACCCATGAAGGCCGCCCCGGTGATGATATCTCTGAGATCTCGTTCCTTGATGGTCTTTGCCATTCGGCTTGCTTCCTCGTGCTGCATTCGCTGTGGCCCGCTCCCGTCCAGTTCGGCCTAGCTGACCGCCGTCCGACTGATGGTCGCTTCTCTCAAAGGCTATACTACCTGAGCCTGTCCTCAATGGGCACATAGTCGAAGTCAAACCCGAAATGCCGAGGTCCCAATAGCTCGATGCCCCTATCCGTGCGGTGGACCTCATGGGCCCTGCGCCCGATGACCGCCACGCGGTCGCCCGCGGAGAAATCGTAGCTGGTGGCAGGCTCTCCGGTTCTCAAGTCTACCATGATCAGAGAGTCGGGGCTAGTGACGAAAGGCTCATCGTCTCTCCAAGTGACGTGGTATTCGTTCTTGTACCATATCTTGAAGGTGTGGCCATCGTACTCTCCCAAGCCTGTCAGCGAATGACTCCCCAGTCCGAAGGCATAAGACTCCTCATCCGCTATCTCCGAAGAGGTCACCTCACCCTCGAAAAGCAGCCAGCCATCCACCGCCTTGATCGCCTCGGCCACCGGGTCGGCTCCCGTTTCGCGTGCCTCTCTGATGGCCGTACCCACCTCCAGCGCCTTGGTCAGCGTGCCCGCAGCCAGCAGTTCCCTGGCCTGCTTGACCTGCATCAGATAGCAGGAGATGCCCATACCACCATATGCGGCCACGATGATCATCCGGCCGATGCGATCGGACATCGCTGTGCTCACTGTATCCTTCAGGATAAGCACATCGCCCCACCGGGTGACGAAGGACATGGGGCAGACCGATACACCCCGAACCTCGGGTATCGTCTGCGGTACCTCGGGAATGGCCCGGCCACCGGCGTAGTCACCGTCCACTGCCGGTATTCCAAGTTCCAGCGCCGCCGCTATGGGTGCCGGAACGTTGCTGGCCCCTATCTCCACCGGCACAATCGCTGACACCTTGATCCCCGCATCCTCTTCCAACGCCTGGACCGCAGCTACCATGCGACCCGACGGGCCGTACTTCTCATCTACGCACCCAAGCTCGGCCAACTGCTCCTCGGTGGGGGCCGTGCCGCCTCTGCCGCCCATGCCAGCCACTGTGGCCGTCCACGCCTCATCCGGCAGGCTATCTACGTCCACCCACTCGATTTGGCGACCCGCCGCCAACTGATCTAGAAGCAGCTTCAGGCCCAACTTCGGCGGTCCGCCTCCGCCAGTTCCCATGAAGCACAGACCGCGTACGAAATCCTCGCATTCTTGCTGGCTACGCAATGCTACTTTGCTCATCGCCTCCTCCTCTCAGAGGTCAAACTCCTTGACTCTTTCCTCGATGGGGACATAGTCGATGTCAAATCCGAAGTGCCGCGGGCCCAACGCCTCTATCCCTTCCGCTGTGCGGTGAGCTTCGTGGGCCCTGCGTCCAATGACCGCAACATGATCCCCCACAGAGAAATCGTAGCTGATCGCTGGCTCGCCGGTCTTGAGATTCACGATGATCATGGAATCGGGGCTGGTTACGAAAGGCTTGTCGTCCAGCCAACTCACGTGGTACTCGTTCTTGTACCAGATGCTGAAGGTATGTCCCTCGTGGCCTCCCAGTCCTTTGAGCTTGTGGGTTCCCAGCCCGAAGGCGTAGGACTGTTCGTCCGCCACCTCGGTCTCGGTGATCTCTCCCTCAAAGAGCAACCAGCCGTCAACAGCCTCGACCGCCTCCTTCACCGCGTCAAGGCCTGCCTCACGGGCCTCTCGAATCACGCGCCCGAGGTTGAGTGCCTTAGTCAGAGTCCCCACCGCCACGACGTCCTTCACCTGCTTGGCCTGCATCAGATACCAGGCGAACCCGGTAGCGCCATAAGAGGCCAGGGTTATCATGCGACCTATACGGTCGGCCATCGCCGAGCTGACCGTGTCCTTGAGGATCACGACGTCACCCCAACGGGTCACGAAGGACATCGGGCAGACTGGCACCCCCCGAAGCTCCGGTATCGCTTGCGGGACCTCGGGAATCGCGCGGCCACCAGCGTAGTCAGCATCCACGACAGGCACACCAAACTCCAGTGCGGTGGCGATGGCCGCTGGGACAGCGCTGGCCCCTGTCTCTCCAGGCACGATAGCTTCCACTCGAGCACCCTCGGAGTCCTCCAGTGCCTTGACGGCAGCTACCGCGAGACCCAAGTGGTCATACTTCTCCTCGACACATCCTAGTTGGGCCAGCTCCTCCTCGGTGCCTCCCTCGCCGGCCCTGCCGCCCATGCCAGCCACTGTGACCGTCCATGCGTCGTCGGGAAGGGTAGCCAGGTCCACCCATTCTATCTGGCGGCCAGCCTCCAACTGGTCGAGAAGAAGTTTCAAACCTCCCGTGGGCCCGCCGCCTCCGCCAGCTCCCCTGAAGCACAGGCCACGCACGAGATCCTCGCACTCCTGTCGGGTCCGCAATACCACCTTGCTCATTCTCCTCTCCTTTCTACCGGCGCTTGCGCCTGGACACGCCATAAACCAAAGGGCCGCCCAAATCCCCAGAGATCTAGCTGACGGCCCAGCACGTTGGTTACGCTCCTTATCCTGATGTCTGATTCCTCACCGCGCCGTGAGATCACCTTTAGTCTCGCGCCACATTGTAACCGAATCATCCACAACTTGTCAAAGAGCACACCCCGGGGTTCAGGATGAATCCAGCGGCAGCTCCGAGAGGCGTTATTCGACACGCTGCGCCCGCCACGGGGTGTCCCTCCTTGGCACAGGTCATCCTTTGTGATACTATGAGCTTGAGCGCGGGCATCGGTGTCCAGCGAGAGGGATTCAGATGGGCTTGGCCAAAGAGCACCGTCCAGTCAAGCTGATCGTTGGTATGTTCACAGGTCAAGAGGAGCTGTTGGACACCGCGCGTGGCGAGCTTGCCGAGGTCTACGGCGCGGTGGATCACGTCAGTCCCACTTGGCCCTTCGACTTCACCACGTACTATGCCGAAGAGTTCGGGGGTCATCTCCTGAGACAGTTCATCAGCTTCTCCCAGTTGATAGATCCCGCCAGACTGCCGGAGATAAAGCTGTTCACCAACAAGCTTGAGCAAACCCTCGCCGAGGGCGGCAAACGACGGATCAACCTCGACCCTGGCTACATAGACCTCTCGAAGCTGGTCCTGGCCACCACCAAGAACCACCAGCACCGCATCTACTTGGGCCAGGGGATCTACGGCGAGGTGACTCTGCGCTTCACGCGGCAGAGCTTTCGGCCCTGGGAGTGGACCTATCCCGACTACCGCACCGACCACTACCTCCAGTTCTTCAACCAAGTACGCGAGACCTATTTGGAACAGCTCAAGCAGCATCCCGATTGACCGAACCGACGGATCGTGAGGGCTGGCAGTCCTAGAATCCTCAGGCGCAGGGTGTGGGTGATCTGCGCTAGTCAGAGGTGAGGTGAGAGATGGGCAAGCTAACGAGACGTCAGTTCTTGCGGCTGGCGGCTGCGCAGGGCAGCGGACTGGTGGCGATGGGGGCTCTGGCAGGCTGTGCCACCTCTGAGCCTACGGCACCACACTCAGTTCTCGATCCTGTGGGTGAGGATGAGATGCCCCTGCCCGAGCCGCGTCTAGAAGGGGAGATATCTCTGGAGCAAGCCATCGCCAGCCGGCGGTCGGTGCGGGAGTTCACGGATGAGTCCCTATCCATGGAGGAGATCTCGCAGTTGCTTTGGGCTGCTCAAGGCATTACCGATCCTAGGGGTTTGCGGGCGGCCCCCTCGGCGGGAGCCCTCTACCCCCTGGAGTTGTACGTGGCCGTGGCTGATGGTGCATACCGCTACCTGCCTCAGGGGCACGCGCTTCAGGTTGTCACGGGAGAAGACGGACGGCAGGGTCTTTGGGAGGCGGGTTTGCGGCAGGGAGCTCTTCAGGCGGCGCCAGCTGTTTTCGTCGTCACGGGTATCTATCAACGGACCGAGGGCAAATACGGAGGGCGTACTGAGCGCTACGTCGAGTTGGAAGCGGGACACGCAGCGCAGAACATGCTGTTGCAAGCGGTGGCTCTGAAACTAGGGGCGGTTCCCATCGGAGCTTTCTACGATGACCAGGTCCAGGATGTCCTCGGCCTGCCCTCAGAGCATCGGCCCCTCTATCTCATCCCTGTGGGACACCCTGAGGCTTGAGATGCGGGGACAGGCCTATTCCCACTCTATGGTGGAGGGGGGCTTGCTGGTCACATCATAGACCACTCTGTTTACACCTGATACCTCGTTGACGATACGGTTGGAGATGCGGCCCAGGACTTCAGGAGGCAGCGGCGCCCAGTCCGCCGTCATGCCATCCTCGCTGGTGACGGCTCGCACAGCAACCACGTGTTCATAGGTCCGCTCGTCTCCCATCACTCCCACGCTCTTCATTGGAGTGAGAACGGCGAAGCATTGCCAGATATCACGGTAGAGCCACGCCCGCTCAATCTCCTCCATCACGATGCGATCGGCATCTCGCACCATCGCCACACGCTCTTCGGTCACTTCCCCCACTATCCTCACTGCCAACCCGGGCCCCGGGAAGGGATGCCGATAGACGACGTCCTCTGATAGGCCCAACTCCAGCCCCACCTGTCTCACCTCATCCTTGAAGAGGTACCGGAGGGGCTCCACAAGTGAAAAGGCCATGCGCGATGGCAACCCACCCACATTGTGGTGGGTTTTGATGCGCGCGGCTACCTTCGTGTCAGCGCCGGCGCTCTCTATCACATCTGGATAGAGCGTCCCCTGCGCAAGATACTCGATGGGTCCCAACTTCTGGGCCTGTTCCTCAAAGACGCGGATGAACTCCTCCCCGATGATCCTTCTCTTCTGCTCGGGATCCACCACGCCTTTCAATCGTCGCAGGAACCTGTGACTGGCGTCAACGTGGATCACCGACAACGCCAACTGGCGTTCAAACAGGTCTACGTTTCTTTCGACCTCGCCCTCACGGAGGAGACCGTGGTCCACGAAGATGCAAGTGAGTTGATCGCCAATAGCCCTCCGCATCAGGGTAGCGGTGACGGTCGAATCTACACCCCCAGACAGGGCACACAGGACCTTCTTGGATCCCACCTGGGCACGAATGTGGGCGACGCTACGCTGGATGATGGACCGAGGCGTCCATGTTGGCTTGCAGCCGCAGATGCGATGCACGAAATTGGCGATGATCCCCGCGCCATGCGGAGTATGAGAGACCTCGGGATGGAACTGCAATCCATAGAACTGACGGACTTCGTTCCCCATCGCCGCCAAGGGTGAATTGGCAGTGTAAGCCAGCGCCCTGAAACCCGGCGGCAGATCTTCGATTCTGTCGCCGTGGCTCATCCACACTGACTGCGAAAAGGGCAGGCCGGCGAAGAGAGGACGGGAGAGATCGCTGATGTTCAATTCAGCCGGGCCGTACTCGCGCTTCTCTGCCCTGCCGACAACACCACCGAACCGGTGAGCCAAGAGCTGCATCCCATAGCAGATCCCCAGGATGGGCAAGCCGCTCTCCAGCGTATATTGAGGCAAGGATGGGGCATGGTCATCGTAAACGCTGGCCGGCCCCCCTGAAAGAACGAACCCCTTGGGCTGAAGTTCTGCTACTTCCTCCGAAGGGGCACTGTGGCTGATCAACTCGGCATAGACGTGAGCTTCCCGTATCCGCCGCACGATGAGTTGGCTATATTGGGAGCCGAAATCTATGACGGCTATTGCGTCGCCTGTTTCGCTCTTCATGTTTCCAGCCTATCTGAAGACTATCTTGTCGCCCTCCATGCTCTCGATGATGACGACGGATTCGATGGGCACATTGAACGCTGCCAAGCGCGCCCGGCCTCCTTCGAAGGCCTTCTCTATGACTGCGCCGAAGCCGACCAAGTCGGCATCGCTCTCGCCGACGATGTGAGCTAAGGCTTCTATGGTCCGTCCCGTGGCCAAGAAGTCGTCAATGATGAGCACTCTGTCCCCTTTGTTCAGAAAATCCGGAGCCACTATCAGTTGAACCATGGTTCCCTTGGTGTGGGAGGGAACCATGCGCACATGGCAGTTTTTGGGCATGGTGACAGACCATATCTTGCGGGCGAATACTACTGGAACCCCCAGGGCCACACCCACCTCAAGGGCTGGCGCAATACCTGAGATCTCAGCCGTTAGTATCTTGTTGGCGTTGTCGGAGGCGAACCTCTCCGCCAGCTCCTGACCGATGTGGACCATCAGTTCACAGTCAACCTGATGATTCAGGAAGCTGTTAACATTGAGAATCCCTCCTCCCATGTTCTTTCCCTCGGCCAGGATCTTTTCCTTGAGTTCTTTCATTCCTCCTCCCTTGATGATGTCCCCCAAGTGAAGCAACGGGATTCCATGGTGCAGGCTCCCCATGATGGTCTAGCCGTGTCTGCGCATCCATGGTGCGTATGTGGTGACTGTGGGGCGCGCGACGCGTCTGCGGTCATCTATGATGTTCAGTGGGCGGGGCCGAACGCAGAGGGGGCCCGGCAGGAGGATCAGATCAGGGGTCTCCCCGGGCTCCATTGAGAATTCGATCTTGGTACCGTTGGGATCAAGGCCGTTGACGATTCTGCCTCCATCCGCGCTGACCATGGTAGTAGCTTCCGAGAGTGTCGGGCCGATGGCCGCTCTCTCTTGACCGCGAACTGTCAACCATCACGGTGCTGGCACGGAGTCATGCGGCGATCTCTGTTCAAGAGGAGATACCTGCACGGGGGTGCTTCTTGGCGCTGTCAGGGGCAGGCTGCACCAGCGCGAGTGGCAATAGCTCGTCCATCCTCTCCACAAAAACGAACTCCATGTCTCTTCGCACCTTCCTCGGTATCTCCTGCAAGTCCCGCTCGTTCTTCTTGGGAAGGAGGACCTTCTTCAGACCCGCCCTGTGGGCAGCCAGAACTTTCTCCCTGAAACCACCGATCCCCAGGATCCGTCCCCTCAGGGTAATCTCACCAGTCATTCCCACCTCACGATGGACGGGACGGCTGGAGAGTGCGGAGACGAGGGCCGTAGCGATCGTCACCCCAGCAGAGGGACCATCCTTGGGAATCGCTCCCTCAGGCACATGTACGTGGATGTCCAGCTTGTCGAACCTTCTCTTCTTGAGCCCCAGGTCGGCGACGTGGGATCGGGCATAGCTCAGGGCGGCTTGGGCTGACTCTTGCATCACTTCACCCAACTGGCCGGTCAGGATTAGATTCCCCTTGCCTTCCATGAGTGTCACTTCCACCGCCATCGTGTCCCCGCCGCCAGCGGTCCAGGCGATACCCGTGGCCAGTCCCACCTCATCTTCTTCCTCCATGATTCCATAGGAGTACTGAGGAGGCCCAAGATACTTGGGTAAAGATTGCACCGAGACGTGGCGAGGGGCTTTCCTGCCCTCGGCGATGGCCCTGGCCCCTTTCCGGCAAATGGTGGCGACCGCCCGCTCCAGGTTGCGCACGCCAGCCTCATAGCAGTATTCGCGAACCATCTCGCGCAGCACCCGGTCCGAGAATCTGAGGTCCTTCAGACCATGCTCCTCCATCTGGCGAGGTATCAGGAATCTCTTCGCGATCTCCACCTTCTCCTCTTCGATGTAACCAGGGAATTCGATGACCTCCATCCGATCCTGGAGTGCAGGCGGGATGGGGTCCAAGATGTTGGCTGTGGTAATGAACATCACTTTCGACAAGTCGTAGTCCACGTCCAGGTAGTGGTCGGAGAAGGCATGGTTCTGCTCAGGGTCCAGCACCTCGAGCAGCGCAGCGGCGGGGTCTCCACGAAAATCGGTTCCCAGCTTGTCTATCTCGTCAAGCATGAAGAGGGGGTTGACCGTCTTGGCTCGATGCATGGTCTGGATCACGCGGCCGGGTAATGACCCGATGTACGTGCGGCGATGCCCTCTGATCTCCGCCTCATCTCGTATGCCCCCCAGGCTCACGCGAACGAAGTTCCTGCCGAGAGCCTTGGCAATGGATTTACCCAGTGAGGTCTTCCCAGTGCCTGGCGGACCCACAAAGCACAGGATGGGGCTCCGCATCTTCTCGCCAGCCAGCTTGCGCACCGAGATGTATTCCAGAATTCGCTCTTTCGCTTTTGGCAGGCCGTAGTGCTCCTCATCGAGAAGCTTGGCCACCTGCACGACGTCTTCGTTGTCTTTCGTCTCCTCAGCCCATGGCAACTCGATCAGCCAATCGAGGTAGGTCCGAATGATCCCCATTTCGGGAGACATCGGCGGCATGGCGTCCAGACGGGCCAACTCCTTCTCCGCTTTCTCCCTCACCTCATCGGGCATCTGAGAGGCATCGATCTTCTCGTGGAGTTCATTCTTCTCCTGCATCAGAGGATCCAATTCACCAAGTTCTTGCTGGATGACCTTCATCTGCTCCCGAAGCATGAACTCCCGTTGGGTCTTGTCGACCTCCTCCTGCACCTGAGAGTGAATCTGATCCTCGAGTTCCAAGACATCCAGCTCTTTGGCCAGCAGGATGCTCAGCTTCTGCAAACGGGTCACCGGATCCAGCGTTTCCAGCAACTGTTGCCTTTCATCCACATCGAGATCGAGATGTGCAGCTAAGACATCGGCCAGCCAGCCGGCATCTTGGGCATTCATGGCGGTCACGTAGGCGTCATCGGACAGAGAGCGACTGAGCTCTACGCATTTCTCGAAAAGCGCCAGGGCCGCCCTCATCAGGGCTTCGGTGAGGGGCTGTTCTTCAACGACTTCCAGGATGGGCATTGCCCTCGCCCGGAAGAAGGCACGAGTTTGTGTGAAGTCAACTACCTTCGCGCGCTGCAAGCCTTCAACCAGAATGCTGGTGGTGCCATCAGGCATGCGCAGCATGCGAGCGATGGAGGCGATCGTGCCGATAGTGTAGAGATCTTCAGGGGTTGGCTCCGCGATCTCAGCCTGCCTTTGTGTGACAATGAGGATGCGATGGTCGGCTTCCAGGGCTTCGTCTACGGCCCTCAGGGAGCGATCCCGACCCACGAAAAGAGGTATCATCATGTGCGGAAACACCACCGCGTCCCGCACGGGCAGAAGGGGATACTCAACCAGATCTACCGCTTCTTCAGTTGGCTCGACTTGATCCTGTTCCATGTTTGGTCCTCCGAGAGCGAAGCTCTCCTGAAATAGATAATACACGATAGTCTGGTGTCTTTCAAGTGGAGACCGTGGAGGAAACTCAGGAGCCTTGAGAAGCGTTTTCCCATACTGTTATCAGAAGACGGTTGCCACAACGCCAGCCCTTCTGCTAGCTTCCTGGTTCGTATTCCCCACTTTCGCGGGTGTGAAGGGCTGAAGCCCTTGCTACGAGTCGCGCGGCGGGATGGGGCCACTCGCCCTAACCCTCCCGAAGGTTCTGAACCTTCGGGAGGGTAGTCTCCATCCCTTGACAAAGGCATCGCGTTGGCGTATGCTTGTGTGAGGGAGATTGAATCTGGTGGGGACGTTGTACATCGTAGGAACGCCCATAGGGAATCTAGAAGACATCACCTTGCGGGCTTTGCGCGTCCTGGGCCAGGTGGGCCTTGTTGCTGCTGAGGATACCCGCGCCAGCCGCAGGCTTCTAAGCCACTACGACATCAAGACCCCTCTCACCAGCTACTGGGAGCACAACAAGCTGACCAAGCTGGAATACGTCATGGATGCCTTGGAGACGAAGGACGTGGCCCTGGTGTCCAAGGCGGGCATGCCTGGTATCTCCGACCCGGGGTACGAACTGATCAAGGCTGCCATCGAAAGGGGCATCGATGTGGTGCCGGTTCCCGGCCCTTCGGCGGTAACGTCCTCGCTTGTCATCTCAGGACTGCCGACCGATAGTTTCCTCTATCTAGGTTTCCTGCCGCGAAAGAGGGGCAAACGGGTGCGCTTGCTCCAATCGCTCGCTGGCGAGACACGCACGATCGTAGCCTTCGAGGCTCCCCATCGCTTGCTGAGGACTTTGGAGGACATCAGGGAGACGTTGGGCGAACGGTCCGTGGCTATCACCAGGGAATTGACCAAGTTGCACGAGGAGGTGGTGCGTGGGAGTGTGAGCGAGGTTGTGGACCGCTTCGAAGGGAACCCGCCGCGAGGTGAAGTCACCCTTGTTATGCAGGGTGCCGAGGAAGAGAGCTGGGACCAGGGAATGATCGAGGAGGCACTGGCGAGGTCTCGGGACGAGGGGATGTCTGGAAGTGACGCGGTCAGGGAAGTGGCAAAGTTAGGGCGGCGTCCTCGGAATGAAGTGTACCGCATCTGGCTGTCGATGGAGGAAGAATAGGCATGGTTGATCTCGACGACATCGCTTACCTGAAGAGCGTAGACCCCGATGGCATGGCCGCACGTGTGTCGGAACTGCCCGCGCAGTGCAGGAAAGCCAGGTCCCTCGTGGAGGCCTGTTCCCTGCCCATAGAGTACCGTCTGGTGGATGAAGTGGTCATTCTCGGCCTGGGGGGCTCGGCCATCGGCGGCGACCTGGTTCGGAACCTGGTGCAGGATTCATGCTCCGTGCCGATTCTCGTCAACAGAGACTACGGCCTGCCAGCCTTTGTGGATGATCATACCTTGGTTATCGCATCCAGCTATTCGGGTGAAACAGAGGAGACCCTCGCCGCTTTTGCCGAGGCACTGGAGCGCGGAGCTTGGCCACTCGCCGTCACCACTGGTGGAAGATTGGCGCAGATCTGCCAGAAGCAGGGCCTCCCCCTCATTACCTTTGACTACGAGTCCCAGCCTCGAGCTGCCTTGGGCTTCTCCTTCGTGCTGATCCTTGGAATCCTGCGAGAACTCGATCTCATTCGGGACATGTGGGAGCAGTTGGAGGAGGCGATCGTCTTGACTGAGCGTCTACAGTCGCAGATAGGGGTGCAGGTTCCGGACGAAGAAAACGCGGCCAAGCAACTGGCCCGCAGGCTGGAGGAGCGCTTGCCCGTGGTCTACGGGGCAGGGCATCTGTCCGAGGTGGCGCGCCGGTGGAAATGCCAGTTCAACGAGAACAGCAAGGGCTGGGCTTTCTGGGAGGTACTACCGGAACTGAACCACAACGCGGTGGCTGGCTACGAGTTTCCCATAACTCTGCGCGAAGTGGCGCGGGTGCTGATGCTCTCCTCGGACTTGTACCATCCTCGCCATCGCGTGCGCCTCCAAGTGACCGGGGAGATTCTAGAGGAGAAAGGCATCGCTCACGAGTTCATACAGGTGGAGGGCGAAAGTCGTCTGTCGCAGGCGCTGTGGGCGATCCATTTCGGCGATTATGTCAGTTACTATCTGGCTGCGCTGCGGGGGATTGACCCCACGCCCGTGAGGACCATCGACTACCTCAAGGAGAGATTAGCCGGGGCTTCATGAACTCGATCCTATCAGGCCGTTGAGGAGATGCAGTGGAGGCTGACACGGTGGACTCGAGCACGGAACTACTGCGTTCTGTACCTTACTTCGCCCGTCTCGATGAGGTTGCTTTGGGAGCGGTTGCTCGAGCAGCCATCGAGCGTCGGTATGGCAAAGGAGAGGTGATCTTCCTGGAGGGCGATCCCTGTGCGGGGTTGTGTATCGTCGAGAAGGGGCGCGTCAAGCTGTTCAAAGTGTCGCGGGATGGCAGGGAGCAGGTCGTGAAGATGCTGGGTCCACGTGAGTTCTTCAATGAAGTGGCCGTGCTCGACGGCGGTCCCAATCCTCTGAGCGCCATGGCAGCTCTGGGCTCGGTGTTGAGGATCATTGATAGAGGCACCATGTTGGATCTCCTGGCCAGGTATCCGGCCCTCGCCGTAGGGATCATTGAGAATCTGGCGGCACGCGCCCGTCATCTCCTCTCGCTAGTGGAGGATCTTTCGTTGCGGACGGTCAGCGCGCGTCTGGCCAAGCTGTTGCTGACCGAGGCGGTCGGAGGCCACGAGGCGCCGCGTCGCATGACGCAGCAGGAGATGGCTGCCCAACTGGGCACCGTAAGAGAGACAGTGGGGCGGGCACTACGGGACTTCGAAGAGGAGGGCCTCATCCGCTTTGATCGTCACCGGCTCATCATTCTGGATCAGGAGGGGCTCGAAAACAGGGCCATGGTGTAGGATGCGTCGCTAAGACTGGACTCCTGCCACATACAGGCGATCAGCTTTGAGGTACATCGAAGGTGCTGGAGGGCTGATCGTTTTTCTTTGCATCTCGGCCTGTAGGCTCCAGCAAACGAGCGATATGCTTCGAAGCCGAGGGGTCTCATTGCGCGTCTCTCCTAAAATGAGATTGCAGTTCGATTGGCTCAATCAATCGCCACTGACTGTCTGAGGAAGGGCTGGAGGATAGGATGACAACGTCGAAAGCCTTGCAGAAATGAGACTTTTGTCACATACAGGCGGTCCGCTTTCTGGTACAGTAAGAACAAATGGTTGGTTGGCACACGCGGGGCTTGTCGTGCACGAGGACTCACGCGGAGTATTCCATCTTGGAATCGTGGAGGGGCCGCCGACTGGAGCGACGTTTCGCTCCGCACTTCGATATCGAGCCTATCGTCGCAGACGCGGTATCGGTCACCTACCTTACGAGGCGCCGGTCAGCATAGGCTCCCTGCAGCACACCACGTTTTCAGCGCACCTCTCAGCATCGCATCAGGGCCAGCTTCACTTTCGTGGGCTTGTGAACTTGTACGCCCGGATGACACGCGCGGAGCCTAAGCCCACAATGCGGACTGATTCAAACCAGATAGCTTAGAAGGGTGATATGCAGAAGACTCCCAATACCGGTAAAAGCCTGGAGGAGTTGATCAACCGCGCAAGACGAATGGCTTTGCGCTACGCGGAGATCAGCCCCTACCATCTCAACCCAGACCAGGATGTTTGGGAGGGCATCGTCAGGGGCATAGGTCGGCAGGCTGATACGTTCGGCTGGCCCTACTGTCCTTGACAGGAGCGGACCAGCGATCCCGTGCAGGATCGGAAGTTCATCTGCCCTTGCTACCGCCATAAGCAAGATATAGCCGAGAGCGGCCATTGCATCTGCCATCTGTTCGTGAGCAGTGATTATCGACCGCCGGTGATAGAGAGCCCACCCATCCGAGAGGAGGGTAGCCCTTGGCCGCGCATCGTTGTTTATGGGGCCTACTGGTGTAGCGATACTATCCGCACCAGGCGCTTCCTGAATTGCCACCGGGTGCCCTATACCCTGGTGGATGTGGACCAAGACCAGGAGGCAGCGGAGAGAGTGAGGGAGTGGAACCAAGGCTACGTCTCCACTCCTACGCTGGATATCGAAGGGCGGATCGTGAGAGAGCCCTCGAATGAGGAACTGGAGAAGATCCTGGGGATACACACTCGGCAGGACACTCCCTGAATAACGGTTCTTCTCTCGGTCCCTTCGTTGGACATAGCACTGATCCATTGTCTCAGCGCCGCGCGGTACATCGTCCGCCCTCTTGCGGTAGAGGAGATGAGATCGGAACGCTTCATGAAGAGAATGAGACTTTTGTCACAGACAAGCGGTCAGCTTTCCGGTAGAATCGATACAATCGAAAGGTTGACCGTCTTTGTTTCTCTTCGAACGAGGATGTCTTTCAGGTAGAGCGCGGAGGGAGGCGAACTGGCAGAACTCCTGGAGGGGGTCAGCGAGAAAGTGGACCGGTCGCTGCGGACGGCATCCTAGCCGAGTTCAGTGGGCCTTTCTTTGCCATCGCCGCAGAGCCTGAGATGCAGAGCCCGGTCGAGTGGAGGCGGCACATCATCGAACTCTTCCCTCCGCTGACGCTGGCGACAGGCTCGCCAGGATGGCGCAGCTGGGGATGCCCACTAGGCGGACAACTGCCGACCAGAGGACCGTGGGAGGAAGATTGAAGGACCGAGAGGCGGACGAGGGATGAGGCTGACACAGAAGTTCACCCTCCTCCTTCTGCTGGTGATCTTAGGGCCGATCATCGGATTGGGCGTTTTGACTACCCACCTAATCGATCGGGCGATGGCACGCAGCGCGCAGGAGACCCTCGAGCACAGCCTGCAAACGGCGTGGGTCGAATACTGGAACCGGGGTCAGCAGATACGCCTCGGGATGCTCCAGGCCGCGGCCGAAACCTCTCTGCAAGACCTTATCCGGCTGCGTGACGCTGCTGGCTTGCGCCGGGAGATGAGTGCCTGGAAGGACTTCTACCCCTACGTAGATCTGTGGCTCGTGGCCGATCCGGATGGTCGAGTGGTGGCTGGGCTCGACTCGGAGCAGCCAGATGACCTTCCTCTCCTCAACGATCTGATCGCCCCTGTGGTTGAGCGCCGAGAGGCCCTTCTTTCGAGCGAGATCCTCATACCCGATCTCCTGCCCACGGGGTACTGGGCCACTCCCTCCTCCGGCGGCGGGCTTGCAGTGGTCGTGGTCAGCCCCATCCTGTGCGACGGCTCGGTCTGCGGCCTCATCGTCGCCGGCGACCTGCTGGACGGCGACTCTTATGTGCCCGACACGCTACGGGAGAAGCTGCACGGCCATCTCGAGCACACGACAGTCGGCCAGGAACTGCATGGGCCGATTGTCTTCATCAGCCATCGCAGAATGATCGTCGCCACTTCTTTGAAAGAACCGAGCGGGAGTTCAGCCCTGGGCGACCTACTGCCTGAGGACGTCATGGCGCAGGTGGAAGCCGGTACTCCCTACCGTGGCACCTTGAGGATCCAGGGCGTGCCGTTCCTGATGGCAATAGATCCAATCCGCGACGGGCGTGGCCAGGTGGTGGGCACCCTGAGCGTGGGTTTGCCTAACCAGCTCTTCTGGGGACTACACCAGGAGGCCGTCCAGGCGGTTATAGTGAGTCTGCTCCTCGGCATGATCTTGGCGATAGGAGTGGCGATGCTCGTGAGGGCTCGGATGGCTCGTCCCCTCCAGGAGTTGACGGTCAAAGCGCAGGCGATTGCGGGAGGCGACCTGGGCGCGCGTGTCCACACAACGGGTGCGGACGAGATTGGAAAACTGAGCCAGGCCTTCAACCGCATGGCCCGGCAGTTGCAGGAGTCGTACGGCAGAGTTGCCGAGGAGCAGAGCAAAGCTATAACGGCCATCGAGGCCTCTCCGGACGCCATCTGGGTCAGCGACTCGCGGCGGGGCGTCGTGATGGTGAACTCGGCACTGGAACGGCTGACCGGGCGGCGCCGGGAGGAGTTGCTCGGGGAGACCTGCCGCTACCTGTTGGAGGTGCATACCATTGATGGAGCCTCCATCTGCGACGTTCTTTGCCCCTTCCGGCACCCGGACGCCGAGAGCGGGACAATTGAAGGATGCATCAGGACGGTGTCCGGCAAAGAGGTCTCGATTGAGATCAGTTACGGGCGCATCACAGATGCCACTGGCCGCCTAGCGGGGGTGATGCACATCGTGCACGACTTGACGGAGCGCAAAGAGGTCGAGCGACTGAAAGACGAATTCATCTCCATGGTCTCGCACGAGCTGCGCACGCCGCTTCATCACATCAAAGGCTTCGCCACGACCCTCCTTCAGACCGACGTGGAGTGGGACGCGCCCACGCAGCGCGATTTCTTGGAGAGCATCAGCCGAGAGACCGATCGGCTCGCCAACTTGGTGGAGAAGATCCTGCAGTTGTCCCGCCTAGAGGCCGCCGCACTGCCGATGGAAAAAGATTGGCACCAGGCCCATGACCTGGCGAAAGGGGCGTTACAGTGGCGGCGCAACCTGGCCGCCGACCGGCAGGTGCGTCTTCGCGTGGTGCCTGACCTGCCGACCTTATTTGTGGACGGCCGTGAGATCGAAGTCGTACTGATTAACCTGATAGAGAACGCTGTGAAGTACTCCAGTCGCGGCACGCCGATCACAGTTGGAGTTGAGCGCCAAGGCGACCAGGTACTCTTTTCCGTGGTCGACGAGGGCATCGGCATTGACGCGGAGCACCTGGAGCGCATCTTTGAACGGTTCTATCGCGCAGACGGTGAGGGAGTCCGGGTCGCAGGCACCGGGCTGGGGTTGGCCATCTGCAAGGGCATCGTCGAAGCCCACGGCGGCCGCATCTGGGTCGAGAGCACGCCGGGTGTGGGTTCGCGTTTCTATTTCAGCCTGCCGGTGGATGGGGTGGACAGCCCCGAGTGAGTGTGGAGCGATGAAAAAGCCGAGAGTCTTGGTAGTAGATGACGAGCCGGAGACCGTGAAATACGTTGGCGCCAACCTACGCGCGCGGGGCTACGACGTGCTGACCGCTGCCGACGGTCGGACGGCGCTCAAGGTGTTTGACGAATCGGTGGTGGACCTGATCATCCTGGACATCATGATGCCAGGCCCGGATGGCTTTGAAGTGTGCCAGGCCATCCGCCAGCGGTCAGACGTACCGATCATCATGCTTAGCGCGCGAGGGCAGGAAAAAGACGTCGTGAGCGCCTTGGACCTGGGAGCAGACGATTACCTGACGAAGCCCTTTGGGGTGGAGGAGATGTTGGCCCGGGTGCGGGCCGCGCTGCGTCGCAGCGCCCGGACCGGGGTGACGTTGCGTCCTCCGGTGACCGCGGGGGAGCTGAAGATCGATTTCGCCGCGCGGCTCGTGACGGTGCAAGACCGCGAGGTGCGACTAACCCCTACGGAGTACGAGCTGTTGGCGCAGCTCGCGATCAATGCCGGGCGCGTGCTCACTCATCGGGCTCTCTTGCAGGCGGTTTGGGGTCCCGAGTACGGTGACGAGACAGAGTACGTGTGGGCGTACGTGCGCCGCCTGCGGCGCAAAATCGAGCCAGATCCCAGCAACCCCGAGTACATCCTCACCGAGCCTGGCGTGGGATACCACTTCGTGGGGCCACCATAATCCCAGGGTGCTTACGGCTCAGTGACCCTCCCGCGGGTGGTAAACCTGCGGGAGGGTCGCTCTTTTTCAGGACTTATTCAGGAGGAAGGGGGGCTGATTCAGGCCCCTTTCAGGATTGAGGAGTATGCTATGTGTACACACCAAAACAACTAAGGAGGTAGAAATGGAACTAACGTGGAAAGGCCAAGGGATTAGCGTAAGGATACTAAGAAAGCAAGTTGAGGGCACGCCAGCGCCCGCCGCGAAGCGAGTACACCGGCCACCGTCGCCGGAACAGCGTCGTGCGATCGAAAAACAACACCTGCTCAGCTCTGGCGGTCGCCACATACTACATATCACCTATTAGATGACCTACCATACTCAGGACACTCAGGGAAGGAGGATCGAGCCGACGCGGAAGTGGTATCTGACTAGCCCCGGACACGAATGAAGAATGTCAAGGGCCCGGCAAGCCACCACCGTTTGCTTTTGGTCTGCTGAGCCAGAGTAGCAGTGGGCACTCGATGGTGGCCAACCAAGACAGCCAAACGACAATGGACGAAAGACAATAACAATTAAGGAGGTATTGAGATGGCAAAGATGGAACTGAGCGCGGTGATCAACCGGCCGGTCGAGGAGGTCTTCTCGTTTGTGACCGACCTCGACAAGATGACGCAGTGGTCTGCCGAACTCGTGGAAGTCAAGAAAACTACCGAAGGTCCGGTGGGCCTGGGGACAACGTTCACCACCGCGGTCAAGTTTCTGGGCCGGCGGACCGAGGTCGACAATGAGGTCAGTGCCTATGAGCCAAACAAGAGGTACAACATCAAGGTGACCTCAGGGCCCATAACAGGCGGGGGCGGCTACACCTTCGAGTCCGTCGATGGCGGCACAAAAGCCACCTTCGCATTCGATGCCGAGATTGGTGGGTTTCTCAAAATGGCCGAGCCACTCGCCGCCCGCATGATGCGGAGACAGTACGAAACCAATCTGGCCACCATGAAGGACCTGCTGGAAGCCGGAGCCTAGGGGAGCGCTTCGCGGCCGTCACCGCCCGGAGTAGCCTGTTCTAATTTGTGGGCCACCGTCCCATTCCCAGGTGGTACTCCCACGGTGCTGAGCCAGAGGCATTCTCAATCACCGCCGTCCGCATGACGAGGGGGCTGGGCGGTCGAACTATGAGTTCTCTTTTCTTTGGTCGCCTGCTCTTCGGGTAGGCTAACACGGAGTTTGCGGCTCGCGTCACCGGCTCTCCTAGATGCCGTTCGGTCGGTTCGCAAACCCCGATCACGTTGGACGCTACGAAAACGAGCACAGATGTGAAAAGGAGATAAGTCGACAATGATACTAGTACGTGACGGATTTCAGGCAAAGTACGGTAAGGGAGGCGAGCTGGTGGCCCTTTTCAAAGAGGCCCGCCAAAAGTGGCCCCAAGGCTATGCCGACCGCATCCTTACTGATGTCAGCGGCCCCTTCTTCACCGTCGTCGTCGAGACAAAAGTGGAGAGCCTGGCTGAGTGGGAGCGGCGCGTCGCCGAAATCTTCGCTCGAGGCGAATTCGGTGGCTGGTTCGCCCGCATGACCCCCCTGGTTGAATCCGGTCGCCGCGAGTTCTACCACATTGAAAACTAATGAACGCCAACACTGCAGGTAAACAATGCTTTTCCACGTCACCATGACGCATACCGAAGACAACTGTCCCGGCTATAACCCCGCCATACGAGCGGAGACCGTCGCGGCTGCTGACGGACTCCAGGAGCTTAGCAAAGAGCTGGGCGTGAAGGTGCACTTCCTGGTCACCGGTGCACCTGAGCACGTAGCTTTCGCGCTGCTCGAAGCCGACAGCGTCGGTGCGATATAGCGCTTCGTGAGCTCAATACCCATGCCTCAAGACTTCAGGGTGGCCCCGGTGGAACATCTAGCCGAAACGATGGCCATGGTCAGAGAGATGGCGGAGCAGGGATAGGCTGAGAAGTAGCGGTGAGCTTCATCGCGCCTCATGCCCATGCCGCACTTTGACGTTGCGGTCCCATGCAAAGGCAGCTGGACTCAAACTATCCTTGGATATCGTGCGTGGGTCCTCGGCGCAGCCTACGAGTTGCGCAGTCTGGCTATCCAGCACTAGTGAAAGGAAGGCTTGACATGACCGAAGCGAAGTTGGTGCAGCGCGCCTACACCACCATTCTGGAGCACTTTGTACAGACAGGACGTGCACCGCACTACACGGAGCTGGCTCAGATTATGGGGTTGCGGCCCGACGAGGCCAGGGAGCTGCAGCGAGAGGCGGCCGAAGCAGCGCCTGCCGCCACCTGCTGGTTGAGCCATGACACGGACTACATAGAGGTGTGGGGGCCTTTTTCGAATATCCCCACTCACCATCTGGTGTCGGTGGATGGCCAGCAGAAGTGGTACGCTCTGTGAGGCATGGAGGCGCTGGCCGTGCGCTGGCTTCTCCCTGGCAAAGAGGTCGGCATTCAGACCCATTGCCTGGATTGTGGGCAGCCGATCTTCATCCGCATGAAGGATGACAAGATCTTGGAAGTAGATCCGCCGACGGCCGTCGGCTACATGATCTCCCCCTTTGCGTATTGGAGGGAAGGCTCTGCCGCGTTCAATTGAAGCCGCATGAATCTCTTCCGGTCGGAAGAGCATGTCAACAGATGGTCACTCTATCATCGCGCGGCGGAAGACTATGTCATGTTGGTGGCAGATTGGGCTAAGGTCTTCAGTAGTCGCCTGTTTAGAAATCGTCTTGACCCGGATTGCCTCGAAAAGGCGGAGGACTACCTCACCGAGTACCACGCTGCTCTGAAGGAGGTAGGAAAGGCTAGCCCCCTCTGGCAGTATCCCTTTATCGCTGATCTGGACGTGGTCAAGTTGTCACGGTATCAAGTCGTCGGCAAGTACACACGATATGAGGAAACCGTGCTGAACGCATTGAAGGACGCGCGGCAGAGAATTGTAGCTGGGATTGAAGAGCAGAGCCACAGAAGGGAGAACTACCTTATCTGGGCGGCACCTGGCAGCGGTAAGACCTATTTCGCACAGCAGATTGCTGAATCGCTCTCAAGAACCTGTCGCTATGTTGAACTCAACCTCGCCAAACTCAGCGAGCAGGAGTATCGTTCCGGGCTTTCCGAATTGGCTCAGAACACAAGACCATCCCTCGCTTTGGTCGACGAGATAGATGCCAAGCCTGATGAGACATGGCCCTACGAGGTGCTCTTGCCTTATCTAGACTCGGCTGTCGAAGGAACTGGGCGGGTCGTGTTCGTCCTGGCGGGCAGCTCTGGATTCAGCCTGGACGGGATGAAGCAGCGGCTCGCATCCCGTCCCAAGGGGAGCGATCTCCTTAGCCGGATCCCCGTAGAGAACCAGATTGTGATTCCCCAGATGAGCTTTGGAGATCGGGTCCTGGTGGTTCTCAGCCAATTCATGCGGGCGGGGAATGACACTGGGCGAGATATACGAGCGGTGGAAAAGCTCGGCCTCTATTACATTGCGCTAGCCTCCAAGTTAACCAGTGCGCGCCAGTTACATGAGTTTGCGATCCGCGCCGCTGAGCGCGGGCCGCGAGGAGATGACCGGGTCAAGTACGACCATCTCTTCGCCCCCGGGGATCCCGAGAACAAGCGCTTCTGGCTGGAAGTGGCACCAGTAGCAGAAGAACTCATAAACAGATACGTGATCATAGAGGACTGAACAGTCAATCTCTGGTCGAATTCATGCTCCCAGGTCAGTCACCTGGGCCTCCCACGTATGGTACAGGCGCAGCCAATCAGTATGCGAGCGCGGTCGATTCCTTCCGCGATTACTGCATAGGTCCGAGGACGGAGGTCTCCTTCGCATGGATCGCCAATGGCTCATCATTCTGGATTGGGAGGGATTGGAAGAAGAGGCGATGATGTAGAATCCAATGCGAAGATGAGACTTTTGTCACAGACAGGCGGTCAACCATCCCGTATACTGAGGATGTCGGGAGGTTGATCGTTTTTGTTTTGGGAGGCATGATGAGTCCAGGGGACACAATGGCGCCAGAGATAGACCGGGAGCTGTGCATGGGGTGTGGCGATTGCGTGGCCGTCTGTCCTGTAGGGGCTCTGACGCTGGAGAATGGACACGCGGTCATGGCGCACGCTGAGGACTGCCAGTACTGTGGGGACTGTGAGGAGTTGTGCCCGTATGGAGCCATAGCCCGTGCCTTCGAGATAGTCCTGTTAGACAACGAAGATTCGTAAGGGGGTTAGGATGGTAACGCGTCAGATAGTCAAGATCGACGAGGAGTTGTGCAACGGTTGTGGGCTGTGCGTCATGCCTTGCGCCGAGGGTGCGATAGAGATGGTGGACGGCAAGGCGAAAGTCCTGAAGGAGGAGTTGTGCGATGGCGCTGGGTTCTGCCTGGGCGTCTGTCCCACGGGAGCGCTGAGCATTGAGGAGAGGGAGGCGGTGGCTTTCAACGAGGCTGCTGTTGAGGAACGACAGAGTGAGCAGGCTCCTGGGTACATGGTCCAGACCTGTTTTCAGTGTGGGGGAACGGAGGAGGAATCGACGCTGCTGCCTTGTCGCAGGCAGGGGCAGAGCCTCTGGGTCTGTACGGGGTGCCTGCCTGTCCTGATTCACGGATAGAAGGAGGAAGATGATGTCCCTATTCAGAGGCTGTCCGGGAGCGGTAACCTTCAGAGAAGTGAGGCCTGAGGACATAGAGTGTCCGGAGTGCGCAGCGGAGGTGGAGATCTGGTCCGATGAAGTGACCGCTCGCTGCTCTCAGTGTGGGGCGCGCGTCAGCCGGGAACTTGGTCCGTCTTGTATCGACTGGTGCTCCTTCGCTGAGCAGTGCATCGGCACTGAGAAGTATGAGCGCCTCAAGAAGGACAGCTCCGTTGAGGAGAATGCGTCGTGAGCGAGGTCCCTCTGTGGGATACGTTCAGTGCTGATTACGACCGTTTTGTGGACTGGGAAGGCCGCCTGGCCCGAGAGATGCCCTTCCTGGAGGGTTTCCTTGCGGAACGAGGAGCGCAGCGGGTGCTGGACGTGGCCTGCGGTACGGGACATCACGCCATCGCTCTCGCAGAACGAGGGTTTGAGGTCACGGGAAGCGACGTGAGCGAGGGGATGGTCGCCGAGGCACGCCACAACGCCGAGACCGCGGGGTTAGCTGTCACGTTCCTACAGGCTGGTTTTGGAGAGTTGTGCGGGGCAGTGGAGAAGCGCTACGACGCAGCGCTCTGCCTGGGGAATTCGCTACCCAGCGTGCTCAGTGAGGATGCGCTTCGAGGTGCTTTGGCGGACATGGCCGGAGTGCTGGTCCCTGAAGGCTTGCTCATCATTCAGAACCTGAACTACGATCGCGTGTGGCCGCGTCGTGAACGGTTCATGCCTTTGCAGACCCACCGGCAGGGCCAAGAGGAATGGCTCTTCTTCCGCTTCGTGGATTTCCACCAGGAGACACTGACGTTCAATATGGTTATTCTTCACAGGAACGGCGAGATATGGAACTACGCTGCGGAGGCCACTGAGCTACGCCCGATCTTCAGCGAGGACTTGAATCGGTTGCTGGAGCAGTCGGGCTTTCCGAACGTTGACTTCTACGGAGACTACGATCACAATCCTTACCAGCAGGATACCAGTGGGGACTTGATCGTCGTGGCCAGAAAGGGGTAACCATGTACGAGATTTTCCAGAACCGCACCAAGCGCGTCCAGGAGAGGATGGTCGAAGAGGGAGTGGACGCCTTCCTCGTTCTGAGTGGGGAGGACTACTACTACTTCACCGGCGATGTGAGGAGGCAGCCCCGGGTTCTGATCCCTCGCGAGGGAGATCCGATGCTGTTTGTCTTCGCCGCTGAGATAGAGGAGGCAAAGAGACAGACCTGGATCACCGACATCCGCGGCTATCGCGGGTTGCATGAAATGATGCTGGGGATCATCGGTTTCCTCAAGGAACTAGGCGTGGACAAGCCCAAAATGGCGCTGGAGATGGAGTTCGCCACCCCTCACTTCCTTGTGGAGAGGTTCAAGACGGCCAATCCTCTAGTCGAGGTCGTGGATGCGAAACCGCTGGTCGCGCCGCTGCGGTCGATCAAGGAGCCCGAGGAGGTCGAGCGCATCCAACGAGCGGCCGAGTTGGCCGACCTGGGCATTCAGACCGCCAGGGAGGTCATTCGGCCTGGGATGACGGAGTTGGAGGTCGCCACTGAGGTGGAGTACGTCTTGCGCAAGAACGGGGTAGATAGATTGGCCTTTCCTATGTTCGTCAATTCCGGATACCGGTCGCTCTGGTTGCACGGCATGGCTACCCGAAAGCCCATCGACAAGGGTGATCTGATCATCGTGGATATCGGACCTGTCTACATGGGGTATTGCGCCGATATCTGTCGCACGTTTTCCGTCGGCGAACCCTCCGAGGAGGCGCGGCGGCTCTATGGGCTCTATCGAGAGATGCAGCGAAGGGCATTGGAGGTGGCGGGGCCCGGAGTACCCATCCACAAGATCGAGGCCCAGATAGAGGAAGTGCTGAAGGATGATGGATATGAGGAGCACTTCATCCGGGGCTTCATTCATGGCATTGGGCTTGCTTTTGAGGAGATGCCTTTCCCTACCATTTTTCCAGAGGACGTACTGGTCCCCTTGGAGTCTGGCATGACGCTGGCTTTCGGCCATCCCAATCTTTCGGTGCCAGGGATCGGCGGCGTGCGAGTGGAAGACACGGTGCTCCTTGAAGAGGAAGGCCCCGTCTATCTGACTCGCTCACCTCGCGACGAGATCATTGTAGTCTGAGTTTGGAGAGTAGTGACTATGGCCAAAGGCACAGAGAGCTTCACGATCGAGAAACCAAAGGATGAGGTCTACCGGATCCTCTCCGATCCGACAGCGGTGGGAAGCTGCCTGTCCTTCGTGAAGGAGACGGAAAACGACAACGGCTTGCACTGGGTGATGAAGAGTCCCATGTCCACCATCACCAGTACCTCGTCCCTCGACCTGGAGTTTGACGCCCAGCCCGCTGGCGAGATAACGTGGCACGGCCAGGGCAGCCATCTCGAAACCAGAGGCCAGGTCGCCCTCAAAGAGAGTAACGAGCAGGAGACCGAGGTCGAGTTGACGCTGGAGATGACAGGACTGGGACCGATGTCGCTGGTCATCGAGCCCTTGGCCGCGGTGCAAATTGGCAATCAAATCGACTACTTCGCTGCTTGCGTGCGAGAGAAGCTGGAGTAGGGCGGACAATACGGTGGGTGTCTCCCGCATCGTGCTCAGGAAGGGAGTAATGCTGCCTTTGCGCTCCTTCTGCGCGATGATCGGGAGACGCTCGACCCGGTGTGATTCTGGGAGGTAGATGACATGGAAGACAAGCGGCAGAAAGTAAGGGAGCAGCTCAAAGAGGTCCGTGACCCCGAGTTTGGCAAGTCCATCATGGAGCGAGAGCTGGTGGACGAGGTTGTGGTGGAGGACGACAAGGCTCGAGTGCGCTATCATCTCACGGTCCCCTTTTGCCCCAAGCCCTTTGCCCTACATATCGGACGGGAGATCAGAGAGAAGGCGCTTGAAGTGGAAGGGATCAACGAAGTGGAGGTCATCGTCCAAGAGCATTCGCAGGCGGATGAGATAAACGAGGAGTTGAAGGGCTGAACCGACTATCCACCGAAGGAAGCAGACGTTCTCGTGGTCTGGATGACTCGACGCGATCAGGCCGGTAGCCGTTACTCAGCACTTGGCGAAGCTGGCGGAAAATCTGGATCACGGGCGCACGCTCGCCGGACATGTGAGAAAGACCTAACTGTGGACCAGAACCAGAAGGAGCAGGACATCTTGGAGGAGTTCGTGCACATCTACTGTCGGGGCAAAGACAAGATGCGCAATGGCGAGTTGTGCGCTGATTGCCAGGATCTGCTATCCTACGCGATCCAGCGGCTGCAACGGTGCCCCCTGGATCCCAAGCCGGCGTGCAAGCACTGTGAGATCCACTGCTACAAGCCCGCGTACCGCGAAAAGATTCGGGACGTAATGCGGTATTCGGGCAAGCGGCTGGTTCTGCATGGCCGGCTCGATCTGTTGTGGCATTATCTGTTTTGAGGGCGACACGAGGGAGGCGACTGTGCCCTACTGTGAGGGGAGCGAGATCTCGCACAGGAAGGAGCAAGGCCATGAACACCAGGGATGAGATAGGGTGAGCGAGATGAACGATGAACATGGTACAGGCCTTATTGAGGAACTGATCGAGGCGGTGGAAGCGAGACTTGGCAGGCGGGACTTGAAGGCGGATAAGGCGGTGCTCGGAGTCTTCTACACTGCTGTGAAGCTGGAGACCGGCCACACCGGCGTCGCGTTCACGCCTGTGCGTGAGATTCCGGAGGCGGTGTGCTGTCCCCGTTCCGCCGGCCGCATGCCGGCTGCTGGCAGATTGGCCGGCGAGAGCGCATGGGAACTCCTGGGCTATGCGTTGACGGACAGTCCACTGAAGGTATCCCTGGGCATAGCCACCCTCAATGCACTCTCCGCTCTGGCGCTGGAGGAGCACAATTTGGATGGTTATCGTGTCCTCAAGGGCGCTGACGCCCTGGATGTGGCGCACATTGGTCCGGATGACGAGGTTGCCCTGGTGGGGGCCTTCGTGCCTTTCATCAAAAAACTCAAAGGACAGGTGGCGCGCTTGTGGGTGCTGGAGAAGAACCCTCAGGCACTCAAGGCCGACGAGATGCCTTTCTACAGGCCGGCAGAAGAGGCCCCAGAGGTCCTGTCGCAGGCGGATGTAGTCGTCATCTCCGGGTCGGCCATCGTCCACCGCTCGCTGGACCATCTGTTGGGCCTTTGCACTTCCGCCCGCGAGGTGATCGTGGCTGGGCCCACGGCCAGCATGTACCCTGACCCCTTGTTCGCCCGGGGAGCCACTGTGCTCGGCGGTATCACCATCAATGACGGAGACGAGATGGTGAGACTTGTGGGAGAAGGGGGCTCTGGATACTTCTTCGAGGGATGTGCGGAGAAAGTGGCGCTGATGCGCCAGACGTGAGGCTGACCAGACCCCCGTGTACGCAACTAGTTGACATAATGAGCAACAGAATGGGAGGTAACGAAAGTGAAAAGGTATAACGTGCCTGAGATAGCGGACAACGTATTCTGGGTGGGGGTGAAGGATTGGAACCGCAGGATGTTCGATGCGCTGATCCCTCTTCCCCAGGGAACAACGTACAACGCCTACCTTGTGGTGGGAAAGGAGAAGACTGCGCTGATCGATACGGTGAATCCCGGCTTCGAGCAGGAACTGGCCGGCAAAGTCGATCAGGTGGCCAATCTCGACGATGTGGACTACCTGGTGATGAATCACGCGGAGCCAGATCATGCCAGTGCCATCCCCTTTGTGCTGAACGTCACCGAAGGGGCCAAGTTGGTTACAACGAAAAAGGGCGCAAAGATGGCGCAGGTGTACTCCGGGGTACCCGAAGAGAGAATCCGCATCGTTGCAGATGGGGACACCATCGATCTGGGTGGCAAGACCTTGAAGTTCATCGACGCTCCCTGGCTTCACTGGCCCGAGACCATGTTCACGTACCTGGTGGAGAGCAAAGTGCTGTTCCCGTGCGATTTCTTCGGGTCTCACACGGCAGCGGGGTTCTACGATGACGAAGTCGAGGAGCTGATCCCCTTTGCGAAGAGGTACTATGGGGAGATAATGATGCCCTTCAACAAGATGGGCAAGAAGGCTCTTGACAAGATAGCGGGTCTGGAAATCGAGATCATCGCCCCGAGCCACGGCCCTATTCACAGGAACCCTGAGAGGATCCTCGAAGCCTACGGCAAATGGACCGCCGGAGAGACGAGGGAGAAAGTCATCCTGGTCTACGTGACGATGTGGAACTCCACGGAAGCGATGATCAAGACCATGGCTGAAACGTTGCTAGGAGAGGGTATCGAGGTTGCGCTGTACAACTTGGTCAATGCAGACCTGGGGGACATAGCCAAAGATCTAGTGGATTCGAGGGCCATCGTCCTGGGCACGCCGACGGTCTTGGGCGGAATGCATCCTCAGGCTATCTATGCGGCGCATCTGGTGAAAGCCTTGCGCCCGCCCCTGAAGTATGGGGTCGTGCTCAGCTCTTACGGCTGGGGCGGAGGCGCCCTCAAGCAGGCGGGCGAAATCCTGGGCCCGACAAAGATCGAGGTCGTCGACGCGCTTGAGGTGCATGGTCCCCCTACGGCTGATGACGAGGAGAGAATCGTCGAGATCGGGAAGCAACTGGCCAGCAAAATCAGGCAGGGATAGGTCAACGCACAACAAACCCAGTCAATGATGCTGGGACCAGTTGGATGCGGAGGTGGGCGGGCTCCAAGCTCCCTTTGGTCGCTTGCTCTTCGACTAGGTTAACACGGGGTTTGAGGTTCGCGTCACCGGCCCGCGCAAATGGCGTTCGGTCGGTGCGCAAGACCGGATCACGTTAGACGGCACCAAGACGCAAACAAATATGGAAAGGGGAAAAGTGGACAATGGTACTAGTACGTAGCGTATTTCAAGCAAAGTACGGTAAGGGAGGCGAGCTGGTGGCACTCTTCAAGGAGGCCCGCGAGGTATTGGGCCCGTTGGCCAGCGGCGATCGCATCCTGACTGATGCCAGCGGGTCTTTCTTCACCGTCGTCACTGAGACGGAGGTGGACAGCCTCGCGGAGTGGGAGCGGCGCAGCGCCGAAGTCTTCGCTCAGGGCGAGTTCGGTGACTGGTTCGCCCGCATGGTGCCACTGGTCGAATCGGGTGGCCGCGAGTTCTACAACATCGAAGACTGAGGAGATATCCTCTGGCAACTGTTCTCCAGACCAGCACCTGTGGCTCCGATGACCTCACCTGGGTCACGCACGCTCTTGTGTCCGCGCTGGGTGCGGTGGAAGGCGGCCACCGACCGCAGATTGCACTGGTCGGGTAGGCCACCTGCCTGATGAAGAACTAGATCGTTGAGCAGATCAAGGGGGTGGGGTGGCCAGCGCTCAAGGACCTGCTAGCCGAGATCATCGACCACGGCGCGCCCATGTACGTCTGAGAGGGCTACCGTAAGGCCGGTGGGGTCACAGACGAAGATTTGCAGGCCAAGAATGCCAGGTTCATGACACCCAAGGATTTCGCCGATTTGACGGTGGACGCCGACTAGGTGGTGAGCGGGTAAGCAGACTTCACCAGGGCAGAGCATCAACTTCCGTGCTCGCGAGGTCTTTGACTGGGAGGGGCGAGCGGAGGCCGTGAATTCCAGCCTCGCCGTTGGAGCAGCGCTGGTAACCGATATGGCTCCGCCTGATTCTTTGGGATCGCGCATATCTCTCTTCAAGGCCACGGTCTGGGTGGGGGCGATCATCCGTTTCGCGGGCGTACGGAATGCCACGCACTAGGCATGACGACCGCCTTCATCATGGGCGCGTTGCTATGGCTGATCGCGATCATCTCGTTGGCTCCGATGCGACGGCTTGGCCGAGAACGCAGGGCATAGTGCTGATTGGCACGTATGGGTCCTATCATGGACACGGACTTATGCACAGTATCTCATTCTTTCGGAATTGCGCGGCCCACGGGCATCGCACGGGATGCCAGAATCTCAGATAAGTGAAAGGAGAAACAATCATGTATGCACGTTTAGTCTTGTTCACCCTGGGCTCAGGGATGCGGCTGACAGCGGAGAAAGTGATGGGGCGGTTCCCTGCCGGCATGAGAGCCGCGAAGGGATTCAAAGGCGTAACGTTCCTTGGAGATGACACGACCGGCCAGTACGGAGCCTTGGTTCTATGGGAATCGAAAGGGGACGCGGAGGCGCACTTCCAAGTCGCATTCCCCCAGCTACAGAGCGCCCTGGAGGGCATCGCCAAGGCGCCGCCGACCGCAACGTTGTTCGAGGTAGTGGAGCTGAAAGCGTAGGTCAACACTCAACGACAGCGGATCCCGTGCCCCCGTGGCTCGCGTAGTAGGCAGCTTACGCTTTGGACTGAATCACATCAAGGGTATGTGTGGACCCTTCGCTACTCGAGGTCTTGAGCTATGTCGCACATCTTCTCCTGGTCGTTGTGGTGTGGAAGAGGACAAGCAGGAGGCAGAAGGTCACTGGGGCGATGAGAGCAGAGAATGCTGGCACCGTCTCGCTGTCACGAAGCTGGACCGCTTACCCGTCGCACAACAGCAGGGTTGCGGAACGATGAAGTCGAACGTGTTGGAGATCAGACCCAACTCCTGTGGTGAGGGACCTTCGATGGTTCCTCACCCCTTCTCTCAGTTTGCGTGCGGG
>JAUWLF010000052.1 GCA_030613785.1 Chloroflexota bacterium | reverse complement strand
GGCTGGGTGTTCACCAATCCCATCTATGTGACGAGCTAGAGACGCCTCAGCACCACCAACACGACGCCGAGTACTCCTGCGCCAGCGAAGGAAACCACCGCCAGGGTCAGCAGCAGGCTCGAAATCCATCTCGCTGAGCTGGACTCAACTGCTGCGCTCGTGGTGGCCATGGGCGATGCCGAAGTGGAGGAGGGCTCTGGGGCCACATTGGGCACAGCAGCGTCAATCGTCGCCATCGTGGCCGTGGGTGCCGAGGTGGCTGTCGGCGTGGGCGTAGGGGTGTCGGATGCTGTGGGCATTGGGGTCGCAGTTGGCATAGGGATCTCCGTGGGTGGCACAGATGTCGCTGTAGCCGTCGGGGGTGGTGAGGTCGGTGTGGGGCTGGGTGGTTCAGGCGTGGGGGTAGAGGCGGGCTGCTTCGGATCGGGCATCAGGGTCACGGCGTCGAACCAGACCTTGTCGTTGCCGTGAGATTGGGGGTTATGGGCCCTCACGAAGACAGTGATTACCGGACTCTGGGCCACGGCCGACACCTCCAACTCTGGAAAGACGCCTCCTAGTTCGTCCCAGACCTCAGGACTCCAGAGGATGTCGGGCGACGTCGGGTCGGTGCCTCCCAGAGGGTCCATGCCCACTTTGCGCCCGATGAAGAGACCGGAGTTCCTTCTCCCTTGATCATCGTAGGAGGCGTATGGCGCCCAGCCTATGGCCGCCACATAACCGTCGCCGGGCGTGACCCCCACCTGCTGATATATGCCTGCCGTGTAAGGCAACCAGGCGGAGAATATCTCCTGTGCCGGTGCCAGAGGTGTCTCACCTGCGCTATTGAAGGCCGGAGTCTCCACGGCGAACTCCACGAAGGGAGTCCAGCCGGTGGCAACCGCCCCGTAGGGCTCGACTGATTCGAAGGTGTCGAACTGGCAGTTCAATGTCAGGTTGTTCGGGTCCTCGCATGGGTCCTGAGCGTCAACCCCTAAGACAAGAGCCACGAATAGCAACGCAGCGAGGACCAGTGCTACCTTCGCCTGTTTCACCGTTCGGGCTTTCTCCTACCTCAGTCTCTGAGTCTCACTAGTGTAGTCTGCTCCAGGCAGCCAGTATACCATGCTCCGCTGTCACTGGCAAAGTCCGGGGTTGGGCGCCTGGCGAAGAAGTCCAACGATGCTTGCTGCGTCACTTGAGGCACCGCAGGGCCCGTGGCGACGCCCCACACGGCTTAGTGCCTTGAGGCAGGAGCATCCACTTGATTGCGATCTGCCGGAATTGTGGTGGTTTCAGCGCGGGGATCCATTCCCGCGCCAGGGTTCGCAACTCCTTGCAGCCTCCCGCGATCTGATCTGCAGCTCCATTCGAGGTCTCAGCCCAGAGTTGAGACACATCATCCCCATACCCTCTCGCCCGGCCGGGGCTGGAGATCATAGTCAGCCCCTGAAACGCATCACCTAGTGAGATCACAACAACAGGACCGCTTGCGCGCTAGTTCGGCGATGCGTTCCTCGAGAATGATCAGACGCCACGTGATAGCCTATCCACCGGAGTCTGTCCTGAGCTAACCCTGAGTGCAGCCAATGGGCAAAGCTTGTCGTGAACGGAGTCGAAGGGCAGAACTTCTTCGCCGTCGCCGAGCTTCGGCTGAGAATGGCAGCGCTACAGCCTCTCTGCGACGGACCGGTAGCGTCTGGCCCGGGTTACTCGCAGGAGATGTTTTTCTCCTCCATCAGCCGCTGGAAGGTTTCGATCGCCTTCTGCCCTGTCACCAGTTCCGCCTTGTCCTCCTCCAAGTTGGAGGGCTGGAGTTTGACAACCCACGCTTCCCCGTAGGGATCCTCGTTGACCAGCGAAGGATTGTCTTTGACAGACTCGTTGATGGTTATGATCTCGCCGGAAACAGGCGCCGGCACGGGTCCGACCCACTTGCCGCTCTCCAATGTACCTACGCTCTTCCCGCGCGCGACGTTGCGCCCCACTTTCTTGGGGGTGACGGCCACCACCTTTCCGGCCACGGCCTGGCCCGGGTCAGGGACCCCAACCGTGACAGTGCCATCCTCCTCGAAGCGAGCCCAGACCAACTTGTCACCGGCCAGGTAGTACAGATCTTCCGGGATATTGCAGCCGCTGACTTCCGTCATAGTCCCTCCCTCATTTCTTGTCTTCGTCCAGGATCAACGCCTGGGCGACCAGATCCACCACGCCCACTACGGAAACGTCCAGACCATTGTGCTCTGCCAGTTCAATGAGCTGCAACTTGCAGTTGTCGCACGCTGTGGCCACCACCTCAGCACCGCTCTCTCGAATCTGATCGGCCTTTGGCTGCCCTGAAGCCAGGCGAACCTCATCATACTCGGGGATGGTGATCACTCCGCCACCACCTCCGCAACACCAGGCGTGTTCACCGCTGGGAGTCATCTCCACGAAGCTCTCCGTCGCCGCCTCCAGGCAGACACGCGGCTCCTCGATCAGCCCCCCCTTGCGCGAGAGGTTGCACGGGTCGTGATACGTCACCACGTCCTTATTCACGCTGGGGTCCAGGTTCAGGCGACCCTCGGAGATGTACTCCGCAATGACCTCCACGATGTTCTTGACCTCGAAAGAGAGTGGCTTGCCCAACCAGCTCTCTGCCGCCACCTTCATGACCCAGTAGGAGTGCCCGCATTCGCTGACCACCAGCACCCTGGCCCCCAGCCTTTCCACCTCATCCACCAGCCGCTGCGCCATTTCGTCTCTCTTTTCCTCCTCTCCGGAGAAGAGACCGAAATTGGTGCCGTCGAACCTCCTGGTACTCATCGTCCAGTCTTCCCCCACAGCGTAGAAGATCTTCGCCGTCGAGATGATGACGCTGGGGAACCTCATGATCTGAATCGGCGTGGGAACAAAGAGGATCCTCGCACCTTCCCTGTCTAGGGGGATCGTCGCTTCGTCGTCATCCACTTCGTCCCGGAGTTCCTCCTCGAACCACTCGATCCTGTCGAGGAATACCTCGTCGCTAATGCCCAGAGTGTTGCCCGTCACATAGGCGGTGTCGGTGTGTTCCCACAAGGCTGCGGGAACCATGCCGCCGTCGGCCAGCAGGGCTCTGATGGCGGCCACCATCAAGGCGTTGTCGATACCAAAAGGACAGTATAGGGCACAGCGCCGGCAAAGCGTGCATTGATAGGCCATCTTCTGGAGGCGATCCAGAACCTCTTCGTCCAGATCCTCCGCGCCCACCAGCCAGGGCGCCACCCTGCCCAGCCTGGTGAAGTACCGCTTGTAGACCTTCTCCAACTCCTGAGCTCTGGCGGAAGGAATCTGGTCCACGTCGCCAGTGCCGACGTAGGCATGACACGCATCGGCACATAGTCCGCAATGTACGCAGACGTCAAGATACGTCTCAATCGGTCCCTTGACCTTCTCTTCGAACAACTTCACCAGATCTTCCGTCCTGGTGTCAGTCTCCGTACTCACAACTCCCGACCTCTTGTCAACACCTGTCCTCTCACGGCCTACCTGTACGCCCACTTCAGGGTCAACGCGCCCCCGATGATGTGGACCAGTTTGCTGAAGGGGAAGTATATCAGAAACAACTGTACTAGAAAGAAGTGCAGTGTGAACATCACATTGTTCACCGGCGCACCAAACCTCAATTGGAAGAGATTGGTGAAGAAAGCGCGATACTCTGCCACGTCTACATGCATCAAGAAGCGCATGTAATTGCCCGAGAAGGCGATGGCCAGAAGCAACAGAAGCAGGAAGTAATCGCTGGGGACGGAGATGCTCCTCACAGGCATGCGTAGTCTCCGCACGAACAGGGCTAGGAGACCAAGCATGAACACCATCCCAGACGCCCCGCCGCCCACGAGGGCCGACAGGTCAACCTGCTCTGGCGTCAGACGAAGGAGGTTCCAGAGCCAACTGAAATCCATGAACAGCCGGAAGTGGCCCACTACGAAGACAAATATCGAAAGGTGAAAGAGCCAGCTCACGACCCACAGGGCTCTAGACCCCTTGAAGACGCGACGGAAGGTGACGATTTCGGTCACGATCTCGCCCAAGGTACGTCCAACACTGCGCGGCTCAGGCGGCACCACCAATGAAACCGAGGCCCGTGGACTGCGCCACCAGCGATAGACCCGATAGGCCAATCCGCCGAAGAAGACGCCCGCGGTGATGAAAGGCAATATGTTGGAGACGAACGAACTGAACCAGTAGCTCATCTACTACCGAACCCCTCACGACAAAGGGGGACTCGCTCCTTCAGAGCACACTGGCAGCCTCCCTTTTTGCGGATGTGCACTGTGGCGTCTACCGATCAGAAGGATATGACAGCATCAGCTTCAAGAGCCATGCCGTTGAACGCCGCGCCGCCGATCATCTGCACGCCATCGATCAAGTCGTTCATGGCCAGGCCGTGCAGGTCAAGACTCGGCTGGCATACGTAGAAGTTGACGCCTAAGTCCATCGATTGGTCCATGAAGAACCGCAGACTCTGCCCTCCTTCACCGCGCTTGATGGTCAGTTCCTCGGCCACGCCTTTCTTCAGCAACGTAGCACCGTTCATCGTGAAATAGATGCTGGCCTCGATGTCCATGGCGGCGGCAGCGGCGGCCAGAAAGAAGGGCGTGGCGCTCTTGCTTGGCTCATCCACGCCGTGGGTCTGCACGTACATTATGGTCTTGACTTCTTCTTCACTCATATGCCACATCCTTTCTATGCAAACTAGGTGTGCCGGGCGGCACAGGCCGTCGACCTCCAACTCACTCCGTCGAGGACTACCGCGACAAGCAGTCGGCCAGCCTTCCGTGTCCTTCAAGACACAGTCGAACTTCTTGCAGCCAAGGCCGCTTGGGGAGCATCGCAACCAAGCCTCGTTCTGTCACTCAGAGAGCCTGTCCCCGCAACAGACCCCTAGATGTAGAGGCTCACGTCCGCGTCGGCAGCGAAGTCGAGGAATGTTGTGGCCCCTACCAACTCCGCTCCCTCAACGAGATCCTCCTGGTCCACTCCCATCACGCCCAGGGTCATCGCACAGGCGAACAGACGAACACCCATGTCCTGAGCCATCTCCACGAACTCAGGGATACTGGGTAGGTTGGCCCTGCCCATCCAGCTCTTCATGAAGGCCGTGGCTACGTGGGTCATACCCGGAATAGTACCGATGATGTTGGGAACCTTCACCGGCACCGCAGGGATGGGTTCCGGAAAAGCCGGATTGCCTATCGGCGCCACCTTCAAGGCATTCATCCTCTTCTTGTTGATGATGTCAAACCCGTAGAAGGTGAAGAAGATGCCCACTTCCCAGTCCATTGCGGCCGCAGTGGTGGCCAATATCAGAGGTGAATAGGCCTCGTCCAGCGAACCTTTGGAAGCGACCAAGGCCAGTCTCCTCCTTTTCTCGTCAGCCATCGTCGAACCTCCCTATCTCACTTGTTGCGGCGCACGTAGAACTTGAACACGCCGCCCTCTTCCTGCGTGTCCACGATCTCGTGGCCAGTCTGCTTGACCCAAGCCTCCATGTCAGGCTTCGAGCCAGGATCGTCGGCCAGCATCTCCAGCACCTGGCCGACCTCTATCTCCTTGATGTCCTTGGACACCTTGACGATGGGCATGGGACAGAATAGCCCTTTGTAGTCCACCGTCTTGTCCACCTTCAACTCAGCACTCACTTTCTAACCCTCCTCTTGATGGTTCTGTGTTCACCGCAACCCACCAGGGCAGCTCACACTCCTTCAACCGCTATTCCAGCGCCTCGACCAGCGCCTTGCGCTGAGCCAGAATCCGAGCCAACACGTCACGTAGCAAATCCAGTGCTTCGACGACCCGGGCATCGGCCAGCGTATAATAGATACTGACCCCATCACGCGCGCCAATCACCATAGATCTATCCCGCAGTACCTTCAGATGTCTCGACGCCGTCGCCCGACCTATGTCCAACTCCTCCATCAGTTCCCGCACGTTCTTCTTCCCCTCGCTCAGTGCGTACAGGATCGCGATCCGTGTCGGTTCCGCGAGGCAATGACAGATCTCGGCGTGAAGCTGATCGATTTCCTGCTGAAGACCTTTCTCCATCACTCACACCCTGGCCAGAACATAGAAGAAAGACCCACAAAGCGCTCTATCAGTGCTACATATGTACGCATACACGTATACTATAACATGTTCCATTCAGCTTGTCAAGTAGAGAGAAGAGAAGGTGTGCATACGCGCCTCTTCAGCGTACAATTGAATCACAAGACCCGTTGCATCACGGACAATTGGAGTCCTGAAGGGTCCTACTGACCCTGGCGCAGGAGTCTATTCCGGCGCGACCCCTCGCGCAATCGCACAGGGCCGCTCGGAGATTTCGTTTCCTCGCTCAGACCGCCAACCCTCTGACTACACACACGTGAGTACGGCCCGCCTGAAAGCCCCACTGACGCACGAGCGAGTTGGGTTATCTCCAACACCCAGGAGAAGCGGAGAACATAGCACTCGGGACACCGCTGCCTAGAACCAGCGTTCTGAACTGGAATCTATGCCCCTTCAATGCGCTGCTTCACTTCGTCCAGCGGCTACCCATCAATTGTGCTCAGGGCGGCGCTCAGGATCCGCACGCCGATGGCGCGCCAGGGTGTCCCCGGAGAGCGAAAAGCCGCCAGATCTCCTCGAGATGACCTGGCGGCTGATCGGCGAAACACAGATGTGATATCAATCCAAGTGAGGTTCCAACTTCTTGAGCAATTGGTCCTTGGGCATCCAGCCTACGAGCGGCTCCACGGGGTCGCCGTTCTTGAAAATGATCATCGTAGGTATGCCACGAATCCCATATCTGGTTGCGGTTCCCGGATTGCTGTCCACGTCCAGCTTGGTGACTTTGACCTGCCCGTCGTGCTCGGCAGCGATCTGCTCCAGGATAGGAGCGATGGCGTGGCACGGGCCGCACCAATCGGCCCAGAAGTCGGTAATCACGGGCAACGAGGACTTGAGCACCTCCTCCTCAAAGTTGTCATCAGTAACTGGGGTCGGTTTGGACATGGCTGGCCTCCTGTAGTTTCGTCATACCATTATCCTACAGGATTCTGATCAGACTCGCAAGCGCTTGAACCAATCCTCCACTGGACCCTCGAACTCGCGCTTGGGATCCCGCAGCATCATCTCTTTGATAGCGTCCCGAGGATCCTTGCTCTCGAAGAGCGCCTGGTAGATCTGTTCCGTGATGGGCATCTCGACATCGTATCGCCGCGCCAGCTTGAGTGCCGCCTTTGTGGTGTTCACGCCTTCGGCCACCATATTCATGGAGCGCTGAATGTCCTCCAGACTCCGTCTCTTGGCCAGTTCCTGGCCCACATAGTAGTTGCGACTATGTCGGCTGGCGCAGGTGCAAACCAGGTCGCCCACACCGGCGAGGCCCGAGAACGTGAGGGGGTTGGCCCCAGCGGCGACGCCCAGCCGGGTGATCTCGGCCAGTCCACGAGTCATGAATATGGCCTTGGCGTTGTCTCCATACCCGAACTGGTCTGCCGCCCCTGCTCCCAGAGCGATGATGTTCTTCAAGGCGCCGCCCAACTCCACGCCGATGACGTCGTCGTGGGTGTAGACGCGAAAGAGGAGGGTCATGATCATGCGCTGGGCGAGCTCGCCCACGTCCGCGTTTCGGGAGGCGATCACAGTGCCCGCAGGCAAGCCGGCAATTATCTCCCGGCTCAGATTGGGGCCCGACAAGACACAGATACTGTCCTCGAAATTGCATGGTAGCTCCTGAGCGATCACCTCCGACATGCGGAGAGCGGTCTCCTCCTCCAAACCCTTGGCTCCGCTCAGGATGATGGTGTCTTTCTGGAGATGAGGGCCGATCCTTTGCACGTTCTCCCTCATGCGCTCTGCAGGGACCACCAGCATCACCATGCGACACGACTTGAGGGCCTCCTCGAGGGACGCGGTGATCTCCAGCGTGTCGGGGAAGACGACACCAGGCAGGAAGCGCTTGTTCTCCCGGGCAGCGCTCAGTCTGCCGGCCTCCTCCAGAGTGCGCGCCCAGAGAAAGACCTCGTGTCCTTGGCGGGCCAACATCACGGCCAACGTGGTGCCCCAGGCGCCCGTACCCACCACCACGATGCGCTCCCTCTCGGCCACTAGGTCCTCTCTTCCCTCATCCTCTTCGCTGGCTCGCCTAGGCGCCGTTCCCTCCCCTGCCAGAGCCGCCGGATATTGGGTCGGTGCGAGAAGAGGACGATACTCCCCACCGCCAGGGCATAGGCCAGATGCTCCACAGGCTGGTCGAAGAACAGCAGCCCGATCAACATCGCAGGGGACATCAGCAGACAGATGAGGATCGAAGTCACAGAGGCATAGCGCAGTAGCCCGAAGCCGATGATGGCGCTGAAGATCCCGATCACCACGGTGAGAATAGGGGCCAGCGCGAAGTACCCTCCCATGGAGGTGCCGGTTCCAGCCCCGCCACGGAACCGTATGAAGACGGACCAGTTATGCCCCACCACGGCGGCGATCCCAGCCAGCGAGGCCGCCAACTCGGTCCCCAGCAAGGCCCTAGCCAGAAGCACCGCGACCAGACCTTTGGCCAAATCCCCGGTGATGCTCACGGCTGCGGGCAGGCGCCCCGCCGAGCGCAGGACATTCGTCCCTCCGGTGCGTCCACTGCCGCACTCTCGGATGTCTATGCCCTTCAGCCGGCCGACTATGTAGCCGAAGGGTATCGCTCCCAGGAGGTAACCAACGATGATCACCACCGCGTACTGCATGAGAAGCACCGTCGATCTACCCCTCTACTAGAACCCCAAAGTCGACCAGAAGTCACAACGCACTGCCTATGACGCCGCAGTCAGACGCGACCCATAGCCGCGCATGCACAGATGTTCACGGCAAGATTATAGAAACAACGGCGCCGCGGCGCAAGGTGCATCCAGTGGACCAGTAAGAGTCGGGGGGTCTCGGCAAGGGCGGTCCGTGAGCCAAGGCGTCCTGGCCTTTTCGTACTGCACGTGGTACAATGCCTATTGGTTCAGTATGACAGCCGACTGATCTCAGCACATGCAGGGGTGACATATGAGAGGATCGAGGGTCGTCCGCGACACGCAGTCGCGCAGCGACAGGCTGGGGACGCCTTGGATGCGGTGAGTGGGACTGGTGTTCCTCAACCAGTTGGAGGATAGCGGGACGGACAGCTCTTCAGCTTTCGAGGGGACGGCGGCGGAGCGCACGACGGGTTTGCCTAAGACCCCTCTGACAGCGCGTCAGCGCCAGATACTAGAGAAGCTTAGCGACCTGGGACCGGAGTTAGGCGACGCGTATCGAGCAGCGCTGCTGCTCATGGCTGATGATGCATTCCCAATGGGTGTGCGCTTGGTCGCACACCTTGTGAGAGACATCACCAACAGACTGCCAGATTACCTCGATGTGCCAGTTGCGAAAGGGAAGGCTGAGTATGTGAACCTCCTAGACGACATCGCCCCGCTGTGGGACGCCGAGATGAGCGAACAGGCTTCCGTCGCCGGGCGGCCGGGCTTCGTCCAGGAGGCCGGTGGCACACCGGACGTCACAGAGACGCCAACGCTGAAGATCTCGGCTGGACTGTGGCGCAAGATTGATGGATTGATCACCGAGCACAGCCGGTCTCGCGCCACTGCAAGACAGAGGCTGGGGGCCGTGATCCGGTCGACAGACAACGCCGGGCGTGGAGGGTCCAATAGCCATCTGGACCCGATTGTCGACCACTGGAAGGACTTGACCCACTGGTTCGTGAAACGTGCTCACATTCCGGGGCCAGGGAAGACACCGGCCGATTTCGAGGAATGCAGAATAAAGTTCGGTATGTTCGAGAGTGTGCTGTTCTCGGTGCTCACTCCATTCTACGGGGCGGTGCAGGGCCTTGATGAAATCCTGGAGCAAGCCAACCGTCCAGCAAGTTGAGGGCGCCATCGCCCTCATGAAGAAGCGGGAGCAATACCGGTACTTCTTCGACCACCTGGAGAACCCTGAGTGGATCCTGCCTCTCCGTGAGCGCGGCTTCTTCAAGCTCCCCCCGCAGCCGATCGAGCAGGGGGCTCAGGTGAGTTTTCCAGAGTGGCCTGAGTCACGGTACCTGGCCCGAGTGGCCAGCGACGCGCCTCAACTCGTGCTCGGCGTCATCATGCAGATCCCCGCCACAGAGAACTTCCGGGTCCACGAGGATTTTCTCGAAGCCGTACGTAAGATGCCTGTAGACCAGGCAGCGGACATGGCACCCCTGGCGGTTCAGTGGATCGAAAAGCCATATGTGGGGCTCCTACCGAAACGCGCGGCCGAGTTCATGGTGTTCCTCTCTGAGGGCGGACAGCTCAAGGCCGCGCTAAGGCTGCTTTCCGCTCTCACCGAGCCCGACGTCAAAGAGACTTCAATCACCCTTCCCGACGGGCCAACACGTGTCAGGCGCGAGGCCAAGCCGCGCCAACACTCATGGTACTTCAGCCAGCTGCTTGAAAAGGACCTACCAACTCTCGTCAAGGCGGATCCCCTCGGCGTTGCCAACGTACTGGAGACACAGCTGCGAAAGTGCATACACCTGGAGGCTCGCCAACTCCCGGGCGGCGACGGATCTTACTTGTGGCGACGCGCCATCGAAGACCATCCCCAGCACTGGGGCGGAGACGACTTGAAGAACATGCTTACCGTTGGACTCCGGGATAGCCTCGAGTCGGCTGTCGTTCACCGGCCCGAGGCGGCCCGGTCGATCCTTGAAAGCTACCTCGCCAACCAACTGTCGATCTTCCGGCGCCTAGCCCTACACCTGCTCCGACTGGGTGGTCAGCAGTACCGAGAACTGTCTGCCAGTGTGCTTCAAGACAGTCGGTTCCGCGATGACGACACACTCCACCATGAGTACTACCGCCTGTTACAAGACCGATTCGGCAGCCTCACCCAGCAGGCGCAGCTGCACTACCTCGACTGGATCGAACGGGGCCCCGACGTCGAGGAGTTCAGTCGCTGGGAGGAGGCCGAGACCGGAGAGGGGCCAGCCGAGGAGGACATCAAGCGCCACATCCGCCGCTGGCAGCTCGAGCAACTCATGCCAGTGCGCAATGGGCTGACCGCCGATTGGGGCGCGAGGTATGAGGCACTCGCTGACGAATTCGGCGAGCCCGAACACCCTGAGTTCCGCATCTGGAGCAGCACAACTTGGGTAGGGCCGACCAGTCCACGGAAGAAAGAAGACCTCGCTGACACGGGGCCAGCCGGCACGCTGGAGTATCTGAAGACATTCGAACCGACCGGCGACGCCTTCGACCACTCCAGGGAGGGGCTCGCGCGAGAGCTGCAAGGTGTTGTCACGGAGAAGCCAGCAGGATACCTGGACATTGCTCACTGTTTCCTTGGCGAGGGGATTCACCCTACGTATGTCTACCACTTGGTGGTGGGGTTCCATGAGGCTTGGAAGAAAGGTGTTGGTCTGGACTGGACACGGCTTCTCGACTTCTTCGAACCCATATCACTCGCCCTCACAGGCAATGGCCCGGCCCTGGCACAGCCTGTGATCGCCAGGAATGACGTCGACTGGGTTGGAGTGAGAATGGCTATCTCGCGGTTCCTCTCAGGGGCGCTGCGTGGCGACGACAGGCCTCTCGCGGACGAGATCATGTCCGGGATACGTGACGTTCTGCTACGACTCGTGCAAGATCCGGATCCCAGCCGAGAGGACGAAGAGCGGCGGGCTGGCAGCGCCATGGACTGGGTCACCATCAGGATCAACAGCGCTCGTGGTGTCGCGGCTTCTGCCCTGCTTGAGTATGCACTGCGCTACGCCCGAATGCACAAGGCAGAGCAGGAAGCAACGCGGCCAGACGAAGGCTACGCCAGGAGACTCGAACCTGGCGTTAAGGTAGCATTCACGCGCATGCTGGATAAGAGCGTGGAACCTACCGCAGCGGTGCACTCGCTCTTCGGGGAGTTCCTGCCCAACTTCCGACACCTCGATCGTGATTGGACCGTCAGCAATCTCGACAGGATCTTCCCATGGGAACCCCAAAAGCAGCGATACTGGGAGGCGGCGTGGGAAGGCTACATGCTGTACTGTCCTCGAGTCTACAGAGAACTCTACGAAATGCTCAGGCCGCAATACTATCGCGCGGTCCGGGCTCTGGCCGACAACGAGAACTCGAGGGCAATCCGTAGCACCAACCATGCCCTGGCCGGACATATAGCCATCGCCTACAGAATGGGATACGAGGAACTAGAGGCCTCCTCAGACGAGGCAGCCTTCGGTGTCGCCGACGTGCAGGCAGGGCAGTCGCTGCTGTCTGCATTCCTGGACGAGGCGTCGGATGAACTCAGGGCAGTTCTCACCCGAGCGCTAGGTGGCGCGCTCGGGGTCGAGGAGGCCGTGCCATCCGAGCAATGGACTCGTCTGCGCACCTACTGGGAAGCCAGGACGCAGTTCGCCTCCCGTGCACCCGGCGAGTACGAGATGGACAAGGAGCTATCGGCATTCGCGTCGTGGGTCGACGCAGTTCCTGAGCAAGTGAACGCCCTCGCTCCATTGCTGCGTTGCGCCCTAGAGCACTTGACTACGGGACACGACGCCCACCAATTGCTCGACTACCTCGCGAAGCAGTCTGACAATCATCCCAAACTGGCCGCGGATATGCTGGGTCTACTGTTGGCGCGACAGGCAGCATTGCACACCGGGCCCGACGTCGACAGGATTTACTTGATCGGCGCTGAGCAGCAAATCTGGGACATACTACAAAACGCCATGGCTGGTGACGCGACAGCGCAGCAGTCTGCTATCTCGGTCATCAACCTGCTGGGCGAACGAGGGGACTACCGGTATCGTGACTTGCTCACTGAGGCCAGTTGACAAACATTGATCCTGCGCGGCGGCCCTCTCTGAAACCCGCGCACCCAACAGAGAGACTGACTGCCCGCCTCCCTCCAGTCCGAAGCCAACTCTCACAGCACTAGCTCTCCCCGGAACGACGCGTGGGCGGGGGCTTAGGTCTGTAAGCCCGCCCGCACTCCCTATCCGACAGACTTGCTGGAGCAAGCCCACGATTCCAGGCACGAGAACGAAGTTTGACTTTGTCAACGCTCGCCGCTACAATGAGTCAGTATTCGTACTCTATCTGCACCGAGTCATAGCGCGATGCAATCATCTCCGAATCGCTTCCCCATAGTCATACTCCTGGTGCTCACCTTGATCGCCTGCGGTCTGCCGTCCGCGGTCGAGGAAGTGCCGTCTGCAACGCCCTCGCCAGCGACGACACCTTCGACCCACATAGCCGCCGTTTCGGAGCAAACGTCGACACCCCAGCCCACCGGCACACGAAAACCCCGACGGCGCAGGACTCCAACACCGATCCCTGCCAATCCAACACCTACCGAGATCTGGATGATGGAGCTGGAGGACTGGCCCGCTATGGACCTGCGCGACTGGCCCCGGCCACCCGGTGACAACGGCCTCTGCATCCATTTCATCCCGGAGCAATACCACACCGGGGAGCACCTAGATCACCACATCGCTCGCATGGTCAGCATGAGGATGAAATGGGCACTGGTCATCTACGCCGACGAGATACAACTGGAGATGGCGGCGCGAAAGTTCAGGGACGCGGGCATCACTGTGGTCTGGCGCAAGATGCTCTACCCGGAAGAGAAGTACTTCGATTGGGGACGCGATGTCCAGCTCCTCCAGAGCCTGGGCCTGCCGCCCTACATCCAGATCTATAACGAGCCCAGCTTGGAGGCAGGGTGGGAGGATCCACCAGTCCCCAAGGACCGCTTCATGCAGAGCCTTCTGCGAGCGGCGCGCGATGTCTACAACGCCGGTGGCTACGTAGGCCTCCAATTCATAGACGGGCAGTGGCTCAGAGACGCTCTCTACGAATTCAGGCTCCACGGTGGCGAGCCCATCTTCGGTCGCATGTTCTTTGTCCCCCACCCCTATGGCCTGAACCACCCGCCGTCCTACCAGGAGGACCCGAACGCCGTGCTGGGGTTCCTCTACTTCGCCGACATCTTCCGGGAGGAGATCGGCTTCGTGCCCCCTATGGTCGCTGGGGAGGGCGGGTGGAAGTACGGAGCCACCGATGACGATCGTTTCCCCCGGATTGACGACCAACTCCATCGAGACTACCACGTCGAGGTCTTCAACTGGTTTCGCAGCGGAACTCTCTCCAACGGACAGCCTCTCCTCGACTACCTCTTCGCCTTCTGTCCCTGGCTTCTCGCCTCCAAGATGGACGATAGCGCCTGGTTCGATAGCTTCGCCGGAGACCACACGCTGACCATCGAGGCGGTCAGGAGTATGCCGCCCTTCACCCGCCGCTTCACCTGGGACTAGCGATCCCGCCGCGCGCGCGCCAGACACAGCACTCCCAGGTCAGCGCCCCGCCCTCTTGACGCCTCTAGAATCCACAATCTAGGACCGGACCGGCGCGATGGCTTCTCCCCTCTCGACACCGCGTGCAGCATATCCGTTCGATACACTCAGCGCAGGCTCAAGGACCAGCCTTCTGGTATCGCATATCCGACTACGTCCAGGGAACCAAAGTACTATTGACTTCGGCGCGTCGCACCGATAAACTGGAAGGGAGATGAGATCGCAGGGGGAAGAGCCGAAGAGCGTCCCACTGTCCCTCAGGGCGGTCCAGCTCTTGGCCGCTCTGCTCGTCGTCGCCTCCTTGCTGCTCTTGACCCGGTCGGCGGGCAGCAGCGGAGTCAACTTGACCAGGAACTGGGGGTTTGAGGAGGGCTTCAAGCCCAATGGGGTGGGCCTGGAGTGGCAACCCTTCGTCCTCACGGGTAACGTCACCTTCGCCGACACCATCGAGTACTTCTGGCCCGGGGCCGAGCACACCGAAGGCGACACCTCGCAGCTCATCATCTCCAAGACGGCCTTCGCGGCGGGCATATACCAGAGGATTGGCAGCGTTACGCCCGGCGTCCCCTATGCCGCCAAGGCCGCCATGCTGACCTTCTTCGAAAGCCCCGCCCCTCCCACCAACCATGGTTCGATGCAGAAGCTGGTGGGCATAGACCCCTACGGTGGTACGGATCCCAACTCCCCCAACATCGTCTGGAGTCCCATAGACGACCACGACGAAGGTCCCTGGGTGGATGTCCGCGTGGCAGCGGTGGCGCGGTCGAGCACGATCACCCTCTTCGTCAGAGTGAACTGCCTAGAGCCGGCCAGCGACCCCTCACTGGACAACCAAGTCTTCATCGACGCAGTGATGCTGGCTCAGGCCCCAACTGTCAGTGCTTCCTCGCCGCCCATCAGCTACTCCCCGACGTTCCTGGTCAGTTGGGACAACGGCCAAGCAGCCCCCGGGGGCTCTATCGTCAAGTACGACGTGCAGTACAAGAACGACGTAGACCACACGTGGGTACTGTGGCAGGACAAGACTGCGACGACGTCAGCCAGCTTCACTGGCGTCGTGGGGCGCACCTACACCTTCCGCGCCAGGGCCCACCAGCGGTACTCCGACTGGCACAATATCCGACTCTTTGGGGCCTGGAGCGACGGGGATACCAGCACCAGGGTCACCGCCATAGGAGGCGTCGAGGGGTATGTGCGCGACAACCGCGACATCCCCATGCTGGGGGGTACGGTCACCATCTGCGGGACCGGGGCCTCGGCCGACAGCAGCGACGGCGGCCGCTACCATGTGGTCCCGCCCCAACATGGCACCTACGACGTGTCGGTCATCTGTGACGGATACAGATCTCCACCTGAGGTTTGCGACGTGGATGTCTATGAGCCAGCGGTGGAACTGGATTTCACGGCGTATCCCCGTGATGATGTTATCTCCAACGGCGATTTCGAAGACGAGCTGGACGACTGGGAGACCATGGTGGGCAGCATGGTGGTGCCGACTGTAGTCACTGACGTGGTCCGAAGCGGAGGCTACTCTCTGGCACTGGGCAAGGAGTCCCCGATGAGTGGCTATTGTGGCGTAACCCAGACGCTGAACATCAGAGCGACGATGTACATGCCCACGCTGTCTTTCTGGTATCGAACTCCCTCTACTGGCGGCGACGGTGAGGATTCCCTCGAGGTAGGCATCTATCATGGTGATCCCTGGACCTACCATGTCCTGTCCACCATCGAGCCGAGCCAGCAATGGACCCACACCTATCTCGATCTGTCCTCCTACACCGGCACGGCCTGGATCTCCTTCAACTACCGTCGGGAAGGCTCGCAGGACTTCATCGTCTATCTCGACGAGGTCAGCCTGGGCCGGGCTTCGGGCGGTCCGCTGAAGACCTACCTCCCGCTGGTGCCCTGATTCGAGCGATTCCTACCAACTCAGCAGAACACTTCTATTGCGCCCCCCGCTGCCAAGGGGGGGGCAGCAGAGACGTTAGAGACCTGTCAGAGAACCGGCCTCAGCCCTGTTTCGGGCGAAGCGCTGGACTTCCTCCGGCGCTCCCTGTGTTATTCCAATCTTGCCAAGCCCGTGCAACTCAACCCAGCAAAGCGGCCAACTCCTGAGATAGGAAAGGTAGAATGAAGAGCACGAAATGCACGGTCCCTTGACAGGCTAGGCTGGCCCCGAATCCGTAGGCGATGCGGACGTAGCTGTACACAAGACCCAGCAAAGCCATGCCGCCCACGAGCGCCGCGAGGACCGGTGCATAGCCCCCCAGAGTGGAGGGCAGATAGTACACCCCCGTGGCCGCTCCGTAGAGAAGTACGCTGACCCACAACCCCTTCTCCCTCTGCACGAAACCTCGGAAATAGAGAGCCTCGATGAGCGGCAGAATGAGGACCAACGCCCAAAAGAGTACCAGAGTGCCAATACCAGGAAAGAGGCGCTCCGACGTAGCGAGCAAGAAGTCGCGGGCCGTCATCAGCACCGGCAGTGAGATGATCAAGCCAGCCAGCACACCGCGCCCAACATCGGAGAACCCGTACGCCAACTGTATGCGCCTGCCCGCCCCGTAAGCCAGTGCGAGGGCCAACAAAGCCAACCACATGAGGGGCAGGCGGACCAGTTGGTCAAGTCTCCAGGTTGCAACTCCCACCACAACGAAGATCACGAAAGAGAGGTATGCATCCAAGGCCAGGGGCTTCCGCCTGCTTCTCTCGCCTTTGCGGGCCACGGTCAAACGCTCCCTTTCATCACCTTTCGGAAGGCCTCCAGGGCGATCCTTATGTCTTCCTCCTCGATTCCGTAGTGAGTCAAAGCCCTCATCTGACGGCCACCAATAGCCTGTAGCCTCACACCCTCTTCCTCCAGGCCAGTCGCCACCTCCACCGGAGTGATGCCATCACTCACCACCGAGAAGATGACGATGTCGGTCTGAACGTACTCCAGATCAACGTCCAACCCGTCAATCTCCTTCAATCCCTCTGCCAGGAGTCGAGCGTTTGCATGATCCTCCGCCAACCGATCTACCATCTCGTTCAAGGCCACGATCCCCGCTGCCGCGATGACGCCCGCCTGCCTCATGCCACCTCCCACCATCTTGCGGTTCTTCCGGGCGCGGCGAATGAAATCTTCGCTTCCGGCCACCAGGGAGCCCACAGGAGCCGACAGCCCCTTGGAGAGGCAGAACATCACCGAATCCACGTTCCGCGTCAGCTCCCTGACGTCAACCCCGAGCCCGACAGCAGCGTTGAAGACGCGTGCCCCGTCCAGATGCGCGGAGATGCCCCTCTCCCTCACGGGGATACAGATCGAATCCATCTGATCTGGACTGAGCGCGCAGCCTCCGCATCGGCTGTGCGTGTTCTCCAGACACACCAATCTGGTCGGTGGAAGGTGGATATCGTCACCACGAATCGCGTCCGTCACGGCCTCGGGGTTCAACATCCCGCTGGCCTCGTTGGGAATCGTGCGGACCTGTACGCCACCGAAAGCTGCGGCGGCTCCCACCTCGTACAGGAAGGTGTGGGCCCGAGCACCCATGATCACCTCATCGCCCCGCTGGCAATGGGTGAGGATGCACACCAGATTGCCCATCGTGCCGCTGACGACAAAGAGAGCAGCCTCCTTGCCCACCTTCTCCGCTGCCAAGGCCTCGAGATCGTTGACAGTGGGATCCTCACCAAAGACATCGTCGCCCACCTGTGCGCTGTACATCGCTTCGCGCATGGCGGGAGTGGGCAGTGTCACCGTGTCACTACGCAAGTCGATGACCTTCATCATCACCTCCTATGCCGTCTCCTACAGAACGATGGCCCTGCCAGTCCAGGCCGGACAAGTCAATAACAACACGGCGTGATCAGACTCCGATCACGGCTTCGTCTTGGTCCTCACTCATGTAGGCGTAAGCCATCGCTGGAGTATTGAAGGAGTAGCCGACGTTGCCGTTGCGATCCACCATGATAAGCCCGCCGCGGCCGTTCACCTTCTTCCGCAAGAGCTGCACCGCTAGTGTTGCTGCCTCCCGAACCGGTCTGCCTCTTTTCAAGAGATCCACCGCGGTCTTCGCCAGCACCACCCTGATGATGGCTTCGCCCTGCCCGGTGCAGGCTGCTCCTCCCAGGGTATTGTCTGCGTACAGGCCGCAGCCGACGAGAGGAGAATCGCCCACACGACCAGGATGCTTCAACGGCCTCCCTCCAGTGGAATTCCCCACGGCGATGTCACCTCGATGGTCGATCGCCACTGCGCCCACAGTATCGCCCCCAGTTGGCCCATGGCCTTCTTGGGAGCGAGATGCGGCTGCCCCACGCTGGGCCCTCCACAGTCTCAACTCCTTCTCCACCACTAGTTCTTCCCTGCTGCACCGCTCCATCCCTGCCGTCCCGGCGAACAGAACGGCGTCCTCACCGACTATGAACACATATTCGCTTTCCAAGACCTTCCTGGCAAGGGAGATGGGGTTCCTGATGTTCTGAACCGCAGCCACTGCCCCTGCTTCCAGACCGCCGCCTTCCATGATACCGGCATCGAGCTCTATCTGGCCCTCGGCGTTCAGCACAGATCCTGTGCCGGCATTGAGAGCGGGGTCGTCCTCCATCACCCTGATCGCCGCCTCGACCGCTTCCAGGGCATGACACTCCGAGGAGAGGATCTCCCAGCCCTCAAGTAGGGCGGCCTGGCAAGCCGACTTGTGAGCCTCGATCAGGTCAGGCGGTATGTCCCAGGCCCCTCCGTGGACGATCAACGATGCTTTCACGTCACCCTCTCCTCTTGCGCGGACTCGACAGCTCGGGCCCTGCGGCCGACTGCACCGCAGCCACCACGGTGATCAGGCGATCCACTGCTAGGGCACACCAATTCTACTTTAAGGATTCCGCTCTGTCAATCAACTGGACAACCGGATAGACATGTGGTATAGTAAGGATTTGAACTTTAGTTCTACTTCCCGGATTCGCGAGCAACCATATAGCTAGGTCCAACTCTATCGCAGGATACGAAGATGCCCGAATTTGTCTTGACATCCGACTTCCAGCCCACTGGCGATCAGCCGGAGGCCATCGCCAGCCTGATCGAGGGTCTGGGAAAAGGATACAGGCACCAGACCCTGCTCGGCGCAACCGGCACGGGGAAGACCTTCTGCATGGCCAATGTGATAGCGGCAATACAGCGCCCCACCCTGATCATCGCGCATAACAAGACCCTAGCAGCACAGCTATTCGCCGAGTTCACGGAGTTCTTCCCTCACAACGCCGTCGCGTACTTCGTCAGCTACTACGACTACTATCAACCAGAGGCCTACATCCCCCGCTCCGACACCTACATCGAGAAGGATGCCCACATCAACGATGAGATAGACAGGCTCCGGTTGAAAGCCACCTCGGCACTGCTCAGCCGCAAAGATGTGGTTATCGTCGCCAGCGTCTCTTGCATATTCGGCCTGGGCTCGCCCGAGGATTATGGCAGAGTAGTCGTCTCCCTACGGAAGGGTGAAGTGCGCAAGCGAGACAAGGTCCTCCGCCACCTGGTGGATGTCCACTATGAGCGCAATGACTTCCAGATCAGCAGAGGCAAGTTCCGCGTGCGAGGGGACACGCTGGAGGTACAGCCTGCTTATGAGGAAGTGGTGTATCGCATCGAGTTCTGGGGAGACGAGATTGAGCGCATTGTGGAGGTGGACACGGTGACCGGCGAGATCCTCACTGAGCGCACAAGTGTGGACATCTTCCCCGCCAAGCACTTCATCACCCCCGAAGAGAAACTCGTGCTGGCCATGGAAGACATCAGGAAGGAGATGGAAGAGAGGCTCGAGTTATTGACAAGCCAGGGAAAGCTGTTGGAGGCCCAGCGACTGGAGCACCGTACCAACTACGATCTGGAGATGTTGCAAGAGATAGGCTACTGCGCGGGGATAGAGAACTACTCTCGTCCCCTGGCACAGCGTCCTGCTGGCAGCCGGCCCTGGACTCTACTGGATTACTTCCCCGATGACTTGTTGTTGATCATCGACGAGTCACACATGACCATCCCGCAGTTGCACGGCATGTACCGGGGCGACCGCGCCCGTAAGGAAACCCTGGTGGAGTATGGGTTCCGGTTGCCTTCGGCTCTTGACAATCGTCCCTTGAGGTTCGAGGAGTTCGAGAAATACATCTATCAGGTCATCTATACGTCAGCCACACCGGGAGCCTACGAACTGGAGCACAGCGAACAGGTCGTGGACCAGGTCATCCGGCCGACCGGCCTCGTAGACCCCGAGATCGTCGTGAAGCCCACCAAGGGACAGATAGATGACCTCTACCAACAGATCAACGAGCGCGTAGCGCGAGGCGAGAGGGTTCTCGTGACCACGCTGACCAAGCGCATGGCCGAGGATCTGGCCGACTATCTCGCCGAGATGGGGGTCAAGGTGCAGTACCTCCATTCCGAGGTTCAAACGATCGAACGGGTGGAGATACTGCGAGCCCTTCGCGCAGGGATGTATGACGTGGTGGTGGGCATCAACCTCCTCCGAGAGGGGCTGGACCTGCCCGAGGTCTCCCTGGTTGCCATCCTTGACGCGGACAAGGAAGGCTTCCTCCGCTCCGAGCAGGCGCTGATCCAGACCATCGGGCGGGTAGCGCGGCACGTGAATGGGCAAGCGATCATGTACGCCGACAAAGTCACCAACTCCATGCGGCGGGCTATTGACGAGACCAACCGGCGTCGCCAGAAGCAGGTTGAGCATAACCAGCGGCACGGCATCGAACCGCGCAGCATCGTGAAGGAGATCAAGGACCTGACCGACCAGGTGCGGGCGGTCGCAGAGGAGAGGGTCGAATACGTGGTTGGCGCTGACTTGCCCAGGGACGAGCTGAGCCGCCTCATCACGGAGCTTGAGAGGCAGATGAAAGCGGCGGCCGCGGAGTTGGAGTTCGAGAAGGCAGCCATGCTGCGCGATCAGATATTCGAGTTGAGGCAAGCACTTGAGGATGACACAGTGCCAGAATGGGAACGGATACGTCAGCAAGAGAGACAGGAGCTGCTGAGGAGAAGGCAAAGCGCCGTCTGAAGTGCAGCTTTCGAGCTTCGAATGACACAAGACAAGATCATAGTTCGCGGAGCAAGAGAACACAACCTCAAGAACATAGATGTGGAGATTCCGCGAGACAAGTTCGTAGTCATCACTGGCATCTCTGGTTCGGGCAAATCCAGCTTAGCCTTCGACACCATATATGCCGAAGGTCAACGGCGGTACGTGGAATCCCTGTCCGCCTATGCCCGTCAGTTCCTGGGCCAGATGCAGAAGCCCAGCGTAGACCAGATAGAGGGTCTCTCGCCAGCGGTCAGTATCGACCAGAGGGGAGTCAGTCACAACCCTCGCAGCACAGTCGGCACGGTGACTGAGATCTACGACTACTTGCGCCTTCTCTATGCTCGCATTGGCACACCCCATTGTCCCCAGTGCGGAAGGGTGATCACCCGGCAGTCCGCCGAGCAGATAGTTGATTCCATACTGGAGATCGCCCCTGGGATCCGCATCATGATCCTGGCACCCCTGGTGAAGGATCGCAAGGGGCACCACCAACGAATCTTCGAGGACGTGCGCAAGGCCGGATACGTCCGCGTGCGGGTCAACGGCGAATTGAGGGATGTGAATGAGGAGATCGAGCTGGAACGATACAAAAAACATACCATCGAGGTTGTAGTAGATAGGTTAGTGATGCCTGAGGAGTCAGAGGAACTGGAGTCGTTCCGCTCACGTCTGACAGATTCGATAGAGACCGCCCTGCCTCTGGGCGACGGGCTGGTGGTGGTCGCGGACATTTCCAGCAAGCCTCCCCTAGACCTGCTCTTCTCCGAGCACTTCGCATGTGCCCACTGCGGTATCAGCTTGGGCGAGATCGAGCCGCGCACGTTCTCCTTCAACAGCCCTCACGGCGCCTGCCCAACCTGTCAGGGTATTGGCACCAAGATGGACATAGACCCTGATCTCGTGATACCAGACAAGAACCTTTCCCTCGACGAAGGAGCGCTACACCCCTGGAGCCGGAGTCTCCAGCCTGTGACCTACTACTCGCAGTTGATCGCGGCAGTCGCCCAGCACTTCGGTTTCTCCACCGATGTCCCCATTCGGGATCTGACTCCCGAGCAGTTAGACATCCTCCTGTACGGCAGCGGGGACGAGGAGATAGCCCTCCGCTACAGGAATCAGCAGGGCAGAAGACGACAATGGGAGACGACGTATGAAGGTGTGATCTCCAACCTGGTTCGGCGGCACCGGGAGACCAACTCCGACTACATGCGCAGCGAAATCGAGCGATACATGGCCACCAACCCTTGCCCAGCGTGTGGCGGAAAGCGCCTCAAGCCGGAGAGCCTGGCGGTCACCATCGCCAGCAAGTCCATCGATCAAGTCACGGCGATGTCCGTGAGCGAGGCGCTGACGTTCTTCGAGGACGTACCGAAGCACCTCTCCAAACGAGAACTGGCTATCGGAGAACGCATCCTCAAGGAGATTCGAGAACGCCTGGGGTTCATGGTGAACGTAGGACTAGACTACCTGACCCTGAACCGTTCCGCAACCACGCTGGCTGGCGGAGAGGCGCAACGACTCCGTCTGGCCACGCAGATCGGCTCACAACTTATGGGCGTGCTGTACATCCTGGACGAGCCCAGCATTGGTCTTCACCAGAGGGACAACAAGCGCCTCATCCGCACCCTGATGAAGATGAGAGACCTGGGTAACACCCTGCTGGTGGTGGAACACGACGAGGAAACAATGCGTTCCGCCGACTACATTATCGACCTGGGTCCGGGAGCCGGCGACCATGGGGGACATGTCGTGGCCGCAGGGAGCATCGAGGATATCATTGCGGCCCCGGATTCTGTGACGGGACAGTACTTGTCCGGAAAACGCACCATTCCTGTGCCAGGCAGTCGTCGCTCAGGCAACGGCAAGACCTTGGTCATAGAGGGAGCGGCGGAACACAACCTGAAAGAGATAGACGTCAGCCTGCCTCTGGGTAGGCTGATCTGCATCACGGGCGTGTCCGGGTCGGGAAAGAGCACTCTGCTGGTAGACGTGCTCTACAAGCGGCTGGCACAGATATTGCACCGGGCCAAGGCGAAGCCGGGCCGTCATGAAGATGTCTCGGGCCTCGAGCATCTGGACAAGGTGATCAACATCGATCAGTCGCCCATTGGCCGCACCCCCCGTTCCAACCCTGGAACCTACACCAATGTCTTCACGTACATGCGAGAGCTCTTCGCCAGTCTGCCAGAGGCCAAGATCAGGGGCTACAAGCCAGGACGCTTCTCCTTCAACGTCAAGGGTGGAAGGTGCGAGGCCTGCCAGGGCGATGGTATCATCAGAATAGAGATGCACTTCCTACCAGACATCTACGTCCCCTGCGAAGTATGCAGAGGAAAACGCTTCAACCGCGAGACCTTCCAGGTCAGGTACAGGGGCAAGAATATCGCCGAAGTGCTGGACATGACGGTTGAGGAGAGCATGCAGTTCTTCGACAAGATCCCCCGCATCAAGCGCAAGCTGCAAACCCTGTGGGACGTGGGGCTGGGCTACGTCAAGCTGGGCCAGTCCTCCACGACTCTCTCTGGGGGCGAGGCCCAACGCATAAAGCTCTCCCGAGAGTTATCGAAGCGAGCCACCGGCCGAACCCTGTACATCCTCGATGAGCCGACGACCGGATTGCATTTCGAGGACATCAAACGCCTTCTCGAGGTGCTGAGCAGGTTGGTGGACGCTGGCAACACGGTCATCGTCATCGAGCATAACCTCGACGTCATCAAGTGCGCCGACTGGATCATAGACTTGGGTCCCGAGGGAGGCGACGAAGGGGGATATCTCATCGCCGAGGGCACGCCGGAAGAGGTGATGGAAATGCCTCAGTCTTACACCGGTCAGTTCCTGAAGACGATTCTAGACGGACGACGAACCTGAAAAGCCTGGCCCCTGAGAAGGTGCACGATCATGGAGAGATGGAAGGATCTGCTCAAGAACGACCCCACCGACTGGCTCCTCGAGGAGACTAACCCATCGGCCCGGTACTTCACCCTAGTCAATCTGCTGGATCGCCCCATGGACCACGAGGAGGTGGTTGCCGCCAGGGAGGCCATCAGTGAATCGGAGCCAGTGCGGAAGATGCTGGAGGCCCAGCGCCCCCAGGGATACTGGGGTCGGGACAAGAGACCCTACCACGGCGTGACCAAGCATTTGATCACACTGGAACACTTGGGGTACCAGGGCGATGACGAACGGGTTCACAACGCCATCGAGTACCTCTTCGCCCACGCCCAGATGGAAGACGGGGCCTTCACCGCGGCCGGCTTCGACAAGGGCCGGCGTGGGGTGATACCCTGTTTCACCGCCAACGCCGTGCACTTCCTGCACTGGTTCGGCTACGGCGAAGATGCTCGCACCCAGAAGGCAACGGAGTACCTGCTGCGCACCCAGCGCGATGATGATGGCTGGCTCTGCTTTGAGCGAGTGAAGAAGACCCACGCCTGTTTCTGGGCCACCGCCAAAGTGCTGCGAGCCTTCGATGTACTGCCGCCGGAGCAGCAGACCGCTGACGTGGAGCAGACTCGTCAACGGGCCATTGAGCTCTTCCTGAATAACAGCCTGTACAGACACCATAGCGAGTTCGGCAAGATCCATCCCAGTTGGTTCGAGTTCGCCCGGCCCCTCTTCGCCAGCACCGATGTATTGGAAGTGCTGGAACTGCTTGCCCCCTACGTGTCCGCTCACGACGAGCGGATTCAAGAGGGCCTTCAGATGGTGCTGGACAAGCAAGATGAGCAAGGCCGCTGGCCCGCCGAAAGGCAGATCTGGGTCAAGAAGACGTTTCCCATACAATTCGAAGAGGAGGACCAGCCCAGCAAGTGGGTGACGCTGCACGCCATCAATATGCTACGGAGGCTATATGCATCACCTGGAGATAGGTCTCCCACGTGACTCCCACACTTCGGACTGCGCACAATGCACACAGACGAACACACACCGGATGCGCTGTGAGCCAAAGCTGACCTTGTTGCACTTCACTCTCTGCCACTGGCGAAGCGCTCACGGACAATGCCTTCTCTAGACCACAACCAAGGAACCGCGATAGTCCGATCTTCGTACCGACATACTAGCGGCTTCCCAGTCTCCCTGTAGGAGTGCGAGACTCGTTGCTGTGGCCTACACACATATCAGACTGCAAGACGCTAAGCTAGGCCTGGGATGGAAGGAGAAAAATGATGCGGCTGCCCAAGTTTGAGTATCTGCGTCCGGAATCCGTGGAGCAAGCGAGCGCCATACTCAGGGAAGCGTCGGAAGAAGCCCTGCTCATGGCCGGCGGGACCGATCTCCTTGTAGCCATGAAGCAGAGACTAAAAAAACCCCGACACCTGATCGACTTGAAAGGGATTCCAGGCTTGGATACGATTCATCACCAGGATGGCACTCTGCGAATCGGAGCCCTGACGACCCTCCGTCAGATCAGCCAGTCACCCATTGTGCAAGAGAAGTTCCCGGCGCTCGCCCAGGCTTCCAGGAGAGCCGCCTCGCCCCAGGTTCGCAACCTGGCAACCATAGGCGGCAACATCTGCCTGAGCAGACGTTGCTGGTACCACAACCAATCCCTGGCTTGGCGGCAATCTCGAGCGCCATGCTTGCGGATGGGCGGTGCCCAGTGCTATGTTGTCAAAGGGGGCGACAAATGCTATGCCCTCCATTGTGCTGACACGGTGCCTCCCCTGCTCACTTTGGAGGCGGAAGTGAAGCTGGTCAGCACGAAGGGTGAGAGAACCATGCCCCTGGATGAGCTGTATCTGGAACTAGGCCCCAAAGCGACCACTGTCGAGCCCGGGGAGATCCTCATTGAGGTACATCTGCCCCAGCCACCCTCCTCCAGCTACGGCCTCTATCTGAAGCACAGTGGCCGACCGTCCATAGACTTCCCTCTGGTGGGGGTAGCCGCCATGGTAAGGCCGGACAAGGGAAAGGAGGTGTGCGAGGAAGCCAGAGTGGCCGTGGGTGCCACCTGTCCCAAGCCCATGAGGTTACGGCATAGCGAAGACGTCCTAAGGGGCGAGAAGGTAAGCCCAGCAGTGATTGCCAACTTCGTGGACATGGCAACACGGGAGATCAAACCCATCCCCCACATCTATGGCAGCCCAGGATACAAACGCAGGGTGGTCAAGAACCTACTATTAGAGGCGATTGAGCAAGCCTGGCAGGGAGCCAAATCGGTCTAGCTGGCAAAGCATCGGGAGGAGACCTCCTATGAAGGAAATCCTGGAGTTGACAGTGAACGGTGAAAGCCACAGCGTGGCCGTCGAGCCCAATGTGACCTTGCAGGAGTTGCTGAGGGAGCAACTGAGCCTAACCGGCACCAAGAAAGGCTGTGACACCGGGGAGTGTGGCGCTTGTACTGTGCTCATGGACGGGATCGCAGTGAACTCGTGCCTAGTACTAGCTGTGGATGCGAGGGACAAGGAGATCGTCACCATAGAGGGGTTGGCGCGAAAAGGTGATCTACATCCGCTGCAAGTGGCCTTTCATGAGCTGGGAGCCATTCAATGCGGTTACTGTTCCCCCGGCATGATAATGTCCGCCAAGGCTTTGCTGGACTGCAATCCAGACCCCTCCCAGTTTGAGATTCAGGAGGCCATATCGGGCAACTTGTGCCGTTGCACCGGCTATGTGAAGATCATTGAGGCTATCCAGTCTGCCGCGTCGATGATGACAGAGGGAGCGAAGGAGGATCGAGAATGAAGGAGTACTCCGTCGTTGGCAAGGGTTTGCCCAGGGTCGATACCGTCGCCAAGGCAACAGGGCAGGCCAAGTTCGCTGAGGACATATTCCTCCCTGCGATGCTGTGGGGCAAGATCCTGCGCAGTCCCTACCCCCACGCCCGCATTCTCAGTATAGACACCAGCCAAGCCGAGCAGTTGCCAGGGGTCAAGGCGATAGTGACCGGCCAGGACGTGGCTAGTATCCGCTATGCGTTTGTGGACACGCCTCGCTATCCAGCCGACGAGCATCCCCTGGCCGTGGATAAGGTGAGGTATGTCGGCAACGGGGTGGCAGCCGTAGCCGCGGTGGATGAGGCCACGGCAGAGGACGCTCTTGGCCTCATCGAAGTGGAATATGAAGCGCTGCCCCCGGTTCTTGCCCCGGAGGAGGCGATGAAAGCGGACGCACCTGTGATCCACGAGGAGGAATATGCCGGTACCTCAGTGTGGGAAGAGTGGATAGGGCCTACCCGCCCTCGAAAGAGCACGGAGCCCACGTACAACAATATCGCCGGTGAGACCCACGTGGAGATCGGAGATGTTGAAAAAGGCTTCTCCCAGTCCGACTACATCCGGGAGGACCGTTTTGAGACGCAGGTCACAGCCCATTGCGCGTTGGAGCCGCACGTCGCTGTGGCTCACTACGAGTCGACTGGCAAGTTGAACGTCTGGCTCTCCGCTCAGAGCATCTTCTACAAGCGCTACATGCTGGCAAAGGCCCTGGACATGCCCGTCAGCCAGGTTAGGGTACACAAGACCTATGTGGGAGGTGCCTTCGGGGGCAAGATAAGCATATTCCCATTTGAATTTATAGCTGCGTATCTCTCAAAAATTACGCTGAGACCCGTAAAGATTACCCTGCCCAGAGAAGAAGTATTCGCCGGCTGTCCGCCTTCAAGGAGGATGATAGTCTACCTCAAGACAGGCGTGAAAAAGGATGGAAGGATCACGGCCCAGCAAGTGAAGGTCATAGATGATGTGGGCGCTTACAGGAGAAGCTCACCAACAGCCCTCTATCTGGCCCATGTCTTTAGAAACCCCATATATAACATCCCCAATTTGAAGCACGAAGGATATGGAGTCTACACCAACAAGCTTTACACCACTGCAAAAAGAGGGCACGGCCTCCCGCAGATGGTTTTTGCCGTTGAATCTCAGTTGGATATGATATGCAATGAGCTGGGCCTTGATAAGGTTGAGATGCGGCTTAAAAACTTCAGGAGAAAAGGAGACACCCTTCCCAATGGGGATAAGTTGAGGAGTTACGGGCTGCCCGAGTGCCTGAAGGAGGCCGCAGAAAAGATAGGATGGAAAGAGAAGTATGGAAAGGAAAAATTCAGAGGATTGGGTATAGGCACCGCGTCCATGTTCTCGGGTGCCCACAATTTTCCGTTTTCAAGTGCGTCCATGATCAGACTCAACCATGACGGGAGAATGATTCTTTATACAGGACAGACCGAATTCGGGATTGGTGTAGATACAGTGATGGCACAGATCGCGGCCGAGGTGCTCAACTGTCCCCTTGATTATGTGATTGTCAATTCAGGTGATTCAGAGGTGAGCCCACATGATGTAGGGACCTGGCTGAGTGGAGGAATATTCGTCTCAGGGGAGGCCGTCAGGAGGGCGGCCCTGGACCTCAGGGACCAGATGTTAAAGCATGCGGCCGCCGGGCTTGATATCCCGGTTGAAGACCTGGATATGGAGGATGGCTGGATCATACCACTATCAGATGGATCAAAGAAGCTCTCCTTTTCTGATATGTCAAG
>JAUWLF010000085.1 GCA_030613785.1 Chloroflexota bacterium | reverse complement strand
GGGTCCAGCTTCTGCATGGAGATGGAGACACCCCGGCTCTTCAAGATCCGCGCCATGGATGCGGCGGTGACTCCTTTTCCTACCCCCGATACTACGCCGCCAGTGCAGAAAATGAATCTGGTCACTCTGGTAGCCCCCTCTACAATTGCGAAGCGCACGCTGGCTCTCGATCGAAGACAACCTTAGAGATTATAGCACGCCTGAACCCTCATAGCAATGGTTGACTGTACATTTGGGTCCTCTTCTGCTGATTTGGAGGTCCCCTCAGAAAGGTGGATCCCATGGCTGAAGACGTCTTGCCAACCGAGATACGCTTCAGTCGAGAGCTGGATACCGCAAGAGCGGTCGCCCGCATCTTGGCGATCCTGATGGCCGCTCCCGTGTTCAGCCTGCTTGGTCCTGTCGTGGCCGTCGCTGGGACCGGCTCATTCCTCTCGTACCTGCTGATGGGTGGGGTTCTCATGCTGGCCCTGGCGTGCTACGTCGAATTGCAGCTCAGCGGCAGGCGAGAAGGTGGGGCCTACATCTTGGTTCGCGACGCGACGGGTGTGCCCTGGGCCTTTCTGACCGGGTGGTCGATCCTACTAGGGGGAGTCCTCCTCTGCGCCGTTGTCGCCTTGGGCTTTGGCGCTTGGGTGGCAAACGCGGCTGAGATCTACCTCGGAGTCGCGTTGCCTGAACCACTCGTTGCCATGTTGCTCATTGTGGTCATCATGGGCCATAGTATCCTCGGCGAGCGAGGCTTCAGGCGCACGCGTGATTTCATCACCTGGAGCGTGGTGGTGGCCTTGCTGCTCCTCTGCCTGTTCTGTCTGCCTCACATCTGCTGGGATGGCCTGAGGCCTCCCTCCGCCGGAGATACGCTGGGCATCCAGGCAGGTCTTTCATTGTTGTTGATCGGCTTCCTCGCTTTCGAATCCCTACCTCTCACCGCCTCTGAGATCCGTCAGCCAAGACGAACAGTACCGTGGGCCTTTGTGGCCTCCCTTTCCCTGGGAACCATCGTCTCTATCTTGCTAGGCCTGATGGCAGCGGGTGTGCTGGTGGGGGTTCGCTGGGGCGAGGTCAGGGTACCGTTGGCTCTGATGGCGCAGCGGTGTGTGGGCAGTTATGGCCACACACTACTGGTGGTAGTTGGTCTGGTGTTCATCCCGTTGGCCTTGAACTCCACCATCCTGCTTGTGATCCGTCAAGCTCGTGTCATGGGCCAGGACAGCCTTTTTCCTGGTTCGTGGAGAGAGGAGGGGTCCGGGCGTCGCGTGTGCTGCTGCTCAGGGGGCTGGGAGCAGTGTTCTTCATCCTGGTGGGAAACCTGGAGCTCATTGCGCGCCTCGGGGGGGCTGTGTCCTGTTCGCGATGAGCATGATAGCCGTGGCGAACGTCGTGCGGCAACGCGGTCTCGAAGACTCGCCATCCCCGTTCTAGAGATGAGGGTTCCGTAGGCGCGGAATGTGACCGGCCCCATTGGGGGGAATCTCCTGCATTCTGGTCTTTGGTGGGGCTCTGCTCCCGGGCTTGCAGCGCCGCACTCGAATTCACCTTCGCCACCGCGCGGGAGCAGGCGAAAGGGAAGGCGCTCACCTCAAAGGTGAGCGCCTCTGGTTTTCGGGTCTTGGAGCAGGGAAAGCAGCTACACTGCTCGCCTCCAGATGCAGATGAAGTCGGCCTCACGAAAGGCGACTTGCACCAACTCCCAGCCCTCTTTGCCCTTCTCGTTCAGGATATGAACGATGGCCTCCACGTAAGGGTTGGGAGCCTCATCGAAGAAGCACTCTCCCTCAGTATCACAGTAGACGACGCTAGGGGCTGCGGGGTCAGCAGGGTGTCCCATCTCTTGCCGGACCTTCAGCACCTCTCCCGCCGAGTGCGTGGTGATGCCGTACTCCCAACGTTCCGCGGCTCGTCCCCCAGATCGCTACTCGTCGGCCTCTTCCTGGCTGCCGAAGAACGAGCCGAAGGCCCTCATGAACTCGATAGGCACCGGGAAGATGATGGTTGAGTTCTTCTCCGTAGCTATGTCGCCTAGGGTTTGCAGATAGCGCAACTGAATGGCCATCGGCTGGGTGGCCATGGTCCCCGCGGCTTCCGTCAAGCGCTGGGCGGCGGAGAACTCGCCATCGGCGTGGATGATCTTGGCCCGCTTCGTTCGCTCGGCCTCGGCCTGAGCAGCCATGGCTCGCTTCATGGACTCGGGCAGTCCGACGTCCTTGACCTCGACGATACTGACCTTGATGCCCCAGGGCGCGGTCTGCTCGTCAATGATCTGCTGGAGCTTGCGATTGATTTGCTCGCGCTGCGTAAGCAGTTCGTCTAGTTCCGACTGACCCAACACGCTGCGCAGAGTGGTCTGCGCGATTTGCCAGGTCGCCTTCATGTAGTCCTGCACCTGGACGATGGCGTCGGAGGGGTCCACGACGCGGAAATAGGCCACGGCGTTGACCGTTACCGTCACGTTGTCCTTGGTGATGGCCTCCTGAGAGGGGATGTCCAGGGTCACCACCCGCAGGTCAACCTTCACCATGCGGTCCACGATGGGGATGATGAAGAACAGTCCTGGTCCCTTGGCCCCTATCAGGCGGCCCAGTCGAAAGATCACACCGCGCTCGTACTCTTGCACGATCTTGATGGCTGAGCTCAGCAACATTATCAGCACGATGACGACAATCAGAGCGCTGAGCCCGAAGCCCCCTAAGAGTTCCAGTATTTGCTCCACAGTTCTTCCCTCCTTGATATCTTCTTATTGTAGTTTGCCTATCACTGCTAATCGGATCCTCTAGCGACCCTCTTCACCCGCAGCTTGAAACCGTCCACATCCGAGACTTCCACCTCCTCTCCCTCTTTCACGGTTCCCTCACCAGCCATCGCTTGCCACAATTCGCCTTTCAAGAACACCGTGCCCGTGGGGTCCAGATTGGAACGAGCCACCGCCAACTGCCCTACCAGCCCTTCGGCCCCTGTGGTCGGTCTGCGGCGCTGGGCGCCGAAGACCTTGGCGATGACGAAGGCGAAGAATATGCCGGTTGCCAATCCCACTCCCACGACCAGGCTCTTGGAAACGGGGGCGAACGGGGAGCTGAAGAGGATCATGGAGCCCAGAACGAAGGAGACGACGCCCAACCCGGCGAGGATACCATGAGTGGGGGCCTTCACATCAGCGAGCAAGAGAACGAAGCCCAGGACGACGAATATCAAGCCTGTCCAGTCCACGGAAAGCACGCCGAGGGAGAAGAGCGCCAGCACGAGGCAAATCGCGCCCACGATCCCCGCCAAGTAACCCCCTGGTTGCGAGAGCTCGAGGATGATGGCGTTCAAACCCAGGGTCATCAGAAGGAAAGCGATGTTGGGATCGGTAAGGGTGTGGAGAAAACCCTCTACAGCGCTCATGGGGATGCGGTTGATCGTCGCGCCTGCGGTCTCGAGAGTGTGGGTCTCGTCTCTGATGAGGACCTCTTGTCCATCCAAAGCTCCCAGCAGAGCCGTCAGGTCCTGGGCCACAAAGTCAATCACACTCAGTTCCAGCGCCTCGTCCTGGGTGATGGAGGAACTCTCGCGCACAGCCGCCTCTGCCCAGGCCGCGGCCTCGGCCCCTCGCGGTTCCGCCAACCCCTTCAACAGGGCCACGGAATCGTTGACCACCTTGGCCTCCATCGTCTCGGACATCGCTTCGCCCGACATATCCACGGGGTGGGCGGCGCCGATGCGGGTGTTGGGAGCCATGGCGGCGAGATGGGCAGCCAAGGTGAGGAAAGTGCCTGCTGAGGCGGCCTTGCCCCCCTGCGGAGACACGTACACCACAATGGGGACAGTGGCGGCCTTCATCTCCTTGATAATCTCTTCCGTGACTTGCACCGACCCACCTGGGGTATCAAGCTCGATGATCAGACATGTGGCCCCATCCGTCTCTGCGGTGTCAATGCCCCTCTCGATGTAACTGGCCACGATGGGCGTGATGGCACCCTCGAAGGTCAGGACGTCCACCACCGTGCCGTTCTGCGCCTTCAGAGGGGACGCCAAGAGCAACGATGCGGCGAGGACGAGGAGTGTATGCCAGATCAGGATCCTTCTGTGGTGCCCTTGCATGGTTCTTCCTACAACACGGTTGGGTTGGGGACGAAATCGATGAGAGACCAATGGCCCTCTATAGATATTATAACGTACTTCGGCATCAGATTCAACAGCCGACGCCGTTCGGGTGCTCTCCGCCCTTAAGAGCCCAGTCTTGTGAGCGGAGCCGGTCGGGCTGTCTGGATCGCCAAGAGGCTTGTAGAACCGACACGTGCGTGCCTACCGTTCAGAGCCAGCCAAGACGTTCTTTACACAGGATCTCTAGTCTGGAGGTTCTGTGGGCCGCGCCCTATCACTCGCCCATCGAGCTCGGAGAGGAGGAAGTGCTTGAGGCCAGGGGCAGGGTGATGGTGAACTTGGTGCCCAACCCCACGACACTCTCCGCCCGAATCTGTCCTCCGTGGGCCAGGACGATCTCCTTGGCGATGGCTAGGCCAAGCCCTGCTCCTTTGCCTTCTCTGGTTCGCGACTTGTCTCCGCGATAGAAACGCTCGAAAATGCGAGATAGCTCCTCAGAGGGGATACCGGCGCCCGTATCCGCGACGCTGATCTGGCCGAGAGCCTTGGCCGTATCTCCTCGCGCCGAAGGTTCTTCTACTGATCTGGCGGCCAGCACGACCCGCCCTCCTGGGGGAGTGTGTTTCAGCGCGTTGTCCAGTAGATTGGTCAAGACCTGTGCCAGGCGGTCGCGATCACCTCGAACGACGAGGTCACCGGCGAGATCGAGTTCCAATGCTACGTCCCCCTCCTCGGCTCGCAGGGCCATCTTCTCCATGGACTCTTGCAACAGGGGCGACACAGGTACAGGCTCCTGAGCCATGACTACCTGTCCAGCGTCCATGCGGGCCAACTCCAGAAGATCGTCGACCAGACGCGCCATGCGGTCGGCCTCCTCGTTGATGATCTGGGCGGCTCGACGGCCCGATTCCTCATCCGCGGCTGCACCGTCGAGAATGGCCTGAGAGAACCCACGGATGGAGGTGAGCGGGGTTCTTAGATCGTGGGAGACATTGGCCACGAAATCGCGCTGAGCCTGTCGCGAGGCCCTTACCTCGCGGGCCATGGCGTTGAAGCTCGTGGCCAGGCGACGCACTTCTTCGGGAGATGTGATCTCTAGCTGCTCGTCATAGTTGCCTCGTGCGATCTCCTCGGTAGCAATGGTGATGCGTTGTAGCGGCCTGGCGATGGAGCGGGCGATGAGGAAGGCGATGCCGATGGACACCAACAGTGCGACCAGACCAGTGAGCATGAGGCCAGCGGCTATGTCGCCTGCATAGGAAGAGATCACCTGGCGTGGCGGAGACAGCAAGACGACGTACCACACGGACGAGTCGTCTCCTGCTCGTTCCCTCTGCAAAGGTTCTGTGGGCACGGCCACATAGAGGAAGAGACCTTCGCCGGTCATCTGCCGTCCTTGGACGTAGAGTCGTCGTCCCGCTGCCCCTTCTCCAGGCAGGGGCACGTCGAACCCGCGCCCCACCCAGCGCTGTTCCGAGTCTGCCAGGATCCTACCTGCACGGGTGACGATCAGGATGCGCGTGCCCTGAGTGATAGCCTGTTCTTCCAAGGTGTTGATGATCTCCTCGGGGGTCAGACCTCGTGCTCGAAGGCTGCGGACGTGGAACGCCGTGGGCAGGCTCTTGTCGGCCAGGGCGAGATAGGTCAGACGGGCGACTTGCGGTATGAGGAGGATAGTCAGAAGGACTCCCGTGATCGCCAGGCAAATGACGATGATCAAGATGTATGAGCCTATCAGCCGCGATCGCAGAGTGGCAAACATCGTCTCCTAGACCATCAACTTGTAGCCTACCCCACGCACCGTCTCAATCTCCACATCGCTTCCACTCAGTTTCTTCCGGAGGTGGGCGATGTGCACGTCTACTGTGCGCGTCTGGCCGTAGAAATCGTATCCCCACACCAGGTCCAGCAACTGCTCGCGGCTGAGCACCTGACCCCGATGCTGCGCCAGCGTCTGGAGCAGATCGAACTCCTTCGCACGCAGCTTCACCTGTTGGCCCGCCAGTGTCACCTCGCGACTGGCGGGGTCTATGGTCAATTGACCGAGATGTATCGCTCCCTCTGGCCGGGTACTCCGCTCAAACCTTCGCAGGATGGCTTTCACTCGGGCCACTAACTCCCTGGGGTTGAACGGTTTGGTGAGGTAGTCGTCGGCCCCCAGTTCCAGTCCGACGATCTTGTCTACGTCGTCGCTACGGGCCGTGAGCATGATGATAGGCACGTCTGATTCCGCCCTGGTTGTACGGCAGACATCCCAGCCGTCCACCTCCGGAAGCATGAGATCGAGGACGACAACGGCTGGTTTCAATCTGCGTATCTTGTCCAGCGCCTCCGCTCCGTCGTGCGCTTCCTCCACAGTGAACCCGTCTCGCTCCAGATACATCCTGGCGAGCTCGATGATGTGCTCCTCGTCATCCACAACCAACACCGTCTCCTTAGCCATCTCTTCCCTCGCTCCCGATGCGGCCCGCCGTGAATAGCATTCTGCTTAGCTGAGAGCCTCCCGCACCACAGCGGTCAGCTCCTCGACATCGAAGGGCTTCTGGATACGCCTCCCCTGCCATTCCTTCAGGAAAGCCTGCGTCGTAGGGTTGAGAACGTCGCCGGTGATGAAGATCAATCGCTCCGCCAGCGCGGGATCCATCGCCCTTATTTCTTTCTCACACGCAGGTCCATCCATCTCAGGCATCTTGATGTCGGAGATGATCAGATCGTACTGCTTGTGGTGCAGTATCTCCAAGGCCATCGCAGCACTCATGACGCCGTCAACCTGGTACCCGCTTACGGTCAGCGCCCGCACGATCAGATCCACGATACTCCGCTCGTCATCTATCACCAGAATCCTCTGGCGCTCAGAAGCCGTCGTCGCCTGCTCGCCACCGGGAGAGGGCCCCGTGATGTCCTCGATCCAGGCTTTCACCGGCAACTCGATGATGAAGGTTGCTCCCTGACCTGGCTGGCTCTCAACCCAGATGCGCCCGCCGTGTTCCTGGACGATGCCGTGAGAAACCGATAGCCCCAGCCCGGTGCCCGCGCCCACGTCCTTCGTGGTGAAGAAGGGGTCGAAAACCCTGTCCTGCACGTCCGGCGGGATGCCGGGCCCGGTATTGGCGAAGCTGACTCGGATGATATCCCCGTCCAGGAGTTCACTCCTTACGGTGAGAACGCCTCCCTCATCTTGATGGAGCATGGCCTGATGGGCGTTGTTGACGATGTTGAGGAAGACTTGCTGCAATTGATAGCTGTCGGCTGAGGTCCAGGGCAGGTTCTCGGCCAACTCGGTGACAAGGTCCACATCGTCCACCTCCAACTGATACCGCCGCAAGGCCAGCGTGCGCTCGATGACTTCACTGATATCCACCGGGCTTCGCTGGGGCTTCTTCTGACGGGCAAAGGTGAGGAGGTTCTGCACGATCCGTTGAGCTCGCAGGGCGTCCTCATAGATCCTCTGTAAGTCTTCCTTCACATCCTCATCCACATCGCTGGCCTGCAACAATTGCGAATACCCCATGACTGTGGTCAAAGGGTTGTTGAGTTCGTGGGCCACGCCTGAGATCATCTGGCCAATGCCTGAGAGCTTGGCTGACTGGATGAGTTGGGCCTGGAGACGAAGCTGTTCCGAGACGTCCCGTGCCACGCCCCTGTACTGGACTATCTGACCGCTGTCATCCCACACTGGCTTGATGCTGATCTCCATGTGGAGTATGGTACCGTCTCGGTGCAAGGCGCGGTGGCGTAACGCAAATCCCTCTTTCCCTTGCTCCACCAGATGCCGAGCGCTGTCTCTGAACTCCTCCGTATCGTCAGGATGCATGAAGAACTCGTAGGCAGTGTGCCCCAGTAGATCCTGAGGGGTGTATCCAGTGAGGTTCTCGATCTGAGGGCTCCAGTAGGTGAAGCGGCCGTCGGCGTCCGTCTCCCAGATAGCGTCGGGGACGTTCTCTACGAACGCACGGTATCTCTCCTCGGACTCCCTCACCCGCTCATAGAGCCGCGCGTTCGCCGTGGCTATGGCGGCGTGTTCCGCCAGGTGCCGGACGAACCCTGCCTGCTCTTGGGTGAAGCCTGCAAGCTGGGGGCTTTCCAGGACTATGGCCCCTGCCACCTTATCCTCTCTGAGGATAGGGACTGTGAGTTGAGACCGCGTCTCAGAGATGAGTTCAGCGTAGTCAGAATCCTGGCTGACATCGTCCACTATTGATAGCTCTCCTGTCCTGACGACTCTCCCCACTATGCCTTGGCCGATGTTCCACCGCCACTGGCCTTGTGCATCCGTCCGTGCTGGATAGCCTTGGTGAGCCAACAGGAGGAGATCTGTTCTGTCTTCATCAACTACGGCGATGGCCCCCACCGAGGTATGCGTAGCTTCGAACGCCTTGTCCAAGACCAGTCGTATCATCTTGTCGAAATCCAATGTGGACGAGAGTTCGTCTACGATCTCCTCTATGGCTGAGAGTTCCTCCAGGCGGCGCTTCGTCTCGTCGTGCAGGCGGGCGTTCTCGATGGCGATGGCTGCCTGGTTGGCCAAGAGACCGAGCAGGTTCACCTCCTCTCCGCTGAACGGTGACTTGTCCAGCGGTCTATCTACGATCAGCACCCCCAGGAACTGCTCACCGTACCTAATGGGCGTCCCGACCACTCGCGCAAAACCATAGCCAGCATACGCCTCGGACCGGCCCGCCCAGGAGTCGTAGTTATCGACGATCACAGGCTGGTCTGTCTCTAGAACCTTCCCCGCGACACCCTCACCCGCTTGCATGATGCCGTCGTCGAGTTCCGGCGGCATGCCCCTGGCGGCAGCGCTTATCAAGTCACCTTTGGCCGGGCGGTACAGGTAGATCTCCCCTGTCTGCCCATCCAGCAGTCTGGCTGCGTGCGCGAGGATGGCCTCCAGCAGGCTGTCCAGGTCCAGACGGCTGGTGATGTGGAGCGAAGTTTCGTGCAAGGCCATTAGCTCCCGGGATCTCTGCTCCTGCCTCTCGTATAGCCGAGCGTTCTCGATGGCCATCCCTATCTGACTGCCAATGGAGGGTAGGAGTTCCGCGTCCTCCGAACTGAATTCACGAGGCGATGAGCTGGCCACAGCGAGTATGCCCATGACTTGCTCTTTCGACTTCAAGGGTAACGCCACCAAGGAGCGTACCGGCTGGTTCTCCAGGGTCTTCGTCAGATCATGGGCCTGTGGGTGTAGCGACAGGTCCCCGATCAGAAGAGGTTGTGCGGAGCTGATCACCGTCCCGACTACACCTTCACCCAGTGCCCGTCTTCGTACTGTCTCAGCGAATTCATCGCTCAGACCACGGTAGGCCACCAGAACCATCTCCTTCGTCTCCACGTCCAACAACCTGACCAGTCCCACTTCCATCTCCATCACGTCCAACACCTTGTCCAAAGCACGGTCCAAGATCTGGTGCAGGTCCAATGATTCAGCCACGGTCTTGGCGACGGCGTTCAGGGCAGCTAGCTCCTCGTTACGTCGTCTCAACTCTTCCTCAGCTCGCTTTCGCGGACTGATGTCACGGACGATGCTCTGAAAGCCAGTGACCCAGTCTCCGGCGGCGAGGAGCCTTACCGTTTGCTCAACCCACTTCTCCTCCCCGCTCCGTGTAAGAATCGGAAATTCAAGGGTGGTCTGGTTCTGGCGCTCGTCGAACTGCTTCTGGTAGAACGACTGAACTCGCTCACGCCAGCTCGCTGGAATCAGTTTGTTGAAGTGCCTTCCAACCAGTTCCTCTGGTGAGTATCCAGTCAATTTCCGGGTGGGTGGATTGGCATAGGTGAAATAGCCCTTGGGATCGGTGGTGTAGACAACGTCGATCGCTTCCTCAACGATCTGGCGATACCGCTGTTCGCTCGCCTCACGGGCCGCTTCTGCCCGCTTGCGCTCGGTGATGTCTCGGAACACACCCTGAATGATCCGTTTACCAGACACCTCCACCATGCTGGTCGATATGTCCACGGGCACCAGTTGACCAGAAGCGTGTTGGATGTAGATGTCCTGAGTGAATGCCTCTCCCTTCTGAACATGTTCGCGGAAGAGCGCCCTGTAGAGTTCAGCCTCTTGGTGGGGATGGAGTTGTGTCTGGGGCAGTCCCACAATTGCATCTTTGGGCATGCCCATCAGTTCGCATGCAGCTTGATTGGCGTCAATGATGATGCCACTATCGGCGTCGGCCAAGAAGATGGCGTCTGGGCAGTGCTCGAACACCGTTCTGAACTCGGTGTCTGCGTCCGGCTTCTTGGGCAGGCTTCCCTGGTGGTCTCTGTTGCCGTTGACCACGGTCTTCGCCTCCTGCGTGATCTTCGCTGGCCCAGATGAGCGGGGTGGATGGAGATGCGCTCTATCTCAGATTGTCGTGCAAGGAAAAGGCTGGAGTGCCAACTGATGGCCTGTCACCGATGACACTATAGCATACTTTGTGCCGCATGTCATGTAATGGGCCATGCTCCACGCTGTCGGGGCTGATAGACGCCAAGGGCGCTGGACCACGGTCTTTGCGAGACAGAGAAGCGTGTGGTATGATTTCGTTGTTGTTTCGGACTGTGTGATCGCCAGGGGGACGGAGGAGCGTACTTGTCTGGCAGGAAGAAAGCTATCATCGTTGTGATCGTCTGCCTGGCGCTTGTCGGCTGTTCTCAACCGCATCCGGCGGGTCTGGCGTTCAGCTACTCGGTAGATGGGTGCGAGGAGGAGTTGGAGAGCACTCGGTCCATGGGTGGTGGTGAGGTGCAGATCACAGTCGAGGATGGCATCATTCACGTGGAGCAGCAACTGACGTATGTGTGCTGTGCGGAACTGAAGCTAACGGTGGAGCAGGAAGGAAACACGCTGAGAGTGATCGAGGCGAATGCTGGGGAGATCTGTCGCTGTCTCTGCGAATACCAAGTGCAGGCCGAGATAGCCGACTTGGATCCCGGGACCTACGAGGTGCAGGTCTGGGGCGTGCAGTACGAGGATCTGCATCCCTTGGAGCTATTGGGCGAGGCGACGGTAACACTTTGAGGGGAGGACGCGGATGAGGCTGACCGAAACGACTGATGTAACGATCACGACAGTGGTGGACAACTACTCGGACCTCCTCGTTGGCGCGATGCCGGGGGTGGAAAGGCATGGGCCAGGCAAAGGGCCACTGCTGGCTGAGCACGGGCTTTCCGTGCACATTCGATTGGGAGGTGAGGGGAAGGAGATACTGCTGGATGCCGGATTCACCAAAGTGGCTCTGCCCCACAATCTGGCGCAACTGGGAATAGATCCGACTAGAGTGGACCAGGTCGTGATCAGTCATGGGCACCGGGATCACACCGCAGGGCTGGCCGAGTTCCTGCGGATGGCTGGCAAGAGGGTCCCCGTAGTGGTGCACCCCGACGCCTTTCTGGAGCGTTGGTTCATTCTACCCGATGGCAGCAAGATGGGGCCGTGGCACGAGAAGCAGCAGGAGTGGGAGGAGGCAGGTGCCGACATAGTGTACGTGGAGGAACCTTATGAACTGGCTCCTGGCTGTCTAGCCACTGGACCGATCCCAAGGCGAACCGATTTCGAGAAAGGCATGGCAAGTGCCTACTATCGCCAGGATGGCGAACTCGTGCAGGACCCGATAAACGATGACCAGTCGATAGTGGTCAATATTGAGGGCAAGGGGTTGGTTGTGGTGGCTGGCTGCGCGCACTCTGGCATAGTCAATACAGTCCGTTATGCTCAGGAGATAAGTGGGGTGAAGAAGGTGTGGGCGGTCGTAGGCGGGTTCCATCTGGGCGATGCGACGCCGGAGAAGGTTGGGCGTACTATTGACGAAATGAAGACTATCGGGCCCCGGCTTGTCATGCCAGCGCACTGCACTGGATTCGCGGCGACACGCCGCTTCTCTGAGGACATGTCTCGTGAGTTTGTTCTCAATGCGGTAGGGACGAGATTGAGCTTCTGATCTGTCCATTGTGTTTGACATCTACGTAGCACTGTGCTATTGTTAGTTAGGAGCGATTATCGTCAGTCGCAGCGGATGGTTCGTGGTCAAAGTGCCGAGAGTCGTGGATAGGCTGTGAGTAGCTCCTGGACAGCAATGGCGGGCGGTGACGCGGAGGGTAGGGCTACCCCTTCGGGGAGCGGCGACGCAAGGTCTTATCGTTTTCTTTTCTTTGTCCGAGCTATCTGAGGATAGCGAGCGCGGCCGGGTCAGCCATAGGGAGCGACTTCCAGACTCGAGTGTACTTTGACGTACACTCGTTTTTGTTGTTAGGCTCGTATTGACAGTGAGTGTGGAGGTAGCAGATGAAACAAGTCGAACTGATACTACGGTTGGTAGGCATGATCGTCCTGGCCATAGTAGGTTGGGGAGTGGGCGACTACATCGCCACCAGGTCCGGAGCCATGGACGCACTGACAATGCCCTACCTGCGTCCTGCCCTGGCCCTGGCCATAGCGGGGGCGGGCCTGGGTTTGCTGGTGACGCCTTGGGTGGTCATGAGGCCCTTCGCCTGGATCAGAAAGAGGATACGGCAGATACCCGCGCGTCACCTATTCATGGGGACTATGGGACTGGCGGCAGGCCTGCTGATCTCGGTGCCTTTGGCATTCACGGTGTCCTTTCTGCCCTCACCGCTGGGAACCGTATTGCCATTACTGTGCAGTATCATGTTTGGCGGGCTTGGGATGGCCGTCATGATCATGCGCGCCGAGGATCTCAGGGCTCTATGGGGAGCCTCCCTGGTGAAGACTTCAACCCCACAGGCCGACGAACACGGGCTCCTTCTGGACACCAGCGTGATCATTGACGGTCGGATTGCGGACATAAGCCAGACAGGTTTTATCGAAGGGACGCTATTGGTGCCCCGGTTCATTCTCGAGGAGTTGCAATACATCGCTGATTCGTCCGACGCGCTGCGACGCAAGCGTGGTCGGCGTGGCCTGGACATATTGAGCAGATTGCAGCAGGACTCCCTCGTGCCTATCCGGGTAACAGACATGGACGTGGAGGATGTCAGGGAGGCCGATGGGAAACTGGTGCAGTTGGCCAAGAATCTGAACTGCCCCATCGTCACCAACGATTACAACCTCAATCGCGTTGCTCAGCTACAGGGGGTCAGAGTGCTCAACGTGAACGAGCTCGCTAATGCCGTCAAGACCGCTGTCCTACACGGTGAGAGCTTGAAGGTGCGCATCATTCAGGAGGGAACGGAACCCAATCAGGGAGTGGGCTACCTGGACGATGGCACCATGGTGGTCGTTGAGGACGGACGAAGGTATATCAATCACAGTCTGGATGTGACTGTCACCAAAGTGCTTCAGACCGCCCAGGGGCGGATGATCTTCGCCCAGCCTCACAATCGGTATTCCAGGAGGTAGGCCCCAACAGGATGAGTATCATCACCATCTCACGACAGATGGCCAGTGGTGGGTGTGAGATCGCTGCCGAGGTAGCTAGGGCGCTGAGTTTCCGGTTCATAGATCGGGAGATTATTCATCGGGCCTCTGAGGAAGCAGGCGTGCCCAAGACCGCGCTGGAGGAGATCGCGTACGAGGGGCGCCGCAACATAGTGGACCGCATACTACAGGCCATGAATGCGATGCCTCCGGTGCCCAGAACGGCCGAGGCCTGGAGGCGTGAGGCGGCGACCTCGGGATCACAACCTCTCGGGGGCGTATTCTTTCCGGCGGTTCCTCCTTTTGCCGTGACTCTGGAGGACTACATGCAGATGGTGGAGATGGTCGTCCGGAACCTCGCTCAGGAAGGACACGTGGTTATCCTGGGGAGAGGAGGTCAAGTCATCCTACGGGATGCATCTCAGGCTTTCCACGTTCAGATCGTTGCCCCCTTCCAGCGCCGTGTGGCGACTTTGGTGGAGCGCGACGAGCTGGAGGAGAAGGAAGCTTCAGCCAGACTGGGAGCCAGTGACCGAGCACGGAGAGACTACATGCGGCGGTATCACCGCGTTGACTGGCTGGATCCGACTCTGTACGACCTGATGATAAACACAGCGAAGATGCCGCCTTTCTTAGCGGCGAAGCTGATCGTGGGTGCTTATCGGGACCTCCTGGGGGTTTCTGATGCATGACGGAGTGCGAGTCCGCTTTGCCCCCAGTCCTACGGGCCTGCCCCATCTGGGAAATGTGCGCACGGCCCTTTTTAACTGGTTGTTCGCCCGCCACTACGGAGGGTCGTTCATCGTTCGCATGGAAGACACAGACCTGGCGCGCAGTGCGGAGGGGGCGGATCAGAAGATTCTGGAGGGCCTCGATTGGTTAGGTCTGGACTGGGATGAGGGGCCTCAGAAGGGCGGAGGTTACGGTCCCTACTATCAATCCCAAAGGGTGTCCATCTATCAAAGCCACGCTCAGCAGTTGCTCCAGGAAGGTCACGCCTACGTCTGCTATTGCTCGCCGAAGAGGCTGGAGGAGATGCGTCGGGAACAGGAGCGTCGGGGAGGGCCGCCGGGCTATGACTCTAGGTGTCGGGGGTTGAGCAGGGCCGAGGCGGAGAGGTATGAGGACCAAGGGATCAGCCCCGTCGTTCGGTTCAAGGTGCCTTTGGAGGGGGGAACATCATTCCATGACCTCCTCCGGGGAGAGATCAGTTTCGCCAATAGCTCTCTGGACGATTTCGTGCTTCTGAAGTCCGATGGTTATCCCACCTACCATCTGGCCAACGTCGTGGATGATCATCTGATGGAGATAAGCGACGTGCTGCGGGCGGACGAGTGGATACCCAGCACCCCACGCCACATCTTGATCTACCAGGCGTTTGGCTGGACCCCGCCTCGCTACATTCATCTACCTTTGATCCTGGACAAGTCCGGCGGCAAGATGAGCAAGCGCCTGGGCGATGTTTCCATCGACTCTTACAAGCAACGGGGCTATCTGCCTGAAGCCATCGTCAATTATCTGGCCTTGTTGGGGTGGTCACCAGGAGATACCCAGGAGATCTTCAGTCTGGAGGAGTTGGTGCCGAGGTTCTCGTGGGAGAGGATCTCGGTTAGCCCTGCCATTTTCGACCCGAAGAGACTCAGTTGGTTCAACAGACGGTATCTCTGCAACTCTGCCCCCAACAGAATCGCTGAGGCGGTGTCCCCCTATTTGAGAGCGGCATATGGTCGGGATGAGCGGAGCGAGGGGACAGCTTACTCGCCAGGAGCATGGCGGGAACTGCTGGTGGATCAGGTCCGAGAGGAAGTGGACAGCCTGGACCAGATGCCGGACCGCGTCGGCTTTGCTTTCTTGAACGAGGTTGATTACAGAGCGGAGGCGCGCGAAGCGTTGAGCGCCGCCTCCGCCGGGAAGGTATTGCAGGCGTTGGCGGAGAGACTGAGCGCTCTCACGAGCCTGGACGCGGACGAGGCAAGTTCTCTATTGCAGGAGTTGAGGGTTCGATTCAAGGAGCAGGAAGACCTTGCGGCGAGAGAGCTACTGTTTCCGATCAGGGCTAGTCTAACCGGGACTCTGCATGGGCCGGGCCTCGCTGCGGTGATGGCTTTGCTGGGACGAGAGAGATGCATAGAGAGAGTGAGAAGCTCTCTGAGCTCCATTTCGTCTTGATGATCGCCAAGTGCAGCTGTTCCGGGGGGTGTCGTCCCAGGTGCCATCCCTTCTAGAGCGCCTCTCATCGATGCACGGAAGGAGAAGTGGTGATGTTTCTGAGAGTGTACAACACACTTAGTCGGGAGAAAGAGGAGTTCGTGCCCCGGGAGGGCGACAAGGTTCGAATGTATGTGTGCGGACCCAACGTGTATGGTCCCTGTCACGTGGGCCATGCCATGTCCTATCTGGTGTTCGACGTGATTCGACGGTATCTCGAGTATCGAGGCTACCAGGTGACTCACGTTCAGAATTTCACCGACATCGAGGATCGGATCATTGAGACTGCCAATTCTCTTGGGGTCACCGTGCAGGAACTGGCCGAGAAGTACATGGCCCGCTTCTTGAGAGAGATGGATGCGCTTCATGTCCAGCGGGCGCATCACTACCCTAGAGCCACCGAGGTGATTCCCAAGATCCAGGAGATGGTCCAGGGACTAATAGATAAGGGACACGCCTATCAGGTGGATGGCGACGTCTATTTCCACATCACCAGTGACCCTGACTATGGCAAGCTCACCAGACAGTCCATCGAGGCGATGCGGGCTGGGGCTCGAGTTCGGGTGGACGAACGCAAAGAGCATGAGTTGGATTTCGCTTTGTGGAAGGCGGCGAAGCCCGGGGAGCCCAGTTGGGATAGCCCATGGGGCAAGGGTCGGCCTGGGTGGCATATAGAGTGCTCGGCGATGGTGCTTCAATACCTGGGTGACCAGATAGAAATCCACGGCGGTGGTGAGGATGTCATCTTCCCCCACCACGAGGATGAGATAGCGCAGTCGGAGTGTTACACGGGCAAGGTGCCCTTCGTCAAGTACTGGTTGCACAACGGTCTCCTGCGTCCCACTGAGGATCAGGAGAAAATGACCAGGCATCTGGGGAATTTCATCAGTTGCGAGGAGGCGTTGGAGAGGTACAACCCCGATGCCATTCGTCTCTTCATCCTCTCGTCTCACTACCGCAGCCCCATCACCTGGAGCGAGGAGGGCATACTGGCTTCCGACAGGGGCCTGGAGAGACTTCGCGCGGCTTTGAGACCAGCCTCAGTCGACGCTGACACCGGCGGAGACGAGTTGATGGCCGTGGCGGAGCAGGCGCGAGAGGAGTTCATAGAGGCCATGGATGATGATTTCAATACGGCTCGTGCCATCGCCCACCTTTTTGACCTGGGAAGGGCCATCAATCAGGCGCGGGATGTGGGCGTTCCTGCGGAGGCACTGACCAGCGCCCAAGAGATACTGCGAGAAGTGACCGATGTGCTGGGATTGACGTTGGAGCACTTCGGGGGGCACGTCGACCTCGAGAAGTTGAGAGAGGTGGCGGTTGTGATTCGCAACGATCTGGTCGCGGCCGGCAAATCGGGACTGCTCGAACAGCTTGAGAGTCGGCGGCTTCTTGAGTCGCTGGGAGACAGTGATGCCGAAGGTTGGATAGAGTCATACCTAGGTCTGCGCAGCGAGCTGCGGGCGACCGGAGAGTATGAACTGGCCGACAAGATCCGAGCCGAACTGGCCGGGCTGGGCATCACCGTGGAAGACGGGGCTGAAGGAAGCACCTGGCGGGTGGGATGATGCTGGGTCGCCAATGGCGGATGCCCTCTCTGTGCTGGTATAATGCGGTACTTGCTACCCTGGAGTTTGGGGTAGCGATCGGGCCAGGCGAAAGGCACGACTGGTTCGTTGGATGGTAAACGGTGCGCAGCAGTCACCCTGCATTGGCTGCAGATGTTCCGTACGTGAGCCTAGGATACGCAGCGAGGGGAAGTGAAGTAGTGCCTCTTGGCAAGAAAATCCAGGTGTCGCTGACGCAGGAGGAGCATGAACGGTTGAAGGCGCTTGCCGCGAAACGTGACGTCAACGTGAGCGACCTGGTCCGCCAGGCCATCAGGCAAGTCTACATGAGCGATCTGGAGCGAGACCTTGGGATCAGAGAGGTTCATCCCATGGGCGAGACGCCGCTCCTCATTGTGGAGGAGGAGGAAGAGATCGGGATCAAGGGGCCAGAGGTTCTCGCCCAGCGCGAAGGGGATGTCTGAGGCCGGTCCGGAGGCGAGCCTGTTTGAACCCTGAGTACGCAAGACACGCGGGCCCAGGGACCCGCCGCGCCCAGCCGTCGTTGTGTGCATGGTGAAGGTAGGAGTGTTCGGGCTGGTGGGACATGGTCAGAAGTCGCGATAGCAGGTGAAGGGCTGGAATTGTACCGCGTTTTCAGCCCCAAAGATGCCCTCAGGGTGTAAACCATGTTCCCGACGAGTTCTGGCTGAAGTTGACATTGGGTTCGGAGTTTGTTATACTAGATATTTGACCCTAAGTGCAACAGACGCTATAATTAGTGTGAGGTATCGCGAGCCGACGTAGCTCAAGCGGCAGAGCAGCGGTTTTGTAAACCGCAGGTTGCGGGTTCGAGTCCCACCGTCGGCTCCAGCTGCAATGGGGAATCGTGGGCAGGTACCCAAGTGGCCAAAGGGGACTGACTGTAAATCAGTTGGCTCAGCCTTCGGAGGTTCGAATCCTTCCCTGCCCACCAACGGCTAGTCGCCCACGTAGCTCAGACGGCAGAGCACGTTCTTGGTAAGAACGGGGTCATGGGTTCAATTCCCATCGTGGGCTCCATTACCTGCAAGACGGAGGAACCAAAGTGCCAAAGGAGAAATTTGTAAGGGACAAGCCCCATGTGAATGTGGGGACGATAGGTCACGTGGATCATGGGAAGACGACGTTGACCTCGGCCATGACGAAGGTCTTGAGTTTCAAGGGGTTGGCAGACCATCGGCCTTTCG
>JAUWLF010000046.1 GCA_030613785.1 Chloroflexota bacterium | reverse complement strand
GGTTCTTGTCTTTGGCCCGACCCTGAAGAGTCGGCTCACCGTACCGCCACCGCCACTCGTCTGCCCACTCGTTGGCTCACCCCAAGGCCCACGGATGGGCCGACCCTTCACCGTCGGGGTCGGATCACCTCTTCCGCTCCTAACCGCAGGCGCGACTCGCATATGCCCCAGGCACTGAGGCCCACGCCCACCCGCTGGCTGAGGGATAAGCTTCGGGGCCGGCTGGTTTTTGTCTTTGGCCCGACCCTGAAGGGTCGGCTCGCCGTACCGCAACCGCGACTCGTCTCCCGACTCGTTGGCTCACCCCATGGCCCACGGATGGGCCGACGCTTCAGCGTCGGGACCGGATCCACTCTTCCGCCCCTAACCGCAGCCGCGACTCGCATATCCGCCAGGGGCTGAGACTCACGCGAACCCGCTGGCTGAGGGATAAGCTTCGGGGCCGGCTGGTTTCTGTCTTTGGCCCGACCCTTCAGGGTCGGCTCATTGTACCGCAACCGCCACCCGTCTCCCGACTCGTTGGCTCACCCCATGGCCCACGGACGGGCCAACGCTTCAGCGTCGGGACCGGATCCGCTCTTCCGCCCCTGACCGCAGCCGCGACTCGCATATCCGCCAGGCACTAAGGCTCACGCCAACCCGCTGGCTGAGGGATAAGCGTCGGGCCAGCTGGTTCTTGTCTTTGGCCCGACCCTGAAGGGTCGGCTCACCGTACCGCAACCGCCCCCGCGTCTCTCGATTCGTTGGCTCACGCCATGGCCCACGGATGGGCCGACGCTTCAGCGTCGGGGCCACACGAGGCACCGTCCGTCGGAGTCCCGTACACTGGATCTCCCTTCCGTAAGATCCTTGTGCTTGTCTCGGCGCAAGACCACAACGCTTGCCCGTCACGACCCCAGGAGGGCGCGCTGCATTCTATCTTCGTCCAGACGCGGGGGCAATGGCCGCGTCATCCTTTGCTGCATTCAGACTCCACCCCTCTTTGAGCGCTCCCTGCTAGAGTTTCGCTCGTCGCAACAACAACGCGTCGCAGGCGACGGTGATGGTGCTGGCGCTGTTGATCGCTACACGCCTCTTTCTCTACGTCCGCTCAACATCCACAGCGTCCCCGCGCTCGCCAGCCCGCCCATCGCGGCCCAGAATAGAGGCAACATCGGCAGTTTGGGTCTGGCGTGGCGATACAAGCGCGCATAGTCTGGTCCGGCCCGCACCATCGTGTATAGCTCAGCGGTGGCCTCCCATCCGGCCATCAGGGCCAGGAGACCGATGATCAGCCGCAGATACCAGGGTGTGTCCTGCCGCTCACGCCAGGTCCGCCAGATCAGCAGGCCGTGGAGGATCGTCAGGGGAAATGTCTCCAGGTGGCCCAACTCATGCCAGTACGTCAGGCGTTTCCGCTCCTGGCGAGGCAGTCCCTGCCGCAGGTGTTGGTTGACCAGGCCGGGGTGGGGGTATGCTAGACCTCCCGTACTCACCCGATGCCACAAATCCTCTCCGATGACGATTTCAGCGGGCAATCCATACCAGGTACGTACTCGGGTGGGCTGTTCCTCTGGAACTACGTTTGTCTTCTTCATCACCTCACATCCGCTCTAGCTGCCAAGCACCTGGCTCGGCTAATAAGGGGTGGTCACCGCCTTCTCAAATCCACCCGTCGCAGCAGCAGGGCGTTGAAGGCGACGATGATGGTGCTGGCGCTCATGATCAGCGCCCCCCATTCGGGCCGCAGGATGATCCCCCACGGCTGCAATACCCCAGCCGCGGCCGGGATAGCCACCACGTTGTAGGCGGTGGCCCAGACCAGGTTCTGGCGCATCTTGGTCATCGTGGCGCGGCTCAGGCGAATCAATCCCACCACGTCTCGCGGGTCGTTCTTCACCAGCACCACATCCGCCGACTCGATGGCCACATCGGTGCCCGCGCCGATGGCGATCCCCACGTCCGCCCGGACCAGCGCAGGGGCGTCGTTGATGCCGTCGCCGACCATCGCCACCACCTTGCCCTGCGCCTGCAACCCCTTGATCTTGTCGGCCTTCTGCTCTGGCTGTACCTCGGCGAAGACGATGTCTAGGTCCAGTTCACCGGCCACCCAGTCGGCGACAGCCTGGCTGTCACCGGTGAGCATCGCCACCTGGAGGCCCATCCCCTTCAGCCCCGTCAGCGCCTCCCGGGACTCCTCCCTGATCAAGTCGGCCAGGGCGATGGCCCCTACCACCCGTCCTTCGGCGGCGGCGTAGACCACCGTCTTCCCCTGCTGCTGCAGTTCTGCCAGCCGTGGGCTGTCGGGCAGCGACAAGCCCAGATCGGCCATCAGCGCGCGGTTGCCTACTGCCAGCTCCACGCCTTCTACACTAGCCTGAGCTCCCTTGCCGGGGATGGCCCGGAAATCAGTGGCCTGGGGTAAGGGCTTAGCGTGCTCCGCTTGCGCCGCCGAGCGGACGATGCTCTGGGCGATGACGTGCTCGGAGTTGACCTCTACTGCCGCCACCCGTCGCAGAAGCGTGTCCTCATCCCAGTCGGCCAGGGTTATTACGTCGGTGACGCCGAATTCGCCTCTCGTGAGGGTGCCCGTCTTGTCGAAGACCACTACGTCCAGCCGCCGAGCGGTCTCGGTGGCCTCCGCGTTGCGGATGAGCATTCCGTTGCGGGCACCCAAGGTTGTGGAGATGGTGGTCACGACCGGGATGGCCAACCCCAGGGCATGGGGGCAAGCGATGACCAACACCGTCACCGCCAGCGTCAGCGCAAAAACTGTCGTCTGATCAGCAATCAGGAGCCAAAACAGAAGGGTGCCTGCCGCCACGATCACCGCGATGATGGTCAACCAGTGGGCCGCCCGATCTGCCAGGCGCTGGACCGGTGGTTTGGAGGCCTGGGCTTCCTTGACGAGGGAGACGATCTGCGCCAGGGCGGTCTCTTCGCCAGTGCGGGTGACGCGGACCCGCAGCGCACCCTCGCCATTGAGGCTGCCGCCGATGACGGAGTCGCCTGGCCCTTTGGGCACAGGCTTGCTCTCGCCGGTGATCATGGCTTCGTTGACGCCGCTCTGTCCCTCCACCACCTCGCCGTCGATGGGAACCTTCTCCCCGGGCCGCACTAGGAGGAGGTCGCCCACCTCCACCTGGGCCGTGGGCACTTCCTCTACCTGGTCGCCCACGAGCTTGTTGGCAGTGGGGGGGATCAGTTTGACCAACTCGCGCAGCGCTCCAGCCGTGCCGCGCACCGCCCGCATCTCCAGCCAGTGGCCCAGGAGGAGCACCAGCACCAGCGTGGCGACCTCCCAATAGAAGTCCACAGCGGTGAAGATGAAGGTAGCGCCGACGCTGAAGAGATAGCCAGCGGATACAGCCAGACTGACCAGCACATTCATGTCCAGCACGCCAGTGCGCAGTGCCTTGCGGGCGTTGTTGTAGAAGGGCCACGCGCCATAGAAGGTAATGACCGTCGCCAGCGCGAAGAGCACGTACCGGGCACCAGGGAAAGTGAGGGTGAACCCGAACCAGTTCTGAATGGTCGGCGAGAGGAGCAGCACCGGGACGGAGAGGGCCAGGACGACCCAAAAGCGGCGGCGGAAATCCTGCTCCATCATCGCGTGATGGTCATGTCCCTCCGCTTTCTCCTGTTCGTGCTCCATGTGGGCATGGCTGGGCATGTCCATCTCGCCTTCGCAGTGGTAGCCGCACCGTTCCAGGATTTCTTTGATCTGGCTAAGCTCTATCTTTTCACCGTCATAGGTGACCTGCACCACGTCGTCCACCGGGTTCACGCTGACAGCAACGACACCCTCACTGCCCCGCACCTTATCCTCGATAGCGCACGTGCACTCCGGGGGCATGTACTCTTTGAGAGCCAGGGTTATCGTTTCTTCCCTCATGTTATTCGTCCTTTCTGGTTCCCTTTGTGATAGCGCAAAGCTGCAGTGTCCGGGCGTGCACAGGAAAGCGGTCCTCCGTTCTCTCTAGCTGAGATCATCGAGCCTTTCCCCGGTCCCCTTTTCCGCTCCTGGCCACCCAGAAAGACCAGACGGTCACGACCAAGGTGACGACGATGAGAGAATAGTTGATCGGTTGGGGCAATACCAGCATTACGTACCGATTGAGCTTCAAAGCATCGAAAAACGGATCCAGGATAGTTCCCTTCAGAGATGCCACCCCGCCCAGCGAACCAGCCAGGACGATGGTAGCGAACCCCCCCAAGGTTAGCGCCAGGTACAATCCTGTGATGGCGGGCCTCTGCCACACGTGTTCGCCCTGCCGGGCCCGCACGTAAACCAGCATGCCCCAGAACGCCATGGAAAGCGCCGAGATCATGATCTTGTTGCGCGTCAGTACCGTGCTCTGCACAGCCTCCCATTCCCAGGTTGTGTACAAGCCTGCGAGAGCTGCAAGTACGAGCGCCGCCAGGCCCGCGATTGCTGCGACATAGGCTGTTCGATCCGCGATGATAGCAAGTGTCCTTATCTCTTCACGCCGACTTCGCGCGGCGATGAGCCATAGAATGATCATCCCCGTGGCCAACACCAACATCCCTATGTGGAGTTCGGAGAGAATTGTGTGAAGCATGCCATGCAGTTCCATCTAGTTCTTCCTCCTCTGCAGGTTCAGCACAGTGATACTGCCGCCGACGATGACTAGCACACCAGCAGCTACCGTCCAGGCCCAGTTTCCCTCATCGCGCACCTCGAGGGCAACTGATGCTTGACCCATCTTCAGCGCGCTGTGGTGACAGCTGCCGCAACCACGGTCGTCGATCCTGATGGCCTCGGCTCCTGGATGAGCATCGCTGGTTACGAACTCCCAATCTGTCTGACCGGGATAGAACAAATCCACCATCACCGGCTTGATGTCTTCCCAGTCGGGTTCTTGGTCACTCAAACGCATCGCCGTGACATCGGCGTCTTGCCCGATTCCCAGAGTGAGAGGGAAAGAGATGTAATGCCAGCGACTGCCGGTGGCGTTCTTGTGGATCGCGAAGCCAACGGTGTAAGTCCGGCCCTCCAGGAAGGGCTTGTCATCCATAGGGTATCCCGTGTCCAGAGCCCGCACCAACTCCACGTGCCACAAGCCGTCGGACCACCGTCCATCAGCACGGATGGTGCCGTGGCTGCCGTCGGGTTCACGTAGCAGCCGACGCGGAATGACATCCCCCTCCTGCCACGGATGCCCCAGGTCAAAAGGCATCGCGATCTCCTCGCTGAGATAGTAATAGTCATCTTGGGTATACTCGCGCGCCACGACTTTATCCCAACGCAGGGCATATTGGCCAGTTAACTGAGGATTGAACATGAACTTGGGCTGGTTCAGATCGTTATCCCAATTGGTGGTATAGGGTCCCTTGCCCTCGTCGCTCGAGCGGAACTCCATCACGTATTGGTCATCTGCGTACCCAATGGGGTTGCCACGGTGAGCTCGCCAATGCCAGAAGTCAAGGAAGACCCCGTTGGCCCGATAGTCACTCAAGGTCTGCTCAGACTCAAGGATGTCCCAAGGGGCGTCATACCAGTTCTCGCCCGCCCGAGATTGGGGCAGGTACTTGCGCACATCGTCGCGCTCCAAAACCTCCCCAAGGTAAGCATGCCGCTGAACCTCATCCTTGCCAACGGCATCGCTCATGAAGCGCAGCCCATCGTGGCAGGTAACATAGCAACCCTGATTCTTGAAGCCGTACACGCTGCCATCGTCTACGAGAAACGTGACACGGTCTTCGTACACGCCAAACTCCTGGGAACCTACGGGGGACGCACCATAGCGTACCCACTGACCATCTTCATATACCAAGTAATCGTGGTAGAAGTGGGGAGTATCGGTCGGCCACTGCAGATAGAAATAGACATTCTCGTCGTCGTAGGCTGCCTGTACAGCCAGCTGGGTGGTAAGCTGCTCAGGGATCCAGATGACATTATCGTCGTCATCGGGGGATTGGCTCATGCCTGGCCCTGCGAGAATCAGCGCCAACAGCAATCCCATCGCGACGGCCATCACTTTGCAGAGTCGTGACATCTTCAGTCCCTCCTCTAGATATCGTGTTGCTACCTGCAGTTACTAGTCGCCGTCGGCCTAGACTGTATTGCTTTCGTTTCTTCCTCACGAGATTGACCTTCAGTAGTACACTAACTCATGGGAGGCATTCCTGCAAGACCAACTGAAGCAAAAAAGACGGGAGGTGTGAGCAGAGATAGTTCCTTCCCCAAGTATGTGCTTGGGCGTTCAGAGAGTCCTCTAGCCCATGTAGAAGGGCATCTCCTCTTCTTGAAAGAATCACTCCCCTCTGTTGGCAAGATAGTCATAACTGTTGTCCAGGATCTCGTAGTGCGTGCAGTCCGGGGGCATGTACTCTTTGAGGGCCAGGGTTACTGTCTTCTCTTTCATCTCTATTCCTTCTTCCTGTTTATGCTCGTCTCGGGGGAAGACCACAACGATTGCCCGTCACGACCCCGGGAGGTCGCTCTCCATTCTGTCTTCATGCAGACGGGGGTGCAAGGGCCGCGTCATCCTTGAATCCGAGCAATCGCAGCGCATTGGCGACTACCGCCAGCGTGCTGCCCTCGTGTAAGAGGATGGCCACGCCGATGCCCACCAGGCCGAAGAGGCCTGCAGGAATCAACAAGGCGATTACGCCCAAGGACACGATCAGGTTTTGCCGGATAACTCGCCGCGCCTGGCGGCTAAGTCCTACGGCAAACGGAAGCTTCGACAGATCATTGGCCATTAGAGCCACGTCGGCCGTCTCCAGGGCTACGTCGGTGCCGGCACCGCCCATGGCGATGCCCACCGTGGCCTGGGCCAGGGCCGGCGCATCGTTGACCCCATCACCCACCATAGCCACCTGGCGGTACTTTCCCAACAGCGCCTTGATGGCCTCCACCTTCTGTTCCGGCAGGAGGTTGGCTTCAAAGTCGGTCAGGCCGAGGTCCCTGGCGATCGCTGCCGCCACCCGCTCGTTGTCGCCGGTGAGCATGATCGTCTTGCGGATCCCCAACTCATTCAGCCGGACCAAGGCGCCTCGTGCCTCCGGACGTGGAGTGTCGGCCAGGGCAATGAGACCCAGGAAGTCTGTTGTTTGGCCACCGCCCTCCGCCGCCGGCAGGCTGGCCCTATCAACGGGAGCCGGCGCGACGGGCACCTCCGCCGTTGGGCCGTAGCCGATCACAGTGGTCTTTCCCTGTGCTTCGAGGGTCTGCGCCCGGTCGCGCAGATCGTCTGGAACGTCCACACCTTCGCTCTCGAAGAGCATTACGTTGCCGATGAGCACCCTGTGACCATCCAGTGAGGCGCGTACCCCTCGCCCGGTCATGGATTCCAGATCACCGCCCGACGGTAGGTCCAAGCCTCGCCGCTGTGCCTCGCGCACCACGGCCTGGGCGAGCGGGTGCGACGAGCGGGTCTCAACCGCCGCGGCGACGGTGAGCAGTTGGCCCTCGCTCGTGCCATTCACGCCCACCACGTCCACCACCTGGGGGCGACCGTGAGTCAGAGTGCCGGTCTTGTCAAAGGCGATAGCACTCAGACCACCCAGGTTCTCCAGGTGCATGCCTCCCTTGACCAGGACCCCGTTGCGAGCCGCCTGCGCCACGCCCGAGAGTACTGCCGACGGCGTGGCAATGGCCAGTGCACAGGGGCTGGCTGCCACGAGGATGGTCATCCCGCGAAGGAAGGACTGTCCCAAGGAGAGCCAGCCGACTAGCGGCGGGAGAATGATGACCAGCACCACGCCAGCCAGGACCGCCGGCACGAAGATGCGCTCGAGCCTTTCTGTGAACTGCTGGGTCGGAGATTTCTGCGTCTGTGCCTCCTCCACCATCTCCACAACTCGCGCGAGTGTGGTGTCCTGGGCTAGGCGAGTCACCTCGATGTCCAGCGCGCCTTCGCCATTGACCGTGCCGGCAAAGACCTCGCTCCCCTTGCTCTTCTCCACCGGCACGCTCTCGCCGGTGATGGGGGACTGGTCCACCGTCGACTGGCCCTCGACCACCGAGCCGTCCACAGGGATGCGCTGGCCAGGTTTGACGATGACGATGTCGCCGCGGAGCACTTCTTCCACAGGGAGTTCCGTCTCACTCCCATCGCGTCGCACGAGCGCCGACTTGGCGGCAAGTTCGCCCAGGGCACGGATGGCTGCCCTGGCTCGGTCGGTGGCATAATGCTCCAGGGCGTGGCCCAGGCTGAAGAGGAAGAGTAGCAGGGCACCCTCGGCCCACTCGCCCAACAGAGCTGCTCCGAGGGCTGCGACGACCATGAGAAAATCTATGTCGAAGCGCAGGTGGAGCGCGGCCTTGAAGCCGTGACGGGCGGCGTCGTAACCGCCGGCCAGATAGGCCAGGGCGTAGAGTCCGATGGCTGCCAACCGGGGCAGCCCGAAGAGGGTCTCGCCGAGGAAGCCGACTGCCAGGAAAAGGCCGCACGCGACGCTCAGCAGCAGCTCCCAGTTGTCCCGGATCCAACCCTTGGCCGCTTCATCCTCCTCGATGGCGTAGCCCAGGCTCTTCACCCGTTTGACGATGGCTTCGCGGTCCAGGAGTGTGGAGTCGTACTCCACGCGCATCTTCTCAGCGGCGTAGTGGACTGACACGGCTACAATGCCGTCAATCCGGGCAAGGATGTGCTCAATGCTGAGGGCGCAGTCGGGACAGTCCATGCCGGTGATGCGCACCGTCTCGTGGCGGTAGCGCTGGCTCACCTGGGTACCCGCCTGCTCCGCCCAGCGCTGCACCTGCGACAGAGACACTACGTTGGAGTCGTAGTGGATGCAGAGCCGTGCCTGTTCGTCTTTTCGCTCCACGTGGACCTGCCCGACACCCTTGCGCTGGCTCAGTCGTTCGATCAGACGCGTCACACACTGGTCGCACTCATCCTCGACCCCGGGCAGGAGAATGGGGATTTCCAACTGGACAGTTGATGCAATCAACTACTACTCCTCAGATCAGAATGATATCATGACTTGATGAGCGAACCGCTGCCAAAGGAGCTGACGGAACACAGAACTTCCAAGCGCCCCAGCTCTGCCTCGCCTCGAATATATGAACAGATACTCAGATATTGAGTCATAAGAGGGGGGCGAGTGATCTCGTCGCCCCCGGATCAATTGTGCTCTATGTGGTTCAACCCTTGGTCGAAGAGACTATGAACATGTTCGTCATCCAGGGTATAGTAGACGTGGCGCCCTTCCTTGCGAAACTTGACCAGGCGCATCTCTCGCAGGGTGCGCAGTTGATGAGAAACGGCCGATTGGCTGATCCCCACCGCCGCTGCTAGATCGTAGACGCACATCTCGTTGTGAGACAGGGCGGAGATGATGCGCACCCGGGTGGGGTCGCTCAGGGCCTTGAAGGTGCTGGCTAGCTGGGTGGCGGTCAGACCATCAATCAGATGCTCTGCGGCTCGCCGGACCTTGACTTCGTCGATAACAGGTAGCTCACACCGGTCCCGGGTACTCTTTTGCTGTGCCACTCAGCCTCCATATATGAGCACTTGCTCATATTATAACCCGAAACCACCCACCTGTCAAGTTCGTGCTCAGATCGGGATACGACACATCACGCGCGCTTGGGACGCAGCGAAAGACCCGACTTCCGTGGAAGTCTCTCCCGGGATGTCGGGTCCGCCCTGGGGAGTCGCCAGTTCGCCCGTACTTGCGTGCCCTTGAGGCGAGGCCCTAGGAGGCTAGCCCAAAACCCGTATTGGGGCAGGTCCGAAGGCGATTGGTGAACGGAGCCATCTTTGAACAGCGTCGTAAGCGTGACGGAGAAAAGAAAGACAGGGAGACCAAAGCTGGTCTACGCCTTGCAACTGTCCTATATTGGACGCCACCAGCGTGAGATTGGCTACAGTGGCTGCCATGAGTGCCTGGAACAACGTCTTTGCTCGCCCAAAGTAGCGTGCATCGCGCATCCCAAGCTGCACCAGGCGAGTAAGGCGGTACTCAGCTGCCTGCCGGAACTGGCGGTAGAGCGCGTAGGCTTCGCTCTCCTGGAACCTCCGAGCCTCTTGCGGCAACTCTTCCTGAGGGTGGAGCGAGATAGTGCGCCCTTTCCCGGGTCCTGCCCTGCCGCGAGGCGGCCGACCAAGACGTGGGTCATCCACCGGTGCCAACTGCGCTTCGACGGCGTACCGGCCCAGGACGTCCAGTTTCAGTCCAGGCGCTAGAGCCCTTGGCGCAGGGGCCAAACCGGTCGAGGCAAGGGGAGCCAGGAACGACAGTGGCCAAGTGTCGTCCCAGTCAAGGGGCCGCTACAATGGCGCCGGCTTCACACCGGAATCACCGGCTGGCCTCCTCCAGTATCACTTGGATGAATGCCTCGCGTTGAGGACCCGAAGATGGGATTTGCCATTTCTCCCCAGGCAGTATCGTCAGCGTAGCATCATACCCCGCGTCCACCAGGGCCTCGTGGAGTTTACCGGCCCTCTCGATATAGCTTGGGTTCGCCAGTTCCCCAAAGACGAGATGAACGCGAAGGCTCGGATCCCTGCCAATGAGGGCGAAGTAACTGGTCAATTCCCATAGTTCAGGGTCTCTGTCCCTAAGAGCCTCGTACCACTCGTACTCCCCACCATACGCTACGAACGCGTCAGCACCGGCAGAGACCCCGCCCGCCACGCAGTCCGTCTGCGGTGGCGGACCTCCCCGGTGCGAGACGACCTCCTCCCACGACTGCTGCAGGTCGTCTCCCATCAACGCCGATTCCAGCCCTGCACTTCCATGGCCGAACACCGTTACCCGCCCTGCATCCCCGCCATAATCCGCGGCCCTTTCCCGGGCAAAGCGAACTGCGCAGGCCCATGACTCGTAGACCTCGAGGAGCTCCGCGCCGTTGTTCTCAGCGCACTCGAAAAGCGTCGCACACGTCGTACGCCTTTGCGGGACGAAGACCACCAGCCCCCGCCCGGCTAGCTCTTCGGCGAGGGACGAGTACATCGGGTTGTCCTTGGTTTGGTAGCCTGAGTGGTGGACAACCACAACTGGCCAGGGCCCCGGCTCAGTGGGCGCGTATACATCGAGCTTCTGAACAGGCGCGTCCGGCGCCAGCAGCGTCACGTACTCGACGTCTTTGGTCACCTCCACCGTGTAGGCGGGTGTCGGTTGCACGAATGTCGGTGTGGGTGTGCTGATTGGCGCGACCGCTGTAGGAGTGGGGGCGGCTCCAGGTGCGCAGCCAAGCACCGTAATGAGCACAACTGTGAGTACGAGAGAGAATTTCTTCATTCTCCACCTCCTCCTTCTACCTCTTTGTTGTCTAGGGTTCTTGCACGCCAGGTATTCCATCGAGAGCGCCCTTGCCGAATAGGAATAACACTCCCTCGTCCTTCCTCTAGTTCGACTGAGCGCCCTTCGACCTGTGCCATCCCCTTCGCTGTGCATGGCCATCCACAGCAAAAGGGCCGCGAGTAGCACTCGCGGCCGTCATTGTATCACCAGCAGGCGAAATCGGCAAGCGTCGTTGTCGACGCCAAACTGCACCTCAAGGCAATCTCACGAACCAGCCTCCCTCACCATCCAAATCGTCAGCCGCAGCCCTGGGCTGTCCATCACGGGCGCTTGGCACGCAGCGAAGGACCCGACTTCCGTGGAGGTCTCTCCCGGGATGTCGGGTCCGCCCTGGGGTGTCACGAGTTCGCCCGCACCTGCGTGCCTTTAAGGCGAGGCCCTAGCCTATGTAGAAGGGCATCTCCTGTTCCTGAAAGTACCACTCTCCTTCGTTGGCAAGATAATCGTGGCTGTTGTCCAGGATTTCGTAGTGTTTGCCTTCCCACTCCGCTAGCTCGCGATAGAAGGCCTGGGCGGTAGGATCTTCCGTGTCCGAGGCGGCCTGCTCGTACATGCGCACCGCCCGGTTCTCGAAGTCCATCGCTATCTTCAGTGCTTCCAGATCGCTGGTGCCAACTGGGATGATCTCCTTGACCTCGCCCTCCTCTTGGGGGAAGAGGACAAGCTCGGGGTCGCGCGGCTCTTGCCTGGCCGCGTCCAGGTCAACCCATTCGTGGGATTCGTTCACCTGGGCGTACTGCACGTGCAGGACGTGTATGTGCTGCTCCTCCTCCTTGGCGAAGGAACGAAACATGCCCTTGCCCAACTCATCATTCGTTCTCTCCGCAGCCTGCAAGTACATCGCCTTTCCGTCCAACTCATTACGTACAGCTTCCCGCAGAACCGAGAGCGCGGCGGCGGTATCCTCTTTCATCTGTTCCTCCGTAGGTATCTCGCGAGTGTCGCCCTAGAAGGGTTCGAAACCCATGGTGTTCCAGAACTCCTTCGCCAGCGCGTTGTATTCGTCCTCCAGAATTCGCTGATGTTCCTTTTCCATGTGGACGAGGTATTCGTACATCGCCTTGCCGTCAGGATCGTCCGTCTCGGAGGCCGCCTTGCTGTAGAAGGCGACCGCGTCTTTCTCTATCAGGTAGGCCATGCGCAGAGCGGACAGCTCAGACGTGTAGGCGTTGATGTCCTCGGCCAGGGCGTCACGGGAGAAGATAGGTGCGCCTTCGACTTGCGCGGGCTGAGCCTCTGCGGCCATCTCTGGCTGAGGCAACCATTGTCCTTCGTTCACCAGCGCCTCTCTCTGGGCCTCGACCAAGCGCAAATGCTCCAACTCGTCGTCCGCCAGCGAGATGAAGAGAACCTTGCCCCCGGGATCGCCGGTCTTCTCGGCTGCCCGTTTGTAGAACTCAAGGCCGTCTTGCTCTGTCTGGATGGCGACACCGAGTGCTGCCAACGCACGGGCCAGATCCTCAGTTGCCACTTCTCACCTCCTGCAAGGAGTACCGCCCCGCTACGGAGTCACCTGGGTAGACACCCGCCGACCGTCGCGCAGGTAGACGAGAGAGAACGACTGCCCAGGTCCCAGTGTTGAGAGTGCGGCCTCCAGATGGTCTGCGTTGCGTATGGGGCGCCCCGCCAGTTCAACGATCACGTCCCCTTTCACGAGGCCCGTCCTGTCTCCCAGCGACGAGGGCTTGACTCTGCCGACGTACGCTCCCTCGGCAGGCCCAGCGCCGCGCTTCCGGGCTATGCTGCTGGCATCGGCCACTGACAGGCCCAGGCCAGGACGCTCTGCCCCGCGGGAAGCAAGCAGTTGGTCCAACCGGGGTCGGTCGAAGCCGACAACCACCTGGCCGTCAATGGCGACGACGGGCACTCCGCGCTGTCCGGAGAGGCGCACCATCTCGGCGGCAGCTTGGGAGTCGGCGGCTACGTCATGCTCGGTGAATGGCAGCCCCTGTTGGGAGAGGTATTGCTTTACTTGGTGACAGTAGCCGCAGGTTGGCGTTGTGTAGACGACAACCTCGCTCACAGATTCAAAGTGCTCCAGTCCCCGTAGTGGACCCTGGTCTTGTCGTACCTCTCATCCTTGGTGTGGGGCGGCACCGTCTTCGCCTCGTGGCCCAAGCACACCAGAGAAAGGGCACGAAAGCCGCTTGGAACCTTCAAGGCGGCCTGCATCAACTCCTCAGCTTCCTTCCAGGCAAGGTTCCCACGGCTGCCAGCCCATGCGGTTCCCAGGCCCAGGGCTGTGGCCGCGATGAGCATGTTCTCTATCGCCGCAGCGCCGTCCAGATCCCAGGTGCTTGAGATGTCGGGAGCACCGTAGACGGCGATCACCACCGACGCCTCTTGGACATAGGGACGGACGCTCAGGGTTTCTCCCAGTCGCTCCTGGAGCTCCTTGTCTCTTATGACCACGAAATGCCACGGTTTACGATTCATATAGGTGGGGGCATACATACCCATCTCCAAGATGGTTTCCACCTGCTCGTCGGTCACCTCCTCGTCGGTGAACCTGCGAATCGTCCTGCGCTTCCTTATGACATCCAGTACATCCTTCTCCATCATCCCTCCTAGTGCTGCTATATGTTGTCTTCTTATCTACCTATTCGTTGGGGCACGAGGCCGAGCCCAGAATCGCTCTCAGGATCACTGCTCCCATCTCTCAGCGACGCACATCGAACTCCAAACTAGCCCTTGGGGCCACTCCGCATGGAACTCAACCAAGTTCCTCCGTCATGAAATGCTTGACCTGGTAATCCCACTCTCGGGTTTGGAGGTCCACGTCGGTCTTCTTCCCCTCGGTGACGGTGATGGTGACATGCCCCCCGCCGCCTTCGAGGGACACGCAGCAATCGTCGCGGGAGGTCATATCCAGCCCCAATCCTCCCTCCCCGAAATACTTCTCTGCCAGGTCCAGGACCTCCTTGGGTCCCAGTTTGGTTTCAGTTCCGTAGCGCATCTCTTCTCTCCTTCGTATCGTGCTTCGGCGGCTTCCTGCGTCCCGCCGAGACAGCTAGAGGAACTCTGACTTAAGGGTCTCGTAGTCGTCATGCGTCCATTGCCAGAACCCTTGCTTGACGAGGGGACCGGCGCGCAACACGGAAAGCTGATCCTCGTAGGTAGGCACTCCCTCGATCTGGTAGAGTACTCCGATGGGGATGCGCTCGCCCCACTCATGAGCCCGTTCCCACGCCGCCGCGCGATCGGTTGGATCGTACCCTGGCTCCCCCTCTACTTTGTAGACTCGAGGCTGGTAGTACGTGTAGGCGTAAGCTCGATTGAAACTGACGCAGGGCTGGAGCACATCCACCAGGGCATAGCCGTGGTGCTGTATGGCCTTCTTGAGGACCTCGATCAAGTGCCTGAGATCGGCAGGAAACCCACGCGCGATGAAGGTGGCACCTGCGGCCAGGGCCAGGGCCCAGGGGTTGATGGGCCTATCAATGGCGCCCTCAGGTGAGGTCTTGCTGACGAATCCCGGCGGACTGGTGGGGGAGTATTGACCCTTGGTCAGGCCGTACACGCGGTTGTTCTGCACCACATCTGTGATGCCTATGTTGCGCCGTATGGCGTGCATCATGTGTCCCAAGCCCATGCCGTAGCCGTCGCCATCGCCGTGTACACAGATGACCTTCATCTCGTGATTGGCCAGCCTCGCTCCTGTGGCTGGGGGGAGGGAACGACCGTGAAGGGTGTGGAGGCCGTTGACGTGAGTATAGTCGGGCGTCTTGCTGCCGCAGCCGATTCCACTGACCATCAAGACCTCGTGGGGTGCCAGATCTAGTTCCGCGAGGGCGATCTTTAGGGCGTTCCAGATGCCGTAGTCGCCACAGCCCTTGCACCAGGTGGGGCGTACAGTGCTTTGATATTCTTTGACCTCAACCATTCTCCACCTCCCTCAAGCCTGCCAGAATGTACTCCGGCGAGAAGGGGCGCCCGTCGTACCTGCGGATGTGATGGTCAATCTTCAAGCCGGCATGGGCCTTGAGGAGAAACGCCATCTGTCCCGTTGCGTTCCCCTCGACCATCACGATGCGCCTTGCACCTCCCAGGGCGTCTTGCACCTTCTCCCTCGGAAGGGGCCACACCTCCCGAATGTGCAGCATGTTGGCCTTGCCTCTTTCTTGCGAATTCAGGAGGTCCACTGCCTCTCGCAACGGCCCGTAGGTGGAGCCCCATCCCAGCAAGGTGACCTCGGCCTCCGGCGGGCCGTAGTGGAGCGGACCGTCCATCTCCTGAGCAGCGGTGTCCAGCTTCCGCAGCCGCTTCTCCACCTGTAGTCGCCGAGGTTCGGGCTGCTCCGTCAGATGCCCATCGGGCGCATGCTCGTTCCCGGTCGCTTGATAGACCGCCTTCGGATGGCCAGGCAATGCTCTCGGTGAGACACCGGATTCGGTGTACGCGAACCGCAGGTATTCGCCCTGGAGCTGGTTCAGGTCCTCGTCGGTGAGTAGTTCCCCGCGATCTATCTCCACCCCGGCGAAATCCAGGGCGTCCATCTCTATGGTGCGGACTGAGTTGGCCAGGAAGTTATCGCTGAGGATGATGGCTGGGCACTGGTACCTCTCCGCCAGGTTAAAGGCCCGCCAGCCAGCTTCAAAGCACTCCTCGACGGTGCCAGGCGAGAGGATGATGCGCGGGAACTCGCCTTGCGAGGCGTGCAACACAAACAGCAGATCGCCTTGCTCAGTACGAGTGGCCAAGCCGGTCGCGGGGCCGGGACGCTGTGCCTCGACGATGACGATGGGCGTCTCGGTGATCCCTGCCAGGCCCAGGGCCTCCGTCATCAACGAGAATCCTCCACCCGAGGTCGGAGCCATGGCTCGCACTCCCATGTGGGCGGCCCCGATCAGCATCAGAATCGCGGCTATCTCATCCTCGGTGTGTTTGATCACTACCCCGTACCGTTCCCCATGGGCAGCCATCCACTGAAGGATAGAGGTGGCGGGGGTCATGGGATAGGCCGCAACGAACTTGCAGCCGGCGAGGAGAGCTCCCAGCGCTATGGCCTGATTGCCGTCCATCAACATCCTGGGTGGCGCGTCATCTATGCGGTCCAGTCGATAGTCGAATTTGGCTGCGTAGTTATCCTCAGCGAAGCGGTACGCCGCCTCAGCCACCTTCAGGTTCCCCTTCACGGCTTCGCTGCCCTTTCTGGCGAAGTTGTCCTCGATGACGCCAGCCATGACCTTGAATGGGAAGCCAACCAGACCAGCGGCCACCCCCAGCGCCGCCGTGTTGCGCATCACCTCGGCCCCTCCGTGCTCCGTGGCGATCTGGGTCAAGGGCGCTGGGAAGTAGGCTACATCACTTCCCTCCAAGGCCTCGCAGTCTACTTCGAGGCACTCCTCGCAGATGATGCCGCCGCCCGGTGCCACCTCGTCGCAGTGGCGATCGACCGCCTCCTGGGTCAAGGCCAATACCAGGTCTACACGCTCGGTGTGGGAGTAGATGGGCTTCTCGCTGACGCGGATCTGATAGAAGTTGTGCCCTCCGCGGATGCGAGAGTAATAGTCCTGTATGCCAAAGACGTGCCAGCCCGCCCGGGCCAGAGCCTTGGCGAATCCTGCTCCGCTGGACTCGACTCCCTGTCCGGCCTCCCCTCCTATCTTGAAGGTCATCTCTCTTGTTGGCATGGTCACTCCTCTTGGTTGCGTGCCAGACTTATGAATTGTGCCTCTGCCTCAGCGTATTGATCATAGATCTCCCAACACCTGGAGGAGTTCTATCAGGTCCGGCACCTCTCCAAGGGGGTATACCTTGGAGAACCTGATCACCCCTTCCTTGTCAACAATGAAGACGGCCCGTTCGGCGAAGCCCTCCTCCCTCAACATGCCGTACCGCTCGGCTACCTCTCCATGGGGCCAGAAATCGCTCAACAGCAGAACCGATTTCAGCCCCAGGGACTCGGCCCACGCTGCCTTGGTAGGTACACTGTCTACGCTCACACCCAGAACCTGGGTATCAAGGCTCGCGAACTTGCCCTTCTCGGCCTCGAACGCGGCCATCTCGGCCTCTCAAACCGAGGTCCAGGCCAGAGGGTGGAACGCCAGCACCAGGTTCTGTTTGCCCCGATAGTCGGCCAGGCTGATCTTCTGATCCCCGACCGCGGGCAGTGTGAAGTCCGGAGCTACGTCACCTACCTTGAGTTGTAATGCCTCTCTCATTTTGCGCCTCCGCGAATGGCAAGAACGTGTGCACTGACACTACGACTTTCTAACGAAGCAAGTCTGTCCTGAGCCTGACCAGCGGCCAACAACTGCGGTCTGAGGGTTTTGGCTACTCACTCTATCTTCCTGAATGCTTCGCTCTTGGCCCCACAGACGGGACACTCCTCGGGCAGATGGCCGTCGGAAGTGTACCCGCACACTCCACACACGTAGTAGTCGCTGATCTGATCCTGCAGCATGTGGTCCATGGCTTTCTTGTACAGTCGCGCGTGCCCTTCCTCCACGTCGCGAGCATAGGTGAAAGACAATGTCGCAGCTTGCTCCCCCTCTTCCTCGGCGTCCACGATGAACTGGGGATAGGTCACCTCGTTGACCGTCGTCTCCCTCTCGAAGGAGAAAGACAGATTCTCCTCGGTGCTCTTGAGAATAGCTTCTCCCAATACTCGCAAATGGCTCGCGGCGTGGACCTCCTCGGCCGCTGCGATGGCTCGGAAGAGTTTGGCGATCTGCGAGTATCCTTCCACTTCCGCTTTTCTGGCGAAGGCCAGGAGCCTGATGTGGGCTTTGGCCTCGCCGACGAAGGCCTCATATAGATGCTTGCGTGTCTTTTCCCCTATCTGTTCGCGTGCCCCTGCCACTATGCGTAACGCTCCTCCTTCCACGGGTCGGCGTCGTTATGATAACCCCGTACTTCCCAAAAGCCCAGACGGTCCTGCGCCATCAGTTCCACGCCTCGCACCCACTTGGCGCTCTTCCAGAAGTATCTCTGGGGCACCACCAGCCGCAGCGGGTAGCCGTGCTCCGGGGTCAGAGGTGCATCGTCGTACCGGTAGGCGAGGAGGACATCGTCCTCCATCAGCACTTCCAAGGGCACATTGGTGCTGTACCCGTGGTCGCAATGAACCATCGCAAACTCGGCTTGGGATTTGATGTCGACCAGCTTGATGACCTCTTGGAACAGCACACCCTCCCACACGGTATCAAGTTTGCTCCAACCCGTAACGCAATGGATGTCGGCCACGATCCTCGTCGCCGGTAGCTTGAGTAGCTCGTCGTAGGAGAGGGTCACAGGCTCCTCCACCAGGCCGAACACCTTGAAGTCCCACGCTTGGCGGTCGAACCCTGGTACATTGCCGTAGTGCAGGACCGGGAATTTCTCGGTCACGCGCTGGCCAGGTGGCACACGCGCGCCTGCTGATCTATCCGACGTCATGTCAGCCTCTCACGTCTGTCGCTGTCTTTGCTGCCTCTCTGCCAGCCAGCCCACAAGCGGCGGAACCCAGCACAGGTTTGCGGCTATAGCCTCCATGGCGGTGGAGGTCTGTGTTGTGGGGCTGAATCCCCATACACGAGCCAGCAGCAATCCCACGGGCACGAGCAGAATGACTGCCAGACTGGTCAGCATGACGGGGTGACGTATGTATTGTGCTATCGCTGTCGCCCATGAACCCTCTTTCCTCCGGAGGAACACCAACCCCGACATGTTTGCTCCGATCTGATCGCTCATCGAGTAGAAGTAGGGGATGTAGAACCCTTGTACTCCGTAGACATCCACGCCCAAGGCACGACTTCCCCAATCTATGATCCACGGAACGCTCATCCCGAGCAGTTTTCCCCATCCATAAGCTTCCGCCATGGAGCCAGCGGCGCCACGGAGTCGCTGGCGAACAGCATAGATCCCCTCAAAGATGCTCTCGCCTTCCCCCGAGAGCGTACGGACCATCCACTGTCCTGCCGCACTGAGCTGTAGACCAAGGGAATCCAACAGGACGCCTAGGAGAAGTCCTCCAGCAAACCCTGCGACAGTGAACTTGATCAGTTCACCAAACTCTTCCTTAGCTTCTTGATGAGCTGTCTCTGCTATGGCTACGTCCCACTTTGAGCGTACCTAAACCCCATTCTGACCAGGGCCGGTGGCTTGCTACTCTTGTGCTGTCCCTTCGACGAGCCGGCTGGCAACCCCTGCCCCCAGCGTCCTGCATTTCTCCAGGGCACCTTGGTCAGGCGTTCTCTTGGCCCGAACTCCCGCGCCAGGCACCCGGAGTCCTTGGCGAGTGAGAGCCGATCTGATGAGACCCACCGCCTCCCCGCTCCAACCATAGGACCCGAAGGCGGCTCCCAGCTTCCCACGCAGAGGGACCTCCTCCATCCGTTTCAGGAACTGGCTCATGCCCGCCGGGACCTTTGTGTTTCTCGTAGGAGCTCCCAGGATAATGGCCTCTGCGTCGGCCAGCTCCTCGACGTTGGCCTCGCCGACCCGTTTCAGTATGACCTGGACCCCTTCTACCTCACGGGCACCCTCAGCGACAGCCTGAGCCATGCGTCGCGTGTTTCCAGTGTGGGACTCGTAAATCACGTAAGTTTTCATCCAAGTGCCCTCACAAAGCTATCAAAAGAGCCGAGTTGCTTATACCGATTGAACCGTTTGTCCAGGACGAACAGATAAGCCCATTCAACCTCTGCACTCTCGTTTGCCTTCGCAATCCATTGCTCGGCCACGTCTCGCTTGGATTCAGTGTCCTTTTGCCTGGCAAAGCCCTCACCCTTGGTTTCGACCAGATAATGCCGTCCAGCTACTTTCACAATGAAGTCGGGGATATAGTAGTGAAAGCCATACTCCTCGTCGTAGTAGGGAATCTTGAACGGCACCACACGGCTCCACGCCTCTACGCCATCCCAGACATCCAGCCTCTCCATGAACTCGTGCTCCAACTCGCTGTCATAATCCACCCTGTTGAACACTGACTTTTGGGGTTCATAAGTGTCCTTTGAGGTCTCCTTTGGCTTGGTATCGGACACCTTCACCGTTCTCACGCTGGGCTCGAAATCACGCACGGTAGCTGCTATCTTGCGAATCTGATCTCCGAACGCGTTCAGGATTTCGTCCACAATAGGCACCAGGTTAAGCCGCTTGACGTGCTCTGGGTCATCGCTATTGAAGTCACGGAACAGCCTCCCAGCAATGTATTCGTCCAACTTCCGGTCGATGATGGCTTTCACATCCGTGCCGACCAGCTTGTTCTCTTCGACGATGATGTTCACCAGTTTCGCTTTAACGAAGTTGTAGAAGGTATAAAACCGTAGAGGCACCTCGCCCGCATCCACCTGGGTCTCGCCGAGCCGCTTGTGTACGACTCGCGGATTGCTGACGTCAAACGAGGTTAGGTTGAAGTTGTTGGCAGGCATCGCGTCCACTTTGATCAATGTGGCATCAATGGACCTGGTCTGGTAGGTTCCGCCAGACAGGATAGGGACCTCAATTTCATATTCCAACTTGGCCTCGTCGACCCTGATCGACCGCAGCGGCTTGTCCGGCTGGCCCGAGTCAATGTGAAAGTCATAGCCGTGGCGCTGCTTTTCAGCCTCCCAGAACCGTCTGAAGTTCGGATGTTCGATGATCCATAGCTTCTCTACCACCTCGTACTCTTGATCGCGGTTCTTGTGTGGGAACCTGCGGCGCAGCCCCCGGCCGATGATCTGCTCGACCATAATCTGGCTGCCGGCTGCCCGCAAGGGGACGACACAATAGACCGACTTGACGTCCCACCCCTCCTGGAGCATGAGCACACTGACGATGATCTCGATCTTGTTATCTGGCTCATCTATCTCTCTGGCGACTCGCCGCGCGGTCTCCAGGTCCCGCTTCAGGATCTCGCCGGTGGTCTTGTTGGTATGGATGACCAGCACCTCTTGATTGGTATAGGGGTTGTCTGGGTCCTCGATGATAGCATTGCCAATATCGTCGGCCTCATTCGTCGTGCTCGCAAGTACAAAGAGGACAGGCTTGGCGGGCGTATCCGCGTAGGTCTGCTTCAATTCCTCTAGCTTCTTCAGAGCCTCTTCGATGAGAAATTGCCGTTGTCTTTCGTTTGACCAGAGGATGACCTTGTCCTGGATGCCCGCGTAGGTCTGAATCTCGATGTCCTTGACAATGCCATCGTCAATGGCCTGTTTCAAGCCGTACTCGTAGATGATGTGCTCGAAGCTGGAGCCGTCGGCATAGTATTTGTTAGTGGCTGAAAAGTCCAATTGCACATGGAACCCACGTGCGTTGTCGCGTACATACTGAATGATGCGTGACCATTCCGGAGCGGCGCTGTGGTGGGCTTCGTCGTTGATGACGGTGACGTTGTCGTATCTCAGTACACGGTTGACCAACGGGTTGATGAACTCGCCGATACGGGCGTTGTCCAGGCGCAGTTGCAGTGGGTTGCGCCCCCGACCGGTCTCTTTGTCGTAGAGTTGCTGGATGTTGGTCAAGAAGATGACACCAGTGCCAAACTCCGTGCTGCCCTCATTCCGCTTCACGACCTGTACGTTCTTGAAGTTGAAATCGTACACCTTGTCGTTGGCCCAGTACTCGGGCGGCACGATGGGGAATACTTTGAAGATGGCCAGGTTCTCAAAGGCCAGTCCCAGGCGATCCAAGACGATGGTATTGGGGCAGATCGTTAGGAAGGTACGGCTGTAGTTGTTCAGGTACATCCAGGCGATGGTCAGGGCCATGACCATCGTCTTACCGGAACCCGTAGCCATGTTGAAGGCCAGCTTAGGGATCGGTGAGCGCGTGACGTATTCCACGAAAGCTTCTTTGATCTGACCTTCTCGTTGCTGGACTTGAGCCACCGTCAGGTCCCGGAACTGCTTGAAGAGAGTGGCCTGCTCGTACACACTCAGTTCCAGTTCTTTCGATAGCTCCGCAATGTTCCGCACAGCCAGCACTTCATGGCAGTAAATGAGCACCTCGATGGCTTCGCGCTGGCAACGCCAATAGTGGAAAACCAGATCCTGCTCCAGGAAGTGCTCCTCGTAGAACCAGTGCTGGAGCAGCCGCTTCGTGATGGGGGTAGTGCCTTTGTAGTTGGTCTCTTCCCAGCGGGTCGTGTTGCCCCGCCAAGCCTCTGTTCGCCGTAACAGTTTCTTTGAAAACATAGCGTTCCTGTGTCTAGCTGTGGCCGCTTGGGATGAAGTGCAAGGTCTCCAACATGCTGGTCAAATCGCTTGTGAACTGGCGAAAAGCAGGCACGTTTCCGAGCCTGTCGAGGCTGATGCGACGAGCCAAGGGTTCGTAATATTGTCCTAAACGGGCCTTTTTGCGGCGCCTGCGGCGAGCGAATATCTGATTAAGCGCCAGCTGTAGCCTATGCTTTGCATCCAGAATGGCCTCAACCTGAAGGGGCCGAGCCGGGAATTCAAGTTGTTCGGCGCTGAGATCGGTGCCCACCACATCTCGAAAACCCTCGAAATCGGCCATCATCCATGCCTCGGTCATGCGGATAGGGATAATAGGCAGTAGATCACTGCAGACATCGCCTTCGCTCTGCTGTACGAGGCGCACGCCGGGGTCAAAGCGATACGCGAGCGCATCATCGGCCGTTCGCGAGTTGGCATCGTCGTGAACGATGAGACCATGAACACCGGCTGCCTGCCTAGCGACGGAGAGAACACGTTGCTCACGGCCGCTCGCTCCTCCGTCCGGTCGCAATGACAGGGGTTCCAACACGTCAACAGGCGCGAGAGCGCCTTGACGTAGAATCCGATCTGCTGTGCGCTGGATGATCACTGGCAGGAAGCGTTCGTCCGTCCGCCCTTCGGCGTACAGGGCCAGGACAAGCTGTTTCATACGGCGCTTTTCCCGATCAGCCGTCTCTGCGCCGCGTCCCAGTCAGCGCTGTGCATGTATTTTTCGACCTGTTGCATGGTGAAAAAGCGTTCCTGCGGATCTGGGAGAAGCTCCCGGCGTACTGGAACGATGCGTGTGACCCGCGTTGCCGTGCCATCGTCTATCAGAGTTGGCATGTAAGCAAACAACAGCTCTGTTTCGTCGAGCTGAGCCATCACCAGAGGTGAGTGGGTGTTGATAAGCAATTGACGCAAAGACCACTCGGCCTCAGCTTCATCTTTGAAATCCGTGGTCAGGCTGCGCAGTAGCTCAACCACCTGCTTTACTCGAAAGGGATGGACACCATTCTCTGGTTCCTCGAAGCAAAGAACCCCTTTGTATTCGAGATCGTTGGCCAGGGTAATCAAGGCCAAGAGCCGCAATGTCCCATCGGACAATGTTCGCGAGGAAAAGCGCCCATCCTGTGTGTTGGCATAGATGATATAGAGCTGTCTGGCTGTGTCCTCTTCAACCTCTACATCAATAAGGCCTGGTACCAGGTTAGACAGATCCCGCGAGATGTCATTCAAGACATATTCTTCGTCGCGGTGAATACGTGCCAACGTTCTTGCCAGATTGTCACCGTTGGCCGACAGCGTGGTTGGGCCTCGAATTGAATTGGGTTGACGCAACACTTCAGGATTCAGTTGCAGGAACCGCCACTGGCGCATCTCTTCGCGGGCAGCAAAGACATGAGGGAACTCGGTTTGATTCACGCTCCCCAACACGCTTCGTTCCATTGACTCCGCCGAAAGCGGCCGTTTGCGCCCCTTGCGTCGATCCTGATGTAAGGCAATAGTTGTGACCCCGTCCTCCCTAGTAGTAGATATGAAGGGCGTGCCTCGGCGACTATGGCTAGACCGGGTCCTTTTCGCCACTGGATGTCGATCGAGCCATCGGTCTTCGCCGACCAGGATTCGCTTCAGGGATTCATGCCTGACCCGAAGATGTTCCTGCTCCTTCTCGTCATATTCACGACCAATGATCAGATCGTAACGCAACCGTGTGTCCTGCAAATCCTCACTTCTGCCCCACTCATCCTTTACGCGACGCTCAATGAGCAGTTCCACGGCAAAGCGCATCTCATTGATCGGCTGACCACCTGCTCCTAGTGAGAAGAGTTCCTCAACTTCACCCCGACCTGCTTGAAACGCCGTCCACAGGTCTTGTTCGGTCAAGCGGGCCAGCAACTGCATGGCATCGAATAGATTCGACTTCCCGACACCGTTAGGGCCATAAACCACCTGAAACGGCTCAAGATCCAGTGTGAAGTCGCGAAAGGTCTTGAAACCATCAATCTCGATCCGAGTGAGCACAATCGACCTCCACAAGCTTGTTAGTGTCGTTGCCAAAGATGTCTACCACTTTGACCACCAGGTGTTTACCTGTTACCTTGGACTCCTCCAGCGCAAACTCTGATTCCAGGCTGCGATCCTTCTTGGTGCGATAAGTCTGCCAGCGCGAGACGAAGTGCCGGCCGTCATAGTCGTAATCCACTGCCCAGTAGTCAATCAAGTCGCTGTAGCTCTCCAGCTTGTCTATCACATCCTCGCAGAAGTCCTCCAGGTTGTAGATATTGAAGTCGCTGATGCACAGAACGACCTGCTCATCGCGACGTTCAATCGCCACGTCCAGGCGGGGCATCTCGTAGAAGTGGATGTTCTCCTTGCGGGGGTCTTTTACCTGTAGCGCCTCGCGGGGGATGCGGATCAGCTTCACCTCCACATTCTCTTCCTGTTGCAGCGTTTCGATATCCAGGTCCATGTTCATCGAGAACTCCCAGGCCAGTACGTCCAGCTTGTCCGCGCTCAGCGCCTTGAGCTCTGCCACGGCCCGCCGGAGGTTCTCGATGGTCATCTCGCTGTCCAGCTCGCCAATGTGGACGTAGCGCCCGCCCTTTTTGCCGTGCAGGAAGTCGTGGCCCGGCTCGGGCTCAGCGCGATAGAGTTCCAAGATGAACTCGAAGTATTTCTCCCGGTTCTCCTCCTCGGTGTCGGCGAACTGGTAGGTCTTGTATTCGGAGAGGTTCTGGATGACGAAGGGGCGCGGCGGCGGTCGATAGTCCTGCCCCTCGTTTTCCAAGTCTTTGGAAGCAGCGATCTCCATCAACCGTTTGCGGGTGGTGTGGATAGCGAACTTGCTTAAATCCGAACCGATCCAGCGCCGGCCCAGCTTCTCCGCCACCGCGAGCGTGGTGCCGCTACCGCAGAAGAAATCGGCCACCAGGTCGCCGGGGTTTGATGAGGCTTTGATGATGGGCTCCAAGAGAACCTCGGGTTTTTGCGTACTGAATCCAGTCCGTTCGAAGTCTCTTGAACCAAGTATCTGAATCTCCCATACGTCTGGGCAAGGCTGACCTTCTTCGCTCAGGTAAGTCCGTAGTCCACCGCTTTGTCGTTTATAGCGTCGCCCAAACTCATCTATTTGGTCGTACTGGGCGAGACTTTCGGGTCGGTATGGCACGCGCACTTCGTCCATATTGAAGGTCTGCACACCTCTACTTTTGTACAACAAGATAGTGTTATGCTTCCTAGCAAACCATTTAGTGGGCATTGTCCTTGTATTGTATGACCATACAATTTCGTTGAGAAGGTTCTCGGCCCCAAAGAGTTCATCCATAACAACCCGGATGTAGCTGTCCATCCGGTAGTCCAGGTGCACATAGATCGAGCCTGTATCGCTCAGCAGCCGGTACATCAGCGCCAGCCGCTCGTACATCATCTGCAAGTAAGAAGCCTTTCCCCGGCCCCAGGTATCGTTGTAGACCTTCTGCTCGATGATGGATGGGGGTTTTTCCGCCTGATCGCCTGCCTCGCCCACCTCCACCCTGGCTGTGAAGTTAGCGCCGGTGGCGAAGGGCGGGTCAATGTAGATCAGGTCAATCTGTCCCTCGAACTCGTCTAGCAATGAGGCCATTGTGTTCTTGTTGTCCCCCCAGATCAGCCGGTTAGTCCAGCCCTCCCAGCGGGGGTCGTCCTGTTCAGACTTCCGAAGTCTGCCAGACTTCGGAAGTCTTGTGTTCCACAAGTCAATGTGCTCCCCCGTCTGGAAGGGCAGGCTGACTGTCTTGACTTTGGTTTCCTTGCCTCGCCATCGCAGTTCGACATCGGGTTCGAACAGACTCGTCATATCATTCTCCCTTGCTTCAAGCTATCCAGACTGGTGGGCCTAGGGTGATGCCGGTCGCCCAATAACAAGTGCAAACACAGAAGCTCGCCGCGGCGTGCAAGGCGAGGCTGATCGTCCAAGAGGTGATGCCGAGGGATTGCCGTTGCACGCACCAGGCATATTATAGCCCAAACCAAGCAATCTGTCAGTAGCGGATCGGGGCTACCGAGGGATTCGGCTAGATCTGCATGGAAGTCGCGAATGATTCTCCTGCGTGGAACATGTAGATGACATAGGGTTGGTGTGGGATTACGACTTCTCTCCTGAGCCCATGTTCTTGCCCAGGACGAAGGCCTCCTCCAGCGCTGTGGGATGGTTCAAGATGGCCCCCTTCTCATCTACCCCGGGGAACGACAGTTCGCCTCCGTACTGGGCATCAAGGGTGTCCAGAAAGGCCTTCACGGCCCTGACGGCACACCGAAAGCTGATCTTGGGCCCGCCAGCCGTGGAGATGAGAAACCCCTGGCGCTCGAGACCTGTGTCCGTCGGCGGCAGGGGCTTCTTCAGCACGTACTTGCGCGCCCAAAAGCACTGGCAGCGGTCGATGAAAGCCTTGGCTTGAGCAGGGACTCCGGTGAAGAATAGGGGAGCAGCAAGGATGATGCGTTCCGCTTTGATCAGTTTGGGATAGAGCAGTTGATAGTCATCCTGCTGGACGCATCTGCCCGTCTCAAAGCAGGTGTCACACGCCTTGCACGGAGCGATCTCCATTCGACTCAGGATCACCTTCTCCGTCTGCGCCCCCTTGCTCGCGGCACCGGCCAAGACCTGATCCAAGAGAAGTTCGGTGTTGCCTTGACGGCGGGGGCTGCCTGCCAGACCCAGCACTTTCAGACGCATGGCGGTCTCCTACTTACTGAGTTCATCCAGGAGATCGGTGAACAGCTCGTCGTGGTAGATCTCGTGGTCGCGGATGCGGGTGATCATCCTCTTGAGGCCAGGATCGTCGATCTGCTCTATCTGGCGGGTGTATTCCTCCGTCACTATTCGTTCGACTTCGATATCCGCGCGCAACATGTCCGCCGTGTCCTTGGAGCGGTCGATTCCCGTCTCCTCCATGTCCGGCACGCCGCCGGTCTCCGTCAGCTCCTCGGCGAGCCAGCCCAGGTGCTGCATCTCATTGATGGCTTGATCCTCCATCTGCTCGCTGACCTCCTGGTGAGGGGTGAGGAAGGAGTGGAGTAGATACTGGAGGATGACGGTGTACTCGTGGCGGATGCCCCAATTGAGCATCTCTGACAGCTCTGTGGGCTTGCCAGCAGGAGCCTCCAGCGGAGCAATGGGCTCCATGGCCTCCTTCTTGGACTTCTCGACGAAGTGCTCGAAGTCGTGACGATGGGCCAGCTCGTCCGAGGCGATGCGGCGCAAGAGCCGCTTGATCTTGGGATCATCGATGGCTTCGATGTGTGTTTCGTAGAGGTCTATGGCATCCTGCTCCAGGCCCACGTTCCGCTCCATCCACTCGGCGATGCCGGCGCCTCCTATCGTCATCTTGCCCCGTTCCAGGGCGGGCTCGCCGCCCAACTCGACTACGGTCTCCGCCAGCCAGTCCAGGTGACGCATCTCTTCCCTGGCGATGGCCTCGATCTCGCAAGCCATCTCCCCCTCTTCCATGGCGTAGGCGTGGCGCAGATACTGAACGATGGCGCCGTGTTCTCCCTTGATGTCCTCGTTCAGCAAGGCGATGATTTGCTTGGGATCTTGTCCGGTCATGTTTGCCTCCTTCTGTATTCGCAGTTGACTCGACGTTACGGGCCTATCCCAGAATTGCGGGGGTATTGCCCTTGTGGTTCACCACACGGCTACTATAAGTCTTCAGTTCCCCTCAGTGCAGCACCGTGAGCAGAGTATCGAAGGGAGCGGGTGTGTGACGAGCCATGATGTTCCTTGCATCCTGAGTAGCCGCGCAGCGGCGTATCGAAGGATGCTTCGGCATTTGGCCCCGCAGACTTGGGACGGACCCTGTTGTGATAGTCTACTTGACCGCAACAGCTTTGGTGGATTCCCAGACTCCGTGGAGGTTGCAGTACGCCACGGCACGCAGCGTCGCTGGCTGCTCCAGGGCGATGTGCAAGGTAGCCTCGGGTTGGGAGGCCACCGGCGCCAACTCGGTGCGGGCCAGTAGACGATCCCCGGCGTACAGGTCCACCCAGTTGATCCAGTGGCCAAGAAGGTTGGGGTGATTCACTCCCTCAATGCCTCCCACCTTCAAGGCGACGGCGAAAGGCTCTCCCGTCTTGACCTGATCGGGAGCCTCAATCACCGGGGTGTGCTTGCGCATCATGTCTGTCAAGTTGGTGGGGTCCGCACGGTTCATCTCCGTTAGCGAGAATCCTTCTGCCATGTTTCACTCCTCTCCCTTGTCCACAGGCTCGGCGATAGGCCCAGCCACGGTAGAATCGGTTCGATCATCGCAACCCGCGCTGCGCAAAGCCTCGAAGGCATGGGCATCGCAGCGGTACTCCCTGTCACGTCTCTTGCTCGATGGCGTCCTCCAGTATCTCCAGTAGTTTCTCCCTTACGGAATCAGCTACAGTTGACATCCTCATTCCCTGAAGTCAGGTTTCCAAAGCCGCGATGATCGCCCGACAGAAGGCGGGCAGGTCATCGGGCTCGCGCGAGGTGATCAGATTGCCGTCCTGCACCACCTCTCGATCCACGTAGTTGGCCCCGGCGTTGATCACATCGTCTTTGATGCCGCTGAAGCAGGTCGCCGTGCGGCCGCGGAGAACATCGGCCGAGACGAGGACCCACGCCCCATGACAGATAGAGGCCACGATCTTGCCATCCAGAAACATCTGGCGCGCCAGAGCGTTGACGGCGGCATACCGGCGCATCCGGTCAGGCGCGTAGCCCCCTGGGATGACCAAGGCATCGAAATCGCAGGCCTGCACCTCGCCAGCCTCGGTATCTACCGTTACTGGATACCCATACTTGCCCGTGTAGGTCTGGGCGCTGCCTGTGCCCACCACGACGACCTCGGCCCCGGCCTCTCGCAGACGCAGCACAGGATACCAGAGCTCCAACTCCTGGTAGTAGTCCTCAGCCAGGACCCCTATCCGCTTACCATTCAGGCTCATGGTGTTGCTCCGATCACCAACTTGTGCAGGAAGCGACATCACGGCACCACAGTCAACGATGAAAGGTCTTCACAATCAGCGTGATGAAGTGCCGGGATACGAAGACCAACTAGAAGGTCGTGATCTTACTTGCCTTCGCGCCGCACAGCGGGCATCTTTCCAGCTTTTCACCTATCCCGGTCCAGCCACAGACCTCACAGATGTGGACCTCGGCGATGTCCGCATCTTGGCCACCGCTCACCGCTCCCTTGGCCTGATCATAGAGCTGGAAATGCGTTTTCTCCGCTTCCATGGCCCAGGTGATGGAGCGCACGGCACCTTTCTCCCCTTGCAGCTCGGCCACGGCCTTGTAGGCGGGGTACATCTCCTCCATCTCGAATCTCTCTCCATCAACAGCCGCCTGAAGGTTCTCGGACGTGCTGCCGATGCCCTTGAGGTCTTTGAGGTGGTTGGTGGCGTGGATCAGCTCCGCGTGGGAGAAGGCCCTGAAGAGCCTGGCTACGTTGGAGTAACCTTCCTTCTCCGCTTTGTCGGCGAAGATCAGATACCTCACGTGGGCCTGGCTCTCGCCTGCAAAGGCCGCCCGCAGATTGCTTTCCGTCATCTTCCCCATTTGTTCTACATGCCTCCTATCTAATTGATTATGGTCTTGAAGTCAAAATCGTCTTCCAGAAGCTGATCTCGGTACCCCGAGACATCGGTGCCCTGCCTGATCAGAGTTGTGACAGCCGGTACACGCTCTTTGTCCCCCAGCAGGATGGCGCCCGCGATGTGGCCATCGTGCAGGACCAGCTTTCGATAGATACCGCCGCGATGATCCACGTGCCTGATCTCCACGTATCCTTCCTCCTGCGAAGCGATCACGCCGATAGAGGTCAGGTCTAGGCCCACCACCTTCAGCGTAGTGGAAGGCACAGTGCCGCGATAGATCGCGGAGCCTGGCTCCACCATGTTGGCTGCTGCCACCCTGGCCTGCGCCACAGCGGTCGGGATGATGCAGGGCAGTTGGCCATCATACTCCGCCACGTCCCCCGCCGCATAGACGTCCTCCCCGCTGGTTCGCAGCTCTTCGTCCACCAGAACGCCCCTGTTGACGTCCAGGCCAGCGCCATTTGGCAAGTCCGTGTTGGCCCTCACGCCGGCGGCACAGAGGACCAAGCTGGTGGGCAATTCGAGTCCATCCTGGAGCAAGATGCCAGACACCGCTCCGTTGGTCAAGATTGCCTCCAGTACTGCGTTGGTCACGAAGCGAATACCCAGTCGCTCGATCTGCTCCTGGAGCACTGTGGAGCCTTCTTGGTCAATCTGCTTGTCCAAGAGCCAGGGCTCTCGCTGCAACACCGTTACCTTCAAGCCGAGTGACGTGAGAGCATTGGCGCACTCCAGCCCCAGAAGCCCGCCACCCATCACGACTGCTTCTCTTGAGCCTGCCGACATGCAGTGCGCGGCGTGGCTCTTGATGGCCAATGCATCCTCGATGGTGCGGAGCGTGAAAACCCCATCCTGCCCCATCCCTGGTAGAGGCGGCTCAAAGGGGCTGCTTCCCACCGCCAGCAATAGGCGATCATAGGATGACTGCCCTCCATCTTGCAGGAGCACTCGCCGCTCTGAGATGTCAAGTGCTGCTACGCTGGTCGCCAGATGGACTTCGATCCCTTGCTGGGCGTACCATTCCGGAGGGTAGACGAACATCTCCTCCACAGTCAAACGCCCCGCCAGGAGCTGTATGAGCCTGGGACGCAGATAGTACGGATACGGCTCGTCGCTATGGATCTCTATCTGCGCCTCTGGAGCCGCAGCGGACATGCTGCGGGCCGCGGTGATTGCTGCTATGCCGCCCCCGACGATAACCAGCTTCACCAGCTACAGACTTCCCGCTATCCTGGCACCGAATTCTCGACAGCTCTTGAGTTCTTCAGCCGTGGGCACCAGGGTGAACTTCACGCCAGGTTCTGGGATCTTAAACTTCAGGCTCTTGAGCCTGTCCTCTATCATTCCCACCGCCTCGCCGCTCCAACCATACGACCCGAAGGCAGCACCCACCTTGCCCCTGAGCTTGATGGTGGCCAGGCTAGACAGCAGGTCCCACACCGGCTTCACCGCGTCTCCGTTGATGGTCGGCGAACCGATGATCAGGGCCTGAGCAGTCTCGATGCGGTCCAAGACGTCGCCCGGAGCTGTCTCGGTCAAGTCAAAGAGCTCAACCTCGACTCCGTCAATGTTGGCTCCCTTGGCTACCTCATTCGCCATCATCTCCGTATTGCCGTGGGCGGCGGCATAGAAGATCAGTACCTTCTTGGCCTCGGCAGGGGAGGGCGTGCTCCACTCGACGTAGTGAGTCACGTACTTCCACGGATCGGTGCGCAGGATGGGACCGTGGGATGGAGCGATGATCTCGATGTCAAGGTCCTTGATCTTGTCTACCGCCTCCAGCATCTTCTCCTTGAAGGGCCGCATGATGCCCTGGTAGTAGTACTCGAACTCGCCGCTGAAATCGCCCACCAAGTCATCGAACATCCGCTCATCGCAGTAGTGGCTGCCGAAGACGTCGCAAGAGAAAAGCACCTTGTCCTCCACAGCATGGGTGAACATGGTATCCGGCCAGTGGAGGAAGGGTGCAGAGACGAAGCGCAATGTCTTACCACCCAGGTCCAGGACATCTCCGTCGCCCATCTTCAGGGGGTTAACGTCGGCATTGAGGATGTTGCTCACAAAGTGTTCGCCCGTCCTAGAGACCACCACTCGCGCGTTCTTGGCCTCCTTCAGGAAGGCGGCCAGCGAGCCCGAATGGTCCGGCTCCATGTGATTGCAGATGATGTAGTCCACGTCCTCAGGATCGACTAGAGACCTGACGTTGGACAGGAACTGGTCATAGCATCGGCCTTTGGCCGTGTCTATGACGGCGGTTTTCTCGCCCTTGACCAGGTAGGAGTTATAGGTGGTTCCCCCCTCGGTGGGGAACAGGATATCGAATAGACGGAGGTCGGGATCCAAGACCCCAGTCCAGTAGATGCCCTCCCTGATCGCTATGGGTTTCATCCTTATCCTTCCAGCTTCTGGAACATAGCCTTGCCCGTTCCACACTCAGGGCAGACCCAATCATCAGGCAGGTCCTCGAAAGGTGTGCCCGCAGGGATATCGTTGTCGGGATCTCCCACGGCTGGGTCGTATACGTACGGACAGATTATGCATTTCCACTTTCCCATCTCGTTCTCCTTTCTTCGTATGTTGAACGGCCTGAAGCGGCCGAAGGCTATGCCTGAGGGTCAGGGCAATAGTCGTAGAACACTAGATCGCAGTGTACGATTTGATCATGGGAGATCTCTCCCGCTTCTATCCCTATCCTTCCAGCTTCTCAAACATATCCTTGTCAGCGCCGCACTCAGGGCAGACCCAATCATCAGGCAGATCCTCGAAAGCGGTACCAGGCGCGATACCGTTGTCGGGATCTCCCACGGCTGGGTCGTAGCCATACCC
>JAUWLF010000073.1 GCA_030613785.1 Chloroflexota bacterium | reverse complement strand
GCTGCACTATGTCGGCGACACGAATGCAAGTCTCCTGGGTCGCCGCAAACTGATCAGGCACGGTCTGATGGTGCTTGTCTTTGATGAGCGAATTGCCTCCAATGGCTATCACAACCGTTGTAGTCACAAAGGGCCTCCTTGTGTGCGCTGACCGTAACCTGTCAGAGCAACGTCACAACAGCAACCCTTCGATTGTCCATCGCAGGGTTTGGTCTTTGGGAGAGCTGTCTTGTGCGTTGCCACACTATATCACCTTTCAGCCCCATTATCAACCGTCGGATCTCGGTTCCATCGCCACTGAAGACTATCGACGCCACGACAGCCCTCAGACCTCAGCAACTGGAAGGAGGCTCCAAGGGGCAAGAGGTGAAGGAAAGGACCCTGATCGCAAATGGCAGCGGCTTCGAGAAATCCCATGGGGTGCAAGGCCGCGAGACCCGTGATCTTCAAGGTGCTGGCCTTGGACCGCCCAAGGTGACATCCATCGGGGAGAAATGGGGGGCGGGTCTGGATTCAGAGTGGAGAAAAGGCCGGCAACAGGTTTGCTTGGAGCCTCCTCGAGATGTGAGGCACTCAAGCCGAGAACTGATCACTCGCGGACCAAGGACATCGTCTACGATGCCAACACCTCGCTTAGGGTGACCAGCCGGTATCCTTGGGCCTGTAGCTCGTCGATGATCCTGGGGAGAGCGTCCGCCGTCTCTTGGGCGCCGACGTGCAACACCACAATCGCCCCGTTGCACGCACCATCCACTGCGTAGTTGAACACTTTCTCTTCCGTCCTGTCCTCCACCCAGTCCCATACGTGGTAGGTCCAATAGATGGTGAGATAACCGTTCTCTTGCACCACACGTCGCACGCGATCGTCGCGGTTTCCGTAAGGCGGTCGCCAGTACGGCTTGGTGCCTCGCCCCGTCAGTTCCACGACGAGATCCTCGACGGCAGCCAACTCTTCGCCTATCTCCTGGTCGCTCAATAGGGTGAATTGAGGGTGGGTGTCGGAATGGTTGGCCAGTTCGTGTCCATCGGCAACGATCTCCTGCAGCAGCTCCGGGCCTTGCGGCTGTCGGAGCATGATGCCCGTAATGAAGAAGGTGCAATGGACATCTTTCTGCCGCATGGTCTCTAGCATGGAAGGCAAGGGTGCAATGCTGGAGCCGGCGTCGAAGGTGAGGGCGATCCAGGGGCGTTCGGTATTGCCCCGCGCGATCTCCTCCGCCGTAGCCGCAGGCGGCGAGGCGGGCGGCAGGGTCGCTGTCGGCATGGGAGTGTTGGTAGGGATGGGTGAGGGCGAAGGGGTGACCGTGACAGTGGGAGATGGCGCGGGCCTTGGCGTGTTGGTCAAAGTGGCTGTCGGCAATGCTGTGGGTGTTGCGGTGGGAGGCAGAAACTGGGAGATCACTGGGAAGTCACTCATCGAGGACGAATCGCATGCGGGAGTCAGCAACAGCAGAGACAGCAGAAGAAGAACCAAGCCCTTATGGATTCTCAAACTGAAGTCTTCTTTCAACCGCACTCACGATGTAGCCATTGACCAAGTACTGGTACAGATTGGCCCCGGGGCACGATGTGGCAGCGTAATCACGATGGCCCCGAATGGACTGGGGATCGAGGGAGTATTCATAGCACAGCCAGCTCGCCAGATCGACGATGGCCCCCAACTGCGCTTCGTTGATCTCCTGCACGTTGTAGTTGCCCATCACCGTGATCAGCGCGTGGCCTGTGGGATCATACTCGGTTGCCGTGTCTCCGACGAACTCCAGAGGCCGCGCTTCGTAGATGTTCCCGTCCAAGTCTATGAGGTAGTGATAGGGGATGTCCACCCAGCCCCGAGCCCTCCTCGACCAGCTCTGCAAACCCCTCAAGCGCGCCGGCGCCCCACCGTAGAACTCCGAGCCATCGTGATGCAGGGTGATCCTATCCAATGTATGGGCTTCGTACCCCTCAGTGATCACCATAGACCCCCACTCTTCACGTGCGATGATCGGCGGCCGCGTCGGCGCGCCGTCCACGGGTGCTGTGGGCATTGGCAGAGGTGTGGAGGTGGCAGTGGGGCTGAAGGTCGGTGTGCTGGTCGGCGTCGGAGGCACAGGCGTGGCCGTAGGGGGTAGTGGAGTGGGAGTGGATGAGGCGGTAGCCGTGGGTGTGTAGATGGGAGTGAACTTTCCCACTGGCTCACTTGGCGCTACGGAAGGCGTAGTAGTCGGCCCGGCGATGGGTGCCGTTGCCAGTAGCATGTCTCTGAGTAGTAGAGCGGAAAGGACGCCGGCTATCAACGCCAGAAACGGAACCAGTAACCAACTTTTGCTGACCCTACCGCTCTCCATCTCGTCCGATCACACGCGGCTTTGACCCGTCATCTCCCCGCTGTCAGATGCTATGCCCCAACCATGGATCGCCCAGAGGATAGATCCTAGCCGAGCGCCCATTCTAACACAGCATATGTCTCTTTACAAACCTGCTCTTTCTGGACTTTCGCCGCCTTTATCTGTATAATGACAATTTGACACATCATGGAAGAGCAACATTCGCTTCATCCTAGGAGGACAAAGTGGCCAAATTGACTGAGATTCGCTGGCACGGCCGCGGGGGTCAAGGGGTGGTTACTGCTGGGAAGATGCTGGCTCAGGTGGCCCTGAACAGCGGCCAGTACTTCCAAGCCTTCCCCGACTATGGCCCCGAGCGCGCTGGAGCTCCCATCAGGGCTTTCACGCGCGTCAGCCCGGAGCCCATTCACAAGCACTGCCAGATACAGGAACCAGACATGGTACTGGTGTTGGATCCATCTCTGCTAGAGGCGATCGATGTGACCGAGGGCCTCAAGGAGAACGGGATGTTGTTCGTCAACACCGACAAATCCCCAGCGCAGGTTCGTGATCTGGTCGATTTCCACACTGGCAAGGTGTTCACCGTGGACGCGACGAAGATAGCCTTGGAGACCCTGGGCCGCGAGATCACCAATACGCCTATGCTGGGTGCGCTGGTGCAAGCCACGGGCATCCTGACCGTTGAGGACCTGGTAGCTCAGACCCGCAAGCAGTTTGGGGACAAGTTTGGCACCGAGGTCGTTGACAGAAACGTAGAGGCCATCACGCGAGCCGCAGAAGAGGTGCAGGAGGGTTAGATGGTAAAACTGAACGCTGGATGGCGAGAGATCCCCATCGGCGGCAAGATCGTAGATGCCGGCAACGCTCGGGAGTACGAGACCGGCAGTTGGCGGGCCATGAGACCCGTCGTTGACCAGGAGGAGTGCATCAACTGCTTGCAGTGCTGGGTCTTTTGTCCCGAATCTAGCATTGATGTGAAAGACGAGGAGATGGTCGGATTCCATCTGAGGTTCTGTAAGGGCTGCGGCATCTGCGCCGCTATCTGCCCTGTCGAAGCCATCACCATGGTGCCAGAGTCGGAGCCCACGGAATAGGTGACCCTCGCTGCATTTGCCCTTGACAGGAGGCCTTGAGAGAATGAGTCGATTCGAAGCTATGGATGGGAATACCGCTACGGCGGAGGCCATGCGCCAGATCACCCCCGACGTGATCGCCGCCTATCCCATCACCCCCCAGACCAGCACCGTGCAGACGTTTTCCCAGTTTGTGGCGGACGGGGAGGTGGACACAGAATTCATCAGAGTGGAGAGCGAACACAGCGCCATGGCCGCCTGTATAGGCGCGTCGGCAGCCGGCGGCCGGGTGATGACCGCTACCGCCGCGAATGGTCTGGCCCTGATGTGGGAGATGGTGTACATCGCGGCATCCAACAGAGCGCCAATAGTCATGCCAGTGGTCAACCGGGCGCTCTCCGGACCGATCAACATCCACTGCGATCACAGCGATTCGATGGGCGCTCGCGATGCGGGCTGGGTACAACTGTACGGCGAGAACCCTCAAGAAGCCTATGACAATGCGATTCAGGCGGTGCGTATCGCCGAGCATGAGGATGTGCTATTGCCAGTGATGAGCATGTACGATGGCTTCATCACCAGCCATGGCCTGGAGCGGGTACAGATCGAGGATGATGAGGCGGTCAGGGACTTCATCGGCCCCTTCACCGCTCGTGAGCCTCTGCTGGACGTGGATCATCCCGTCACCTATGGTCCGTTGGACTTCTATGACTTCTACATGGAGCACAAGCGGCAACAGGTGGACGCCATGGAGCACGCCAAGAGGGTCATCCCCAAGGTCGCCGCGGAGTTCGAGAAACGGTTCGGACGTCGCTACGGCTTCTTTGAAGAGTACCAACTGGATGATGCTGAACTGGCCGTTGTGGTGCTCTCGTCCACGGCGGGCACGGCTCGAAGTGTCGTAGACACACTGCGGGCCCAGGGGCTGAAAGTGGGTTTGCTGAAGCCTCGCGTGTTCCGGCCCTTCCCCGCCGAGGAGTTGGCCGATGCTTTGCGCGACAAGGCTGTGGTCGGGGTGATGGACCGCTCGGCTTCCTTCGGAGCTCTGGGAGGCCCCCTGTTCATGGAGCTATCTTCCGCCTTCAAGATACACGATGTGCAGGCCAAGATGGTGGACTACATCTTCGGCCTCGGAGGGCGAGATACCACACCTCCCCAGATAGAGAGTGTATTTCAGGACCTGGCGGAGATCGCCGAGACCGGGAAGATCAAGCAGCTCGTTACCTATCTCGGTGTCCGCGAATGAGACCCCGAGAAAGAGCCTTCAGCAGATTCGCGACCTTCTAAGTGCGGTCCGCTTTTCACAAGGAGATAGAGATGGCAACAGCATTGAAACTGAAGGAGCTATACAAGAAGGAAGATCGTTTGACCCCTGGGCACCGGCTCTGTGCTGGCTGTGCGGCCCCCATCATCGTGCGCCAGATCTTGGCGGCGATTGATGAGCCGGTGGTGCTCTCCAACGCCACCGGCTGTCTGGAGGTCTCGACCACCATCTACCCCTACACAGCCTGGGACGTGCCCTGGATTCACACCGCCTTCGAGACCGCAGCATCCACCATTAGCGGGGTGGAGGCGATGTACCGCTCGCTGGTCAAACAAGGCAAGCTGGACGAGCGAGACATCAAGTTCGTCGCCTTCGGCGGTGATGGAGGCACCTACGACATCGGCATCCAGGCGCTGTCCGGCATGATGGAGCGGGGTCACAGGGCATTGTACGTCTGCTACAATAACGAAGCCTACATGAACACCGGCATCCAGCGCTCTGGGGCCACACCGCTGGGGGCCTGGACCACGACATCGCCAGTCGGAAAAGTGATCCCCGGCAAGCCGCGCCCGCGCAAGGACCTGACGGCCATCGCCGCGGCCCACGACATACCCTACGCAGCTCAGGCTTCCCCCCACAACTGGCGAGACCTGATGCGCAAAGTGCGGAAAGCCGTGGCCGCGGATGGTGCCTCCTTCATGAACATCTTATCTTCGTGCAATCGGGGTTGGCGTCACCCGACGGATATGGCGATAGAGATATCTCAGTTGGCGGCGGATACTTGCTACTGGCCCCTCTACGAAGTGGAGGACGGGGAATGGAAGCTGACGTACCGTCCCAAGGAGAAACTGCCTATCGAGGAGTTCCTTCGACCCCAGGGACGCTTCCGGCATCTGTTCCGTGAGGAGAACAGACACGTCCTAGAGCAGTTGCAGGCCCAGGTGGACTGGAAATGGAGACAATTGCTCAAGCGGTGCGGCGAGGAAGAATAGGCACCAGATCTAAGCACAAGGGCAGCATCACCGAAGGGTGGAGCTGCCCTTTTTTGATGGAAGATCGCTGGATCTCAAGAGCCTTGAAAGAGCGCAACGGACTCATTGTGCGCTTAGCAAGATGCGAGGAATACACCATTGTTCTAGGCCGTACCGTAGAATCACAAATCGGGCAAATGCGACGTTTAGTCCTCGGCTTGTTCCCTTAGGAGGTTCTGGTGAGGTACAGCGTCAAACGTGAGAGAACTGATGAAAGATGAGATCACTCGCCTGGCTGCGGTGCCAGCGTAACCATGCCAAGACTACCAGGTGTGTCCTATCCTCGCGCCGTCAGGGGCATCGGCGAAGGCAGGGCTTCCGGTAGCCTGTTGATATCTCGCATTGCAAACTTGGAACACACTCCAGCCAAGCCGGGACTTGACGTGGTGCGGAAAATGTGCTATATTTTTACCGTACGGTAAAAATAGCGGGTTGAGTAAAAATCATGGCTACGGAAAGGGACATCATCGAGGAACTGCTCGGGCAGTGGGCCACGCTAGTTCCCCAGGTGCAGCTCCTGCAAGCCGAGAACGAGGTGCCTGCCAGCGCCGTTGGAAAAAGGCGCTACGACCTGGTTCTCGATATCCAGATTGGTGATATAAGGCACAAGCTGGTCTGCGAGGTCAAGTCGGTCGGTGAGCCCCGCTACCTGCACCAGGCCATTTCGATGCTCAAGATGGCCGTGGTCGGCCAGGACGCGGTAACGCCTGTGGTCGTTGCCCCCTATGTCTCGGAGGAGGGGCGCAGTCTGTGCCACGACGCTGGAATCGGATACATAGACCTCACTGGCAACGTTTTCCTACAGTTCGATCAGGTCTTGATTGACAAAACTAGCGCCCGTAAGCCACCCAGGAAGAGGGAGGGCGCGACTCCCGATATCTTTGCCCCCATATCCTCCAGGGTGTTGAGGGTCTTTCTGGAGAACCCCACACGATCTTGGACGGTGGCCGCTTTGTCTCAGGAAAGCGGGGTCAGCCTGGCCCTCGCCCACCGCGTGGCAAGTGCTCTGGCTAATAAAGGTTATGTGGAGAAGAAACGAGGTGCCATCTCCCTGCTCAAGCCTGGGGAGCTGCTCGACCTCTGGGCAGAGAAGTACCAGGCGGGGCTGAACCTTGTCCAGACATACTATTCTTTTCAGAGAACCTTCCCTGCCTTTGCGGAGGACCTCAAAGCCCTGGCTCGACGTGAAGGCCTCACCTATGCCTTCACCCTGCACGCCGGGGCCTCGCTGGTCGCTCCCTTTGTCCGCTTCACCGACGTGCACTTCTATTGCCGGGGCGATACCCAAATGTTGATCGGAGGGCTTGACCTGCGTCCTGTGGAAACCGGGGGGACAATCCACATTCTGGAACCTTACGACGAGGGGGTTTTCTACAACGCTCAGGAGCTGGATGGCCTTTCGGTCGCCTCCAATACCCAACTCTACCTGGACTTGATCAGCTATCCTGCCAGGGGACGGGAGCAGGCCCAGTTCTTACGCCAGCAGAAGATTGGATTCTAGCTGAGAGGTCGAGATGCCCCGCTTGCGAACCGACTATTATCCAGAGTTGGTTGAAGCGTCGCTCTCCGTGCTCATCGAGCTGATGACCGTGCTCAAGAGTTACAAAGAGGCTCTGGTGCTCATCGGTGGCTGGGCGCCGTATTTCATCTTGCAGCAGTATCAAGAGCCCGACGTTGAATTCCATCACGTGGGTTCCATCGATATCGACCTGGTGATCGACCCCGAGGTGGTCGGCGATGAGGAATATGCCACCATCACCAGGATGCTCTTGGAACGCGGCTACAACCCTTCTCCCCACATCCTGTATCAGTTTGAACGCACCATCATTGGAGCCAGGGATGCGCGAGAGTATACGGTCGGGGTATACTTCCTGACACCGAGGCCGCCCAAAGGTAAGGGAAGAACACATCGTCACCGCCTGATCCAACCTGACCTCAAGGCACGCACGTTGGAGGGTGCAGAGATCGCCCTGGCCCACAACTCTTTGCTTGAGCTATCAGGGCGTCTGCCAGGTGACGGATTGACGGAGGTGAGCTTCAAGGTTGCCGACCTGGTTGCTTGCCTGGCTTTGAAGGGCTTTGCCCTCGGCGAGCGTTACCGCGAGAAAGATGCCTACGATATCTACACTCTATGCGCATACTACCGGGGCGGGCCTAAGGCGGTCGCAGACTGGCTGAAGCCCTACCTGGAGGATCCCCTACTCCAGCGTGGGCTTGCAGCTATCGCCACCAGGTTCAGAAGTCCGGACGGGGATGGACCGTCATGGGTGGCAAACTTCCTGGGCTATGACGATCTAGACCAAGAACTGAGAAGCAAGCAAGACGCCTTCATGACAGTTGGAGAGGTGCTGCGGCTCTTGGGCGTAGCATGATTTCCGGTTCAAAGATCAAGAAGCGGTGGTGTTCATCACCCACTGGGCCCTGCGCAGAGCCTCCCCCTGATCTGCGGGCTGTGCAGGACACCGCATGAAGGAGGCGAGCCATGTGTAGGCTCAGAGCGACGGGGGTTGGCGCTCCCCGGATCACACCGCCTCCAGCACAGAGTCACTCACAGCACGATCTTGAACTCGTCCCACAGCTTCACAAGCGCGTTCACGTCACCCAGGCTCCATGCCCAGTCGTGCTAGTCCGTGGGCGGGCGGATCCGCATGTTGCTCCACGACAGCCTTCAGCACTCGCACGCCATTGGCTGAGCTTTCGTCGTGAAGCCCCAGCAGCAACACACGTGATGTGCCAGGTGCCTAATAAACGTGAGGTCAGGACCTATGAGCGGATGGCAAAGGGGGAAATCACGGAACGTCGTCGCCCCAGACTAGCTAGTGAGTACCAGCGACTTCAAGAACAAACGCACCCCCTCCGCCCCCAGACCCTGAGTCTGCAAGAAGAGGTCGTATCTGCCCACGGACATTTCGGCCGGCAGCAGCAAGTTGTGCTGGTCGCGCACTATCTCTCCCTGATCCCAGATAGCAGGTGGATATGCGCCCCCGACGGGGCGAGCGTCCCGCGATACTACCGCGGTGCCTCCCTGGTCCAGCAACCGCAAGGTGAGCGTGAAGTCCGTGTCTATCGGCCCCATGGCCTGCCAGTAGAGGGTCAAATGCACAATGTCACCCGGATGGAGCGGTTCATCGGGCTGATGCTCGTAGCCCAGTTTGGAGACGTCGTAGCCCAGAAGACGCACCGGACCATAGTCCACCTGGCGCCGATGCTGGATCTGTAGCGCTTCGACGAGCGGCGGGCACCCGGACTTGAGAACCTCAATGGGCTCCAGGAGGATGCGGTCGCCGAGAAGCTCCCCGCCGTCGAAAACCGGCAACCTCTCTGCTGTCGCCAGGTTATACATCCCAATCTCCAGTTGATGCTCCCCCGGCGGTGTGGCGGGCAGCACCAGCACTCCGTAGTTGTCAGCGATGATCTCCCCTTCCTCCCAAGTGGTGGTGGGTCGCACCCCGCCCACCGGCTCCGTGTCCCTCTGACCAACGATGTGGGACCTGCCGTCCAGAATATGAGTGAAGACCTTATAGCGCTCCCCTATGTCTCCCAAAGCCTGCCAGAAGAGGGTCAACTGCAACATATCCCCAGCCCTGACCTCGGAGCCAGCCAGGCTGTAGCCCAGAAGGGCTATCTCGTCACCGAATCTGAGATCAAGAGGATGCTGAATGTGCCCGCTGGTATCCTCTTGAGGCACGGCGTAGATGGCCAGGCGCACGTTGCCGTGCCAGGAATCTAGAGCTTTGAACGTTGCCCCATCCAGCCAGCCTTCGATGAAGCGGCGTGGGTCACTCTCATCGGTGCCCCAGAAGAGGGCGAAAAGGCGGTCATGTCGAGCGACTATGTCCTCCAAAGCCTCTTCGGTCTTCATCTCATCCAGGGGACGCTGCCCAGGTAGAGGATAGATGGGTAGACCGCCCTGATAGTAGTAAGAGAAGATCTCTATCTGTCCGGGCGCGTTGAGGATGATCGCATCTCCCTCCCGACCAACAGCGGCGATGTAGGTGGCCAAGCCGCGGTAGTCGTCGCGGGCATACTCCTCGTCGAAGTAGTAGTTGGCCAACGACTGCGCGCTGGCGGCGGTGACGAACAGGAGGGCCAGGCCAGTCACAGCCCAGCGAACCAACGCCCCCCGTGGAACCCGTGGCGAGTGTCTCTCCTCACTGCTGGTGGCGTCTTGACTGGGCCATCCTACATCCCCTAGCCATTCGGCGCCCACGCCTCGGGCCAGCAGGAGGCAAAAGGCAGGGGTGGCCAGGAGAAGGAACTTAGGGTCGTACGCTGGACGGCTGAGCGAGAGGACGTACATGGCCGCGATAGGTACGCACACGTATAGGAGGGCGAAGAGCAGGGAAGGAACCTGCTCACGCACCACGCTCACGGACAGATTCGATCTTCCGTCTCGTACACGCGATAGTTGCCAAGGGAGAGCTCCCAGCAGCAGAAGCAAGCCAAAGAGCAAGACGGGTGGTGTTATCTTCGCCTCCACTGAGAGGCCCAGGCTGAACACACGGAGAAGCTCCTGGATGAGAAACGACGGGCTGAAGGGTTCGCTGACGGCCGGCCACGTAGTCAACTGTCCACCAGCCAGCCTTAGCCAGGGCCAGTACAGCACTACCACGAGCAACTGGGCCATGGCCCAACCGCCTATTGCCTTGGGCCGACGGAGGGGGCGGTAAGCGACCATCCCTAGGGCGTAGGCCAGGTTGGCGACGATAGTGATGGTGAAGGTGAAGTAATGCGTATACAGCGCGGCAACGGTGAACAGAACGTAGAGAGCGGCATAGAGGGTCTTCCACTTCCGACCTGAACCACCAGCAGGCATCAGCGAGCCTGCACCTAATCCTCCCAGTGACTTCACCCACGCAAGGAAGAAGAGCATGGCCAAAGCTGCCCATAACGCGGCCAGGATGTACATCCTGGTCTCCTGGGAGTAGTGTATCTGGAAAGGAGAGATGGCAGCCAGGAAAGAGCCGATCAACGCGATTCGAGGGCTGAACAGCTCCCTGCCCAGGAGGAAGGTCACGAACACCAAAACGGTGCCCGTCAGGGCAGAGAAGGAGCGCAAACCTATCTCGCTGTTGCTGAAGAAGCGAACCCAGAAGTGCAGAAGGTAGTAGTATAGTGGCGGATGGATGTCGTGGGCAGCATCGCGGGTGATGGTCGATAGGCTCCGCGAGGCAAGGGCCGCGCTGTTCCCCTCATCGGCCCACAGGCTCTGACCGTCCAGGCGGTAAAACCGTAGGCACAGCGCGAGCAGGATGATCAGACACAAGACTGCCCACGTGAGCCGGGCCTGGTTGCCCTTCACGATGTAGAACCTCGACTGAGCCACCATCGCCGCCAAGCATAGGCCACGCCAATGGCGAAAGGAAGACATGCCAGCAGGGCCAGACCGCGACGGATCAGAAAGGCCGGGCTGCGGCGCACGATGAGTCCATCAATGGCGACGCGGCTGTGGCCCTCCGGTGACTCGGAGACGGCGAGACGGACCTGGTGCTGACCCTCAGGCAGACCGCTGACCACAGGCACCGTGGTCTGATGCTCCAGCGTCGGGCTATAGAGATCCAAGTCTGCCCGCCGACCGTCTACGGTGATCTCCAGGCTCCCCGAATGGCGATCCGGCACCGGCACCAGTTCCAGATCGGTGCCCCAGAAGGTGAAGCTCAGTGTATCTCCCACGCGTTCGCTGACGCGATAGCTGCCCAGCACGGCCCGCTCATCAGCCACCTCTTGCCAGTCGCCTTGATATTGGAGAGCCCAATGATCCTCTTGATGATAACCCAGGCCCAGTACCGGAGGAGAGGTAGCCTGCTCCTTCAACGCGCCGTAGACGGGATAGGCATAGAAACTCGGCTCCATCATGCGGAAGTAGTAGAACGCCTGATTCTTCTCATGGTCGCTGGCCCTCTTGAAGAACCAGTAGCTCATCACCCCTATCCAGGGCCACTCGCCCTGAGCACGCTCGTACGCTGCGGCTGAGTACTCAGCCTGCAGATCTTCGCTCACTCGCCCATAGTAGGGGAACCCCTCAAAGTCGCGAGGTAGAGCGTTCCAGCCCACCTCCGAGGCCCAGATGCCTTTGTGGGCGTCCCCGTTGCGCACCATCAGTTCACGGATCAGCAAGACACGGGAGAAGTTGGCTCGGTCGGGATGCACCCGCCTGTCGCTAGGTCCGTTCCATAACCCATATCCCTGAACGGACATGATGTCGAAGTAGTCCCTTGCCCCAGCGTCGTACATGCGTTGCAAGAAGACGAGATCCTCCAGGTTTTCCGGTGTCATCTCCGTGGTCGGTGCCAACCCCGCGCACAGGACCACCGCGTTGGGATCCGCTTCCTTGGCCTGTGTGTATCCCACTTTCAGAAGCTCTGTGTAGGCTTCGGGGTCCACAGGGCCCTCGCCCCATTCAGGATAAATATTGGGCTCGTTCCAGATCTGATAGTACTTGATGCGCCCCTTGTACCGGCTCACCACAGCAAAGACGAAGTCCCCATAGTCGTCGTAGTCATCAGGAGGGGCGAGCGTTCCTGCCTCGTTCCCTGCCGCCCGGCTCCAGGCTGGTGGGTTGTCCAGCCGGGCGATGATCTCTATCCCATATTCCTCCGCCAAATCCACGATATGATCATACTTGGCCCACGAGGATATGTCCCGGCCCTGTCGGTGATCCTGGAAGACACCCTTGCCCTCGATCTCGATGTCTTCCCAGGGGAACTCCTGCCTGATCCAATGGAAACCGGCATCCTTGATCAAGCGAAAGGAGCGATGGATCTTCCAATCGTCCACCTCTTGCTCCAGAAACGTATTTATTCCATAGGGGTTCATGCCGGTGTGGGAAACGGGCACATACGGTCGGACATCTAGAGTAGGGGTCTCCAGCTTGATCAACAACAGGGCACCCAGTCCCTTGATCTGCTCCCTCAGCTGTTGCTCACCCGTCCACGTGCATAGGGTGTTGGAGACCACGCCCTGTAGGGAGAACAGTCCGATGGCCAAGAAGAGAATCAGGCCGGTTGCAGAGTAGAAGGCTTTTCTTTTCAGTGACACGGAGGGACGTCCTTCTTGCTTTTGACCAGTTCATTGTACTTCGAAGGATTGCCCGGTTGCAAACAACGGACTCCCGTACCCTTGCGCGCGGTGCACATCTGCAAGAGCATGCCCGACCGCGATTGCCGTGTGCCAGTCCCGCTGCGCCCTCCCTTTGATAGGCACCAATCCATCTCCTCACTTGCCTGAGGGACAATCCGAGCACCTCTGCGGCTTCGCGACCTATCATCCGCCCAGCTTCGACTTCCAGGACCACTACCAACCTCTTCTGCTCTTTCACGGACAATGTCACTCCTCTCATGCGGTGGCATTTTCACTGAACAGTTAGCTGGTGACAAATTCATTGAACAATAACAGTTCTCTTTTTTTTGACCTTGACAGTCTCCCAGAAATGTAGTATAATGATTATTTGGCATCTGGACCACTTTGGCGTCCGTACACATTCGGAGGGGTATGGCTTGATGGATGAAACGCGTGCTTCTTCAACTTCCGCTCCCAGGCTCCGGAACTCACAGGGACCCGGATCAGATCTGCAGAGAACCCTGTTCGATCTAGACTCCCCCGCGGGCTTGAGCTCCATGAGTAGTAACCTGAAGCGCAAGTCCTACGCACGCATAACCGAGGTTCATCCTCTTCCGCGGCTCATAGACGTTCAACTGCAGTCCTTCCAGTGGTTCAAGGAGCAAGGACTGCGCGATCTCTTCGACGACACATTCCCCATCATCAGTTACAATGGCAAGATCAGGCTGGAGCTCTTGGAGTACCGCTTCGAAGAGCCTGTGCATTCGGAGGAGGAATGCCGCGCCATGGACATGACCTACGCAGCCCCCCTTCACATCAGGGCTGCACTCGTCAACGAGCAGGGCGAACGTCTGGAGCAAGATGCGTACATGGGGAACTTCCCCCTCATGACCAAGAACGCCACTTTCATCATCAATGGCGCGGAGAGGGTGGTAGTAAGCCAGTTGATTCGTTCGTCGGGCATCTTCTTCACCGTGGAGGAGGACAGAAAGACTGGCCGCAAGTTGTGCATGGCCAAGCTCATCCCTGCCCGAGGAGCCTGGCTCGAGTTTGAAACGACGAAGAAGAACCTGTTGTCGGTGAAGGTGGATCGCAAACGGAAGATACCCATCACCGTCATGATACGCGCCTTGGCTGCCATCTCCTTGGACACGGACGATCCCATAGATGAAGTGCTGCGAGAGGGGACGGACGAGGAACTCTATACCCTGTTCGAGCGCTCCGACAATATGCCTGAACGCAGCTACATTGAAGCCACGATAGAGAAAGATCCCACGAAGAACGCCGAGGAGGCGGTTGTCGAGTTCTTCCGCAGAATGCGGCCTGGGGACCCTCCTAACCTGGAGAATGCCAAGAAGTACTTCGAATCCCTTGTCTTCAGCCCACGCCGGTACGATCTGGCCAAGGTGGGACGGTACAAGCTCAACAAGCGACTAGATCTCTCGTTTCCCCTCGACCAGCTCACTTTGACCAAGACGGACCTGGTCAAGGTGGTGGAGCACATGATCCAGATCAACAACGGCGTCGATGGTCCTGACGACATAGATGACCTGGGCAATCGGAGGGTGAAGACCGTTGGCGAATTGATCCAGAACCAGCTACGAATTGGATTCCTGCGCATGGACCGCGTCGTGCGAGAACGCATGAGCACCAGAGACCCATCGCAGATCACGCCTCTCACCCTCATCAACATCAGGCCTGTCGTCGCCGCAGTCAGGGAGTTCTTCGGCGGCAGCCAGCTCTCTCAGTTCATGGATCAGACCAACCCCTTGGCCGAACTGACCCACAAGCGACGTCTTTCGGCCCTGGGGCCTGGAGGCCTGCGTCGAGAGAGGGCAGGGTTCGATGTGCGAGATGTACATGACAGCCACTATGGCCGCATCTGCCCCATTGAGACCCCTGAGGGCCCGAACATCGGCCTCATCGGGTCGATGGCCACGTATGCCGAGATCAATGAATACGGTTTCATCGAGACCCCCTATCGCAAAGTGATCAACAGTCTGCCCAATGAGTTTCACGTCCTGCTGGGAAAGACGTTGCGCGAAGAGGTTGTGGATCCTGAATCCGGTGAGGTGATTGCGAAAGCCGAGACGGTGATCAGCCCGGCCTTGGCTGAACTGATAGTCGAACTCCCGCTGGAGGAGGTTCCTGTCCGTCCCATAGCCACGACCGATATAGTGTATATGCCGGCAGACGAGGAGGAGAAGCACATCATCGCCCAAGCCAATGCCAGGCTGGATGAGAAAGGCCAGTTCCTGGACCATCGAGTCTCCACGCGCAGCAGACGTGAGTACCTGATCGAGCCAGTCGAGAAGGTGGACTATATGGATATCTCGCCCAAGCAGATCGTTAGTGTCTCCGCGGCCCTTATCCCCTTCCTTGAGCACGATGACGCCAATCGGGCGTTGATGGGTTCCAACATGCAGCGGCAGGCCGTACCACTCCTCATGCCGGAGTCCCCCACAGTCGGCACGGGAATTGAGCGTCAAGCCGCCCTGGATTCGGGCCAGGTGCTCGTGGCGGAGGAACCTGGGGAGGTGGTGTGTGTCACCTCAGAGACCATCGTGGTCCGAGGAGATAACGGCGGCCAGTCCTACCAACTACGTCGGTACAACCGCTCCAACCAGGGGACCTGCATAGATCAACGGCCCATCGTCACCAAGGGCCAGTATGTCCAGAAGGGAGATGTTCTTGCCGATAGCTCCTCGACGGACGAAGGCGAGTTGGCTCTAGGTCAAAACGTCCTCGTGGCCTTCCTCTCTTGGGAAGGGCACAACTTCGAAGACGCAGTCGTCATCGGCCAGAGTCTGGTGAGAGATGACAAGTACTCTTCTGTACACATCGAGAAACATGAAATACAGGCACGGAGCACCAAGCTGGGCCCGGAGGAGATAACGCGGGACATCCCCAACGTGGGCGAGGAGGTGTTGAAGAATCTAGACGAGGATGGCGTGATTTGTGTCGGGGCCAAGGTCAATCCCGGAGATGTTCTCGTGGGCAAGATAACGCCCAAGGGTGAGACCGATCTTACCCCAGAGGAGAAACTGTTGCGCGCCATCTTTGGAGAGAAGGCCAGAGAAGTCAAGGACTCCTCACTCCGTTTGCCTCACGGTGAAAGAGGCAAAGTCGTAGACGTCAGAACCTTCACGCGTGACGACAGCCACGATCTCCCCGCAGGCGTGGACAAGCTGGTACGGGTCAGCACCGCCCACCTGTCCAAGGTGACCGAAGGAGACAAGATGGCTGGGCGGCACGGAAACAAGGGCGTTATCTCCAAGGTGGTAGCCGTGGAGGACATGCCATTCATGGCTGATGGGACTCCCATTGAGCTCATCCTCAACCCCCTAGGGGTTCCCAGTCGCATGAATATCGGGCAGATCCTGGAAACGCATCTCGGCTGGGCCGCGGACCGCCTGGGCTTCAAGGCCATTTCGCCCGTCTTTGACGGTGCGGATGAAGACGAGATTATCGCTGAGTTGGCCCGCGCCTGGCTAATGGACTGGGCGTGGGACAAAGTGACTGAAGAGGCGTGGCAGTGGTTGAAAGACGAGGAGTATGAACTCGAAGACCTGAGCGATGACGAAGAAGCGCGCACGCTGTACCTAGTCCGCTTGCTGGCAGATGAAGGATATGATCTAGAAGCGGTGATGTCCGAGCGGCGATATGCTCGTCGCAGCGTTCTGCAACATACGCTAAGAGAACTGGGATACAATCCGGATGATCTGCTGGTCTTCGAAGGCGATGAGCGCTCCCTTCAGGAAAGGGAGAAGGCAGACACACTAGCCCATCATGTCTGCCTGCGGCTATGGATGGAGGAGCTCGGCTATCCCACCCAGCATCTTGAGGATCAAGAACTGGAAAGCGAAGCGGCACAGGCAAGCTTGGAGACCGGACAGCCCATTCCCACCTGGGGTAAGATGATCCTCTACGACGGAAAGACCGGCGAATCTTTCGACCACCCGGTGACGGTGGGAATCATCAACATGATGAAGCTTGCCCACCTGGTGGAAGACAAGGTCCATGCGCGATCAACAGGGCCCTACTCACTCGTGACTCAGCAACCGCTTGGCGGAAAGGCTCAGTTTGGTGGACAGCGTTTCGGGGAAATGGAGGTGTGGGCGCTGGAGGCGTATGGTGCGGCTTATACCCTGCAAGAGATGCTGACCGTTAAATCCGACGATGTGACGGGTAGAGTCAAGACCTATCAATCCATCGTCAAGGGTCAGAAGCACGGTTCTCCGGGCGTGCCCGAATCGTTCCGCGTCTTGGTCAAGGAACTGCAAAGCTTGGGATTGTCTGTGGAGGTCGTGGACAAGAGCGGCAAGCGGGTCCAGTTCGGCAAAGATGAAGGCACGGGGAAGGAGTCCGGATTGCGCCTAGAACCGGGCTTCCCAAGCGAACTGCGCATTTGACCTTTGGTGAGAAATATGGTACAATTACCATTCGCGCATCTGATAACAGCAGTCAACCTATTGTCTCGTGAGGCAATTCCCCCTCACGAGCAAGACGGGGAGAGATAACCTTGCCGACAGTCAATCAGCTGGTCAAGAAAGGTCGAAAGAAGAAAAGCAGGAGGAGCTCAGCGCCAGCTTTGAGTTACAGGCACAACGCCCTCAGGCAAAGGACGGTGAGGGATGCGAAGGGATCTCCTCAAAAGAGAGGCGTCTGCACACTCGTCAGGACGATGACGCCCAAGAAACCCAACTCGGCGCTGCGCAAGATAGCCAGGGTGAGGCTTACCAACGGTATCGAGGTGACGGCATACATACCTGGCGAGGGACACGGTCTTCAAGAGCACTCAGTGGTACTAATCCGCGGCGGGCGCGTAAAGGACTTGCCAGGAGTTCGCTACCATGTTGTCCGAGGCGCCCTGGACGCCAGCGGCGTTGAGGGACGCATGCGTGGCCGCTCCAAGTACGGTACCAGGCGTCCAAAGAAAAGGATCTAGATCATCCCCGTGAGATGCACGTGAGGTATCTCCGTTAGCAGGGAATTAAGGTACGACATACCAGAGTATGCATCGTACCTGTTGAGGAGGCTTTCAAGAAGACTAGACCTTGTGCTTAGCTAGTCTTCTTGAATGTGGGGACTAAGTGCCCATTTTCAAAATGTCTTCCGAAGAGAAAGGCAAGATACTCGCAGTAAGGTGGCCCCCGGGGTAGCCCGCGGTTAGCCAAGGGCTAGATAGAGGGGGCGAGGGCCTTGCAACCCGGTTGGTGCGAAGCCCTCGGCCCCATGTTCTTGCAGGGAGAATGGAGCGTAGAGATGCCAAGGCGTTACCGACCCCCACGAAGAGAGGTAGAACCCGACCCCAGGTACGGGAGCGAACTGGTGGCCAGATTCATTAATCGCCTGATGCAGCGGGGCAAGAAAAGCCAGGCTCGTAGGATCATGTACGACGCCTTCGAGATCATTGAGGAGCGGATGCACAGAAGCCCACTAGAGGTTTTCCGTCAGGCGATAGACAACGCCACCCCCACGTTGGAAGTCAGATCTCGACGTGTGGGCGGCGCCACATACCAGATACCCATTGAGGTGCGACCGGAGCGACGTACCTCGTTGGCCATTCGGTGGCTGATTCTAGCTACCCAGGCCCGCAAGGGGAGGCCGATGGCCGAAAGGCTAGCTGACGAACTGATGGATGCAGCCCGTAACACAGGCACCACCGTCAAGAAGAAGCAAGATACCCACAAGATGGCTGAGGCCAACAGGGCGTTCGCCCACTATCGGTGGTAGCAGGAGTCCACTATGCCACGGGACTATCCTCTGGCAAAGACAAGAAACATTGGCATAATCGCCCACATAGACGCCGGCAAGACCACGATCACGGAGCGTGTCCTCTTCTACACCCGCAAGATCCATCGGATGGGAGAAGTGCATTATGGCACGACAACCATGGACTGGATGGAACAGGAACGAGAACGAGGGATTACGATCACTGCTGCGGCCACGACTTGCTACTGGTTGGATCACCAGATCAATATCATAGACACACCGGGACATATAGACTTCACGGTCGAGGTGCAACGTTCTCTGCGGGTCTTGGATGGAGGAATCGTGGTTCTCGATGCCGTCGCCGGGGTCGAGCCACAGTCGGAAACGGTGTGGCATCAAGCCGATAGGTACGGTGTACCGCGCATCGTCTTCGTCAACAAGATGGATCGCCTGGGAGCCGACTTCTGGCAAGCTGTGGCGATGATAGAGAAGCAACTGGGAGCTCACCCCGTTGCCATACAGATACCCATCGGCAGCGAAGAGAAGTTCGAGGGAATCGTTGATCTCATCACGCAGAAAGCCATAGTCTACGGCGATGAGATGGGCACCCGACAAGAGGAAATGGAAGTGCCCTCTCACTTGCAGGAAGAAGCCTCCAGATACCGAGAGGTTTTGGTGGAGACGGTGGCTGAGACAGATGATGCCCTGGCTCAGGAGTATCTCGAGAGCAAGGAGATCTCCATTGAGGCGATAAGGCGGGCGTTGCGACAGGCGACCCTAGAGTCAAAGCTGGTCCCTGTGCTTTGTGGCTCGGCTCTGCGCAACAAGGGCATCCAGCCTATCTTGGAGGCCGTCGTGCACTATCTTCCCTCACCTCTGGACGTTCCCCCCATTGAGGGGATCAACCCTGAGAGTGGTGAGAAGGAAGAACGGCCGGTTGACGAAGAGGGGCCTTTCTCCGCCCTGGCTTTCAAGAGCGCCTCCGACCCATACGTGGGCCGTCTGGCCTACGTGAGAGTCTATTCAGGTACGCTGACCACGGGCTCCCGCATTCTTAACTCAAGTAAGGAGCGTAAGGAGCGAGCGGGACGACTGTTGCGCATGCACGCCAACCATCAGCAGGACATCAAGGCCATATATGCAGGCGACATAGCGGCTGTGATCGGCCTCAAGCACACTTTCACCGGGGATACCCTGTGTGACCCCAGCGCTCCCATCATCTTGGAGTCCATCAATTTCCCCGAACCCGTCATCTCCGTGGCCATCGAGCCCCGCACGCAGGCAGACCAGGAGAAGATGCACAGGGCCTTGGCTCGCCTGACAGAGGAGGATCCCACTTTCCAGGTGCATGCTGACAAAGACACAGGTCAGGTCTTGATCTCGGGCATGGGGGAACTGCACCTGGAGGTCCTCGTGGACCGCATGCAGCGAGAGTTCCGTGTCTCGGCCAACGTGAGCCAGCCACGGGTCTCCTACCGGGAGACTATCACCACACCTGCCCGAGCCGAAGGTCGATTCATTCGCCAGACCGGCGGACACGGCCAATACGGCCACGTCTGGCTAGAGTTGGAGCCTCTGGAGAAGGGGAAGGGCTACGTGTTCGAGGATGAGACAAGAAACGGCGTAATTCCCAAGGAGTATATTCCCGCGGTCGACAGAGGTGTGCAGGAAGCTATGGAGAGCGGCGTACTGGCCGGCTACCCCGTTGTGGATATCAAAGTCAGACTGGTGGATGGCTCCTTTCATCAGGAGGACTCCTCGTCACTAGCGTTCAAGATCGCGGGCTCCATGGCGCTGAAGAGTGCTGTGCAGAGAGGAAATCCTCTCTTGCTGGAACCGATCATGAGCCTGGAGGTCATACTGCCCGAGGAGTTCGTAGGCGAGGTGATGGGCGACCTCAGCTCACGTCGCGCTCAGATCGAGGGCATAGAGGCGCGAGCAAAGATGCAGGCTGTGCGTGCCCATGCCCCGTTAGCGGAGATGTTCGGGTACGCCACCACCCTGCGTTCACTGACTCAGGGGAGGGGAACTTTCACGATGGAGTTCGATTATTACGCTGAGGTACCCGCTGCCCTCCGCTCAGCCAGCTCCAGAGGAGCCGGGTGATGCCGGAGGCCCGAGGAGGACACCGATCTCTGCGACAGCTCGGGGCATCCGTCAGATGTGAACAATCGTTTCATCAGTGAAGGAGGATTGACAAGATGCCAAAGGAGAAATTTGTAAGGGACAAGCCCCATGTGAATGTGGGGACGATAGGTCACGTGGATCATGGGAAGACGACGTTGACCTCGGCCATGACGAAGGTCTTGAGTTTCAAGGGGTTGGCAGACCATCGGCCTTTCG
>JAUWLF010000114.1 GCA_030613785.1 Chloroflexota bacterium | reverse complement strand
ATCGAATCGGAGGATCCCCGAGTAGATAACGTGTACTCACGCAGCGTTCGACCCGAAGGCAACCAGGTGGCCCTGGAGCACATGTACAGGGTCTTTGAGGTGTGCAGCGCTGACTGGAGGGGTTTGGGTACAGTTCCGGCGAGCGGTCTCAAGGTGAGGGAACGCTACCGCCATTTCCACGCTCGAGAGCGTTTCCAGGTAGACCCAGGGCCAGTCGTGGAGCCGCAGGGATGCCTGTGCAGCGAGGTCATCAGAGGGGTGAGGACGCCTCCAGAGTGCAAGCTCTACCGCAAGGTATGCACCCCCCACCACCCTGTGGGCCCGTGCATGGTCTCCAGTGAGGGGACCTGCGCCGCGTATTATCTGTACGCTGGAGAACAAGAGTAGTACATCGTAGCCAGAGTTCTGGTAATCCTGTCATTGCGAGCGGAGCGAAGCAATCTCTACTTACCAATAAGAAGTCACTTGTTCAGCACAGAAGGAGATTGCTTCGTCGCTACCGCTCCTCGCAATGACGACATAACGAAACTTGGGTTCCACTGTACTAGCTCTCCTATCAGAGGGGTGCAACCACGAGGCTGCGAACCGTCCCCCATCGAAGACGTAGGGATCTCTCATTCCCCCACTGTTAGCTGCCGTCGCACCAAGCAGAGGGTGGCCTGCGCGCCTGGCTTGACAGATACACAAGGCTGTGCTATAATGTGGTTGATTTCCTAAGGGATCGGGTGTGCGCCAGCATCGGGGCTTGGAGGGCAAGCCGCCGATCCCGTGTTGTTGTCTCAAAGAAGGGAGAACAGGGGGTATATGATGTATCTCATTCGAAGAAGTAGAGTTGGGGCATGGGCGGTCCTACTGGCGATAGGCTGCCTCGTCGCACTGCTCGCGCTGCCTATGTCGGCGTTCGCCCAGGAGGAGGTGCTGTACGGCTGCAACGGGGGAGGGGGCGACGACGTTCCCAACCCCAGCAACTTGTACCTCATCAACCCAGCCACGGGTGCCGCGACCCTGGTGGGGCCGATGGGCATCGCCTCGTGCAGCGGTCTGGCCTTCGACGGCAGCGGGGTCCTCTATGCGGTGGGGCGGGATCCCGCCAACCCGAACGACCGTTTCTCGCTGTTCACCGTCAACCCCAATACCGGCGCGGCGACGCTGATTGGGGAGTCCCACCACAGCTTCGGCGGGGAAGGTGTCTCCAGGATCTCGGACCTCTCGTTCCGCTCCGACAATAGGCTCTTCGCCTATCTGGAATGGGAGGATGGCCTCGGCCGCTTGAATAAGGCCACGGGCGCCGTCAATGAGCTTGGCTTCACGAATACGCCGAGTTGCTGTGGCAACGGCATCGCCTTCGATGCCGCGGACACCCTGTTCCACGCCAACGAGGAGCAGTTGAACACCCTCCATCAGACGACGGGGCAGTTCACCCTGGTCGGCCTGCACACCTGGCCCAACGTCTATTGCCCTGTGGACGAGGAAGGCGACCCCCGTATCAACGCCTTGGATTTCAACAGCGGCGGGACGTTGTTCGGGTCCTTGAACTGCGGCCGGGGTGGGAGTGGTCCCAACTACCTCGTCAGGGTCAACACCACCACCGGTAAAGTCCGCAACATCGGGGTGAGTGTTGACGGCCTGGACGGCATCGCCTTCGGGGAGGCAGAGGCAGAGTTCGTTCCTGAGTGGGGCTCCATCGCCTTGTTGGGCAGCGGCTTGGCCGGTTTGGCGGGCTACGCCAGCTTGCGTTGGCGGAAGAGCTAGACCGAAGACTCGACCGTTGACAGCTTGAAGCCGAAGGGCCGTTCTCCTACAGGATGGCCCTTTCTCTTTCCTGCGAGCGCGAAGCCCCAGCGAGGGCACGTGTGCGGCTTACTACCTGTACGCTAGAGAACAAGATTAGCTTGGCCATTTGAGGAGTAGAGGAATGGACAGGATTCTGTTGGCCCATGGCAGTGGCGGACGGCTGAGCCACGATCTGATTGAGGATATCTTCCTACCCTACTTTACCGCCTCCGCATTGGCCAAGCTGGACGATGCGGCAGTCGTGGAGCCGATTGGTGCTCCGCTTCAGAAAGGGCAACTTGAGCTATCCCATTCTGGCCGCGTGGCCTTCACCACCGACAGCTACGTGGTCAAGCCCCTTTTCTTCAACGGCGGCGACATCGGTCGCCTGGCCGTGTGCGGCACGGTGAATGACCTGGCTATGGTGGGCGCCATGCCCCTCTATCTCTCCGCAGGTTTCATCATCGAGGAGGGGTTAGAGCTGCACGTACTGCGTGAGGTGGTCGCCTCTATGAGAGCCTCGGCCCAAGAAGCAGGGGTGGAGATAGTGGCCGGCGATACCAAGGTGGTGGAGAAAGGCGGGGCCGATCAACTGTTCATCAACACTGCCGGCCTGGGTCTCGTTCCTCAAGGCGTCGACATCTCTGCCTCCAACGCCCGCCCCGGTGACGTAGTCATCGTCTCCGGGGCCACCGGCGACCATGGCATCGCCGTGCTCAGCGAGCGCGAGGGACTGGCCTTCAAGACAGAACTGGAGAGTGACGTGGCGCCCCTCAATCACCTGGTGGCGGCCATGATGCACACCAGCTCCCACATCCACGTCCTTCGCGACCCTACACGCGGCGGTTTGGGCACCTCGCTGAACGAGATCGCGCAGCAATCCCAGGTGGGGATCGCGATCGAGGAGCACAGGATTCCTGTGCACGACGGGGTACGGGCCGCCTGCGAGATGCTGGGCTATGACCCCCTGTACGTGGCCAACGAGGGGAAGCTGGTGGCTGTCATCGGCCGCGAGGATGTAGACCAGATCCTCGAGGCCATGAGAGCGCACCCCTACGCCGAAGAGGCAGCCATCATCGGCGAGGTCACAGCCGAGCCAAGAGGCAAGGTCCTGCTGAGGACAGGCATCGGCGGCACACGGGTCGTGGATATGCTGGCCGGCGAGATGCTCCCCAGAATCTGCTAGCGACCACCTCCGGCGCAGGCGCAGGCACACCCCGCGCAGGCGCAGGCGCAAGCGCAACCTCCGCCGCCGCTCAATCCGCGGCTGCTGGATGTGCTAACCGGCACCGGATGAGTGGTCCGCGTGACCCTGGCCGTGAAGTCGGAGACATTGGTCACGATCCTATTGGAGAGACCCTCTACGCGACTGACCACGGTGTGGGCCACCATCGCGCCAGGAACGGTCCGCGGAGCGCCTGTAGAGGGAGCGGCTTTTCCGACGCTGGGGCCCGAGGTTGCAGGGCGGCGCGAGCCGGCGTACAGCCACCACCAGGCGGGCATGGGAACTGGCCGGGAGCCAAAGGTCTCCGGCATCTTCTGCTCGAAATCCTCGTCCATCATCATCCACTCCAGATTCTCGTCCACTATCTCTGGAGTGTCGGCAGACTCGACCTGCTTCCAGGCGCGAGCCACGATGTCCTTGTAGTAGGCGATAGTATCCTTGGCGTGGAAGCCCTTCATCTTCTGGTTGGTTTCTTTTACCAGATCTGCGATGGCCTTGGTCAAGTCCTTCTGCCGCAGGTCACCCTTCTTCTTGATGGCCCCCACGAAATCGTTCTCGTAGGGATGCAAGCCCTCAGGGAGAGGATCCGCCTTCTCCAAGCGGAGGGGCTCATCAGATACGACCCGCACCGCTCCCTTCTTCAGGAGGCCGAAGAGAATCATGGTCAGCACCTTGTTCAGCGGAGCCTCCAGTAGAATAGCGGCTTCCACCGCCGTGAGCCCTCTCTTGATTCCGAGGCCCTCCACTGAAACCAGAGGTGGCATGTAGTCCATCAGCCTGCTGCGTCGCCTCTTGGACCCTATCACCACCCCCAGGATGATCCACAGGGCAATGCCTCCGCAGATGGTGAAAGGCATCAGGGTACCGAAGAGTGCGCCGATAAGGCCGATCACCGCTCCGACCACATCCACTCCGGGATCGGCGTACACCTCCCGCACGTACTGCTGGGGGAACGAGACGCCGAACTGGTATTGCTGGTCCGCACGGGCGTTGGGGACTGCCCAGATCATGACTGGGCGGTCGCCGTCGATGTAAGCCTGTGTGAACTCTTGGTCGTGATACCTGGTCTCATCAGGCTGGACACCAGGTGGAAAGTAGATGCTCAGTTGCAGATCGGTGGTCCCATGACCGGTGCCCTCGTAGTAGTGAGGATAGAAACGCACGCTGGCGTAGTTCTCGTCCTCCGTGTCCTGATACACCATGTGGGGGTTGCTTATCTCCAGGTGCAGGGTGCCGGTCTCGCCAGGCATGATTTGATTGGCGCCCAGGTGCACCTCCACCCCGGTATCCAACCACTCCGACTCGTAGATGCCACTCACCGGCTGGCCGTTTATGGTCGCCGTGGCACTGGAAAGGTCATAGTAGTCGTTGGGTAGCCCCACATCCGCGATGTCGATGACGTGAGCGCCCAGGTCATTGGTGTAGGTGATGTCGTAGACGATGTGTACGGAGCTGTCCTCCTGTATATACACCTGCACGTGCATCCTGTCCACGGTGAAGCTGTAGTCTTGCGCCTGGGCCGTACCGAGGGGCAGAATCAGAACCAGAGCTACGAGGAGCAACCCCACTGCCAGCCTGAGAATTCGCGACGCCCTCACTCCTACCATTTGGGCTCCTCCGTGATCTGATAGGTAGAGCCGCAATAGGGACAACTGATCATCACCGCCCCTTGGACCAGCGACACGTCATCCTTGCTCAGCTCCCCCCCACAGCTCTGACACTTGAGTTTATCCACGCTGATCTCGCCTGGCATCTCCAGATCTATCTGTTGCGTGATCTGTTGAACTGGCGCCGGCCCCCTGGTCCTGACCACCCAGATGATGACCACGCCGATGGCCAAGGAGATGACCCCTACGATCAGCCTGGGCACAAGCTGATCGGGTCCCGCAGCCGGAATAGACCACAGGTACAGGACCCCGAAGAAGATAAGAATAGCCGCCACAACGTAACCGATGATCCTACCGACCATGGTGATGCTCCCTCCTTTGCCTCGCAGACTCTGATCTCATTCTACCACAGGTATGAGACAGTGGGCAAAGGGAGTGAGAACCTCCCGAAGGTTTCAGAACCTTCGGGAGGTTGATCTATTCTCCTTCCGCTGGCTCGGGGGGTGGAGGCCCGAAGAAAAACGCCTCCATCACCTGGCGGCAGATGGGCGCCGCGAATACCGAGCCCTCGCCGCTGTTCTCCACGACGACGGCCACCACGATCTGCGGTGCCTCGACAGGGGCATAACCGGCGAACCAGGCATGCGGTTTCTCCTCTGCCGTCTCGGCAGTGCCGGTCTTCCCCGCGGAGGTGAAGGCCGCTCCTTCGAAGGCGTAACGGGCAGTTCCACCTTCACCACTGGTCACCCTGTCCAGCCCGTCACGTATGACCTGTAAATTCGCCTCAGAGATGGGCACTTGACCCCTCTCCGACGAGGTGAAGACCTGCTCTTCCTCGTGAGGCGTACCCGAGATACGCATCACCAGGTGCGGCTGATAGAGGGTGCCGCCGTTGGCGATCGCAGCCATCATGTTCGCCACCTGGAGCGGCGTGGTCAAGAGGTCTCCCTGGCCCACCGCCAGGTTCACCGCATCCCCTGGTACCCAGAAAGGGTTCCCCACGCCGGTGAAGAACTCCTCCTTCCACTCGGGGTCCGGCACCAGACCGGCGCTCTCGTCTATAGCGTCCAATCCGGTCAGTTCGCCGAAACCGAAGTGGTGACTATAGGAGGGCAGAAGATCGACGTCTATGCTGTTCAAGCGAAGGCCCATCTCCCAGAAGAAGACGTCGCAGGAACGGACAATGGCGGAACGGAAATCCATGGTGCCGTGGCCGGTGCGGAGCCAGTCATACTTGATCCATCCCGGACCCAGACCAGCCCAAGAGCCGGTGCAATCGATGGTGGTGTACGGAGGGAAGCCGGCGCCCTCCAGGGCAGCAGCGGCGGTGACCACCTTGAATACCGAGCCGCTAGGGTATTGACCCTGCGTGGCCCGATTGAGGAGTGGGCGACCCGCATCGGCCAGCAGAGCCTCCCAGCGCGATGTCTCGGACCGCCCCCAGGTGACGAGATTGGGATCGTAGCGGGGGTTGGTGGCCATGGCCAGGATTTCACCGTTGTTGGGGTTCAGCGCTACAACGGCTCCTCGATGGTCCTCCAGAGCCTCCTCGGCCACTCTCTGTAGCTCCACATCAATGGTGGAGTAGATGCTTCTGCTCTGTGTGGCTGGATACTCCACGATGGTATCCACCAGCTCGCCGTCGGGGGTAACGATAGTCAGCAAACCCCCGCGACGACCGGCGAGATAGGTCTCCCCCCATTTCTCCAGCCCGGCTTTGCCTATCACATCGCCCTCCACGTACCCCTGACCCTCCAGCACAGCCAGTTCCTCCTGGTCTATCTCGCCCATGTAGCCCAGGATGTGAGCCGCCAGGTCTCCGTGGGGGTAGGTGCGGATCGGTTTCTCCTGCAACATCACCCCCGGCAGCGAGTTCAGCACATCCGCGTGAGTCAAGCTGGCTTGGAAGGAGATATCGGCGATAGGAACAAACCAGTGGGGTTGCATCCCCGGAGCGGTGTAGGTGGATTGGATGTCATTCCAACTCATGTTGAGGATGCGGCTCAACTCGGCCAGAAGACGATTCTCGTCCTCGATTTCCTGTGGTACCACCCCCACCGTAACCATTGAGCCCTCTGTGGCCAGCGGTTGCCCGTTGCGATCATAGATGTTGGCCCTGGAGGACGTAAGGCGATGGAGGTACACCACATTGTCGGCGCTCAGCGAGGGAAAAATCACCTCTGGAGACCAATCCACCCTCCAGCCGACGTCTTCCCAGATGAGGGGCAATTCGTTGTCTACTTGCACGGTGCCCAGCAAGGTGGTATCCAGGGTCAAGGTGAAATGACCCTGGGCCGCCGCTTCGCCCTCCACGACTTCACCCATCTCCAGGCGATGGGCAAGGACCGTTGCCTCCTCCATAACGGATTCGTGGACCCAAACGAATTCTTCCTCCGTGATGCCCTCCTGAGCCGACGAGGACAGCAGCCCGTACATGGCCTCGTAATCCTCCTCTTGCCACGCGTCCAGATAGGTCTGCGCAGTCGGTAAAGCCGGAAGGACTGAAGTCTCGGGCGTGGGAGTGTCCGGGGACGCCAATGGTCCCTCGCACGCTGCCATCAGCAGCAAGAGTGCGGCCAAGGCCAGGATGAGGTTGAACCTTCTCACGCTATGCCCTCTTGCCTCCTGTAGTCCGCAATTTGCTGTCTGATGACCTCCCGTTCTGTCAGGGACTGCTCGACAGGGTCGATGAGTTGCTGCTGCCATTGGTCAATGGAGTCGACCAGGTTGCCCAGGAAGTCCTCCAAGGGTTCCAGCAGATCCTCCTGGAGCGGATTGAGAAGTCTGCCTTTGAGGCCGCTTTCCTCGTCGTCGGTGAACCAATCCTCTCGTAGCGGCTCCAGCAGCCTGCTCCTGACCTCACCTATGGCGTCGGGCAGCGACCCCACCAGTTCCGATATCCTGTCCAGGGCATCCACTATCGCGGGCCCAACGCCTGGGATGCGCTCCACGAGGGAGCTCAAGAAGCTACCCACAGCGTCGCTGAGAGGGCTGACCATCTCCTGGACCTCGCTCATCAACTCCTGGAGCTGCGTGACCCGGTCCTCGAGGCTCTCGAACAGGCTCTCGACAACTCTAAGCCCTCTGCGGATCGCGGGGAAGGCGTTCTCGACGACGGATACGCCCGCGTTCACGAGGCTCACTCCCTTCTGAAGCCCTCCTATCCCCATCTCGAGGCCATCTATGGATACTCCCAAAGCGGCGATGCCCGTGCTCAGGAGGGCGTCTATCCCCACCTGCTCCAGGTTCTCATAGAGGGCAAGGAGTCCTCTCAGCTTGAACAACTCGACCTGACTCTCCAGCTCGGCTTTGGCTTCTCCCGCCCTCACCCCCAGCGAGCCTGCCACCAAACCTGTAGCCAGGCTGGTGGAGACCAGCGTCGCGCCACCGGCAGCCAGGCCTGCGAGGAATTGCTGTCTCGTGATGCCTTCACTGAAAAGGATGGCCTTCCCATCGCTGTCGTCCTCAACAGAGTCGGGACAGTCGAGCATTTCGCCGATCCTGATCAGAGTGGGCTCGTCGCAAGAGTCTAACTGGTCCACGATTTCGTTTCGCAGCTCCTGGCGTGTGTCGTTCTCACTCATCCAGTGCAACCTCCATCCACGTCCTCAAGCACCTCTCAGCCCACTCTACGACGCGCCCAGGGGAAGATCAGTTGGTCGTAGACCATCCTGCCACCCCAGAAGGATTGCACCTTCCCGGTTTCGTCGGTGCGAAAGGGCGCCCCCATGTCGCGGTGGTCTATGGATCCATCGCCGTTCGAGTCCTCCTCTATCCTGGTGAAGATGATCTGTTCGCTATCGGCGGACCAGTGAGGGGCAAGGCTCAGGCCAACGCCGAAAGTCAACCTCACCTCCCCGCTGCCATCGGCGTTCATGACGTAGATGTCCCTGGCGCCGTCGCGCAGCGATTCGAAGGCCATCCTCTTCCCATCGGGTGACCAGGCGGGGGAATGATCGGGCACTGAGTTGTCGGTGAGATTCGCCTGATCTGAACCGTCTGCATTCATCACATAGATCTCGCTGTCTCCATCTCGCATGCTCTCAAAAGCGACCCTGGTACCCTCCGGGGACCATGCAGGAGCAAGGTCATCGGCTGGATCGCTGGTCAGTTGCGCTTCTTGAGCCTCCTCGCCCAGAACCCAGATGTCGGCGTTGCCATCTCGCTCGCTCACGAAGAGGATCCGGGCGACGGTCGGCCGAGGAAGCGCCGGAGCACGCCCTGGGGCTACAGAGGTGTGCTCTCCTCCCCACACCTCAACCTCGGTATTCAGGGCCCTTACCTTGGCCATTCCTTGGGAGACCTCCACCTGGGTGCTCCCGTCATCGGACACGGTCACGTGAAGCCGCCCGGTAGATAGCGTCACGATGGCCGACGGGGTGAGTATCTCGTATCGCGTCTCGGACTCCGCCGAAGCGGAGAGTTCGTGCCAGGTGCTGCCCTGCACGATCTCCACTTCGATGATCGAGGGGCCGTTTTCGGCCAACGACAGCCGCCTCAACACCGCCTCGCTGTCTGATTCCAGCTCCGCCGTGGCGTCAGGGCACAAGACGAGGAGGGCACGGGAGTCGGCCCCGGTCCGGATCCTGTCGCCTTTGCCGACCTTCGCCACTTGAGGCGGCGAGGGCGATTGCACCGTGCTTCCCCTGCTCACCGTAACCTGTCCTTCCTGCGGGAACAGCGTCGCCTGCGCCCCCCGACTTGGCCAGAGGAAGTACCAGGCCAGCAGTCCTACAGCCGCCAGTATGAACACGAGGACAAATATGAGAATGACCTTCCTGGACACGACACAAGGATTATATCATCATGCCTCACGGCCTCGCTAGGGAGCGGGGCGGCAAAGCAAGGCATCGACAGGGAATCGAGTTCCGGGCATGAGATCAGGAAGTGCCCGTGGCACTCAAGGCGCCTCCGCAGTGACCAAGGATTGCCGCAGACACGCCAGCGACCGAGCTTTAATGGGATTTTAATCCCCCCTTTATGAGGCTTTAAGCTTGAGAGTGTAGAATACCTCCAGAGACTGAAGCGGAAAACGGATGGCGAGGGTGAGAAGACGAGTTTGGAGTGTTGTCTTCGCACTGCGCCTGGTCGCCCTGCTCGCGCTGGGCGTCTCACCCACGCCTACCTATTCGAGTGCAAGACACAGCACTCATCCCAGGCTTACGGTTGAATCCTATCTTGACTTGGAGACGCAATCGACTCGTGAATTTGAAAGGAAACCCAACCAGTGATTGGAGTCGAGGATAGAGCCGTAAAAGGGAGTTCGTTGGGCGTTTCGGAGACCACGGGACCGATCCGTGGGCATGGAAGGGGGGTTCTTGGTTGATCAGGATTCTGATAGTGGATTCGGACAACGAGAGCACGCATAGCATGGCCCAGATCCTCCAAGAAGAGGGAATGGAAGTTTCCATTGCCTCGAACAGAGAGGAGACTTTTCTTCATCTTGACCAAGAGCCTATAGACGCGGTGGTGCTGAGCCTCAACACGACGGCTCGCTGGGGAGAGGACCTATGCAGAGCAACGCGGGAGCGAACCGTTGCTCCGCTGCTTGTGGTGGGGAAAAGGGGACAGGAGCTAGCCCTGGCGCGCAGTCTGAACGCCGGGGGGGATGCTCATCTTCTCATGCCCTCCACGTCATCGATGCTACTCTCGCAGGTGTACGCACTGTTGCGCAGAGTGGGGCTGGCCAGGCCGGGACATGCTGGCCAGTTCGACATCGGCACACTGGCCATCAACGTCTTCCAGCGCCAGGTGAGGGTGAACGGTGCGCCAGTGCGACTGACTCCCACCGAGTTCGAAATACTGCGCTGCCTGTTGAACAATGCAGGTCGTGCCCTCAGTTATCGCAGCCTGGCGAGGCAAGTACAGGGATACGAGTGCTCTTCCGCGGAGGCTCGGGAGTTGCTGAAGGTGCATATCCATAACCTGCGAAAGAAGATCGAACCTATACCGGAGAAGCCAGCTCACATACTGAACGTCCGTGGGTTCGGCTACTTGTTCGAAAGACGAAGATTCGACCGAGAGAACCAGAGCCAGGCGCCTTGATAGACAAATCTTAACCACACCTTAACCAAAAGGAGACCAAAAGAGCGCTGTCGGGGCTTGATTTCTCAGCCATTTTGGTGTATGATGTATATGGACTTCAGATCGCTAAAGGCGCAGTAGAGGCGATGAGTCGCCGCTCCAGAGTGGGCACCTGAGCGGCGAGGAGCCAGTGGTGCAACCGGCTACGACTAGTGGCCGGTTTTTTCGTTTCAGGCTGATCCGGCATAAGGGATCGGACTGCGGACGGACAACCGTTCTCAAAGATGAAATCCCGACAAAGGCAACCCTCCCTTAGTGAGGAGGGGCGCAAAGCTCAAGGGTCCGACGTACGGGTTGTTGCCGTATCAGGATAGCCGAGCTGCCGAAGGATTCTGGCGGCCCGGCTTCTTTCTGGATATACGTACGCGATTCCTACACTCCTCGCGCCGGGAGACCCTGTGCGGTCAGCGATCAATGAGATGAGAGGGAGGACCATGAAAGGAAAAGTGAACTTGGCATCGAGAGTCTCGATCGTGATCTGGGCGGTGGTTATTGTCATCGCCTTGGTGTGCGCCAGCGTCGCCGTCGTGTTCGCTGGTAGCAACCCAGCCCCGCCTGGATCGAGCCTATCAGTGTCCGGGCCACCCCCAAAGTTCCAGCGGCAAGGCCAGGAAAAGGGCAGCACGGTTGGGGACAGAGGAAGCATATGGGGCTGGGCAGAGGGCGATTGGACGCCTCAGCGTCTGGAGATCTGCACGACAGACGAACCAGTCGAGACCCAGGACACAGTTGCCGTCGACTATTGGGACAAGAACGCAGAGGCTTACGGCT
>JAUWLF010000183.1 GCA_030613785.1 Chloroflexota bacterium | reverse complement strand
GGTGTGGTGCTCGGTGGGCGCGTCGGCATCGTCAAAGGTGTGGGCAAAGCTGACGCCCTCGATGGGCGACTGCGCCACACCGCGGATGCTCTCCAGCGGCTCGATGCCCAACATCTCCAACACGGTGGGGACCATATCAATGGCGTGGGCATATTGGGCGCGGATCTCTCCCTTGGCCTTGATGCCCTTGGGCCAGTGTACGATCAAGTCATCGGTGCAGCCGCCGCGGTAGACCTCTTTCTTCCAGCGCCGGAAAGGCGTGTTGCCGGCCCAGGACCAGCCCCAGGGGTAGTGGTTGTATGAGGCGGGACCACCCAGTTCATCTGCGCGAGGCAGGATCTCCTCCAGCTTCTCCCAGTAGTTGTTGAAGCTGCTCATCTCGTTGAATGCGCCATTGACCCCGCCTTCGGAGCTGGCCCCGTTGTCGGGCAGGACCATGATCAAGGTGTTGTCCAGCTCGCCGAGGTCCTCCACGGCCTTCAGGACGCGCCCGATCTGGTGGTCGCAATGCTCCAGGAAACCGGCATAGACCTCCATGAAGCGGGCGTACAAGCCCTTCTGCTCGTCGGTCAGGGTATCCCACTCAGGCACGTCGGGGTCGCGCCGCGACAGCTCTGCATCCGCCGGGAATATCCCCAGCTCCTTTTGCCGCTTGAAGACGACCTCACGGTACTCGTCCCAGCCCATGTCGAACTTGCCCTTGTACTTGTCTATCCATTCCTTGGCCACCTGATGCGGAGCGTGGGCGCAGCCGGGTGCATAGTACAGGAAGAACGGCTTGTCCGGCGCGTTCACGTGGGCGTCCTGGATGAATCGAACGGTGTGGTCGGCCAGATCCTCATCCAGATGATAGCCGTCCTCGGGCATCTTGGGTTGCGGCACCGAATGGTTGTCGTAGGTCAGGTCGGGGAACCACTGGTTGGTCTCGCCGCCTAGGAAGCCGTAATAGCGCTCAAAGCCGCGCCCCAACGGCCAGCGGTGGAAGGGGCCGGCAGGGGTGCTCTCCTCCGAGGGCGAGAGGTGCCACTTGCCGACGCAGAAGGTATTGTAGCCGTGCTCCAGGAGCATCTCCGGCAGCATGCCGTTCTGAAAGGGCATGCGCCCGTCGTAGCCGGGGTACCCGGTGGACATCTCCATGATGCCAGCCACACCGTTCGAGTGGTGATTCCGTCCTGTAAGCACGCAAGAGCGGGTCGGCGAACACAGCGCGGTGGTGTGCATGTTGGTGTAGCGCAGGCCCTTTTCCGCCAGCCGGTCGATGTTGGGCGTGTTGACCAGTCCACCAAAGGCGGACATCTGTCCGTAGCCCACGTCGTCCAGGATGAAGAAGATGACGTTGGGCGCGCCTTCTTTGGCCCGCACCGGCTCGGGCCAGGCGGAAGACGATTCCGCCACTGTCCGGCCAATTACGCCGGGGAAGGTGGTTCCAGGTTTGTACTCAACCAAGTCTGACATTCTTGATCCTCCTTTGCCTTGGTAATATGGTTGACTAATCTGATATGTCCCTTTTCATCAGTTGTTGGTCATGATGTCCTCCTTTGCATCAATCAACATGGTTGACTAGATGGATTCTGTAGATTACTCATCCAACCTTGGCTCTTTGCCACTTCCGTGGAACCGGGGGGCGGAGCAGGTCACTCGACGGGAGAAAGACCCTGTCTCCCGATAGATCGGCCTGACGGTCGACTCGTGATGCACCATGCGAGAGGATCGCCCTGTACGAGGAATAAGGCCAGCGACTGAAGTCGTCTGCGAATCCGTGTTTCTGCGGGTTGCGGTGGATGTAGGTAATCAGATGGACAAAGTACGCATCCGACGTCACGGGGATGCGGCCAAAGGGATGTTGGAACAGGCTGCCGGTGCGCTGGTACGCCTTGTTGATGGCTTTGGCGTAGGCGTTGAACAGATTGCTAAACTGCTGACTCGGACTCAAGACCTTGAAGACCTTTAGGGTCTCAGAGACCCTAAAGGTCTGTTCCTGTTCCTCCTCCGTTTTGATATAAACCAGGTTGTGAAAATGGTTGCGCAATAGACAATAAGCATACGTGTCCGCCACCGGCTCGATATATCGGGCATAGAGCTTGAGAAAATAGCGATAGTTGCGTTCCTCGTAAAAGAGATTTTCTCGATTG
>JAUWLF010000023.1 GCA_030613785.1 Chloroflexota bacterium | reverse complement strand
GGGCATGGCGGCAGCAGGGTAGGTGCCATCAGCATCAATGATGGCTATCCAATCGTGGGTCGCTTGGCGGATGCCGGTCTTGATGGCTGCCCCATAACCTCTGTTGCTGTGGTGCTGCACCAGGCGTACCTGTTCGTGTTGGCGAACCACGTCGGCCGTGCCGTCGGTGGATCCATCATCCACCACGATGATCTCGTGATCCATGTCCTGCTTCGCCATCACCGCCTTGAGGTCGGTCAGAGTACTCCCTATGCCTTTCTCCTCGTTGTACGCGGGGATGACGATGCTCACCGCCGCCATGTTGCACCTCCACTCACTTTGTCAGACGCTAGAGCCTGCTGGACATGTTGCAGTCGGTGGCCTCCGCGCAGTTGTGCCTCGAGGAGGCCAGCCATCGCCAGGTGAGAACCTGCCTGCGTTTTGATGCACCGGTCGGTAGTCCAGTTCATACAACTCGTACAATCCGGGGTCAACGTAGACCGGTTCAAGATATCGATCCCTGAATTGGATGAAGAGCTGGCGGTGCTCATCGGTGAAAGGTGACTTCTCGGTTTGCAGGTCCAACCACCGTTGGTTGACCAGGATGTGCGACGTCTCTTCGACCTGCAAAGCCGCTGCGATCGCATCCACATCGCCATACTCCGCAGCCAGTTGGGAGAAGTGGTCGAACACGACGTCGGGCAGGCAATGGTCTTCGCAGTAGTAGCTTCGAGGTTCCCAGAAGAACAGAACTCTGGCTGATGAAGGTAGGTTGCTGTTGATGTACTTGAGCGCGTCGTAGTGTCCGTCGGCCAGGTGTCGGCGAAGGAGGCCCTCTCTACTCTCCATGCCCACGATGAAGGGCAATGGGTCATGGGCCACGAAGCTGAGGCCCTGGGAGATTACGTTGACCGAGAGGCCGAGAGCCAGGGCCATGAGAATGAAACGCTGCGAGGAGAAAGCTTTGCGGTCTAGCTGGCTCAGGCTCTCTACGACGTGCGCGGTCAGGATGCTTAGGGGTGCGAAGCACGGCAGCAGAATCCTGGTGCGCAGAATGAAGGTCGAATGAATCGCTGCTCCGGCGGCTATCCAGAGGACGTAGGTTGTGACGGCGAAGACACCGAGTGGTACCAGCATTCTGTGATCTCTGGATACGAAAAGGATCAAAGGCAACACGGCCAGGAAGTATGGGGAGATAGTCGCGTCGAAGGCCTGTGTGCCCTGGGTTCCCAAGACCGTAATGTCCCACGGGAGCAATAGCAGCTCAAGGGGAGACATCCTCATGCCGATGGAGGTCAGCCATTCATTTCTCAACTGATTCCAGTCGCGGCCACCGAAAAGGTAGGGATAGATAGGATTCCCTGTGTAGGCGGCGCTTTTCAAGTACCAGGGGCTGGCGACGGCTGTCGCGATCAGAATCAATGCCAGGATGGCTAGCGCATAGCGTGGGCGGCGTGTTCGCTCTTTGAGCAGGCGCAGGAGCACCAGTAGGCACACAACCACCAGTGCCGTGACACCGGTGTACTTGACGGACATGGCCATGCCACAAAGGACCCCCGCCAGGACCAGCCATCGCTTCCGCCCGGGGGAGTCGAACCAGTTCATCAGAGCGAAGAATGCCATGAACACGTAGAATGAGAGCGCTAGATCTACGTAGGCCCAGGCGGCGATTGTGACCGCAGTGGGGATGGATGCAAACAGTACCGATGCAAGAAGGGGCACAAGGCCCTTGAAGTACTTGCGGGAGAAGCTGTAGATGGCGAGAACAGTCAGGAGACCGTAGGTGAGATGGATAAGGTGCGCCAGGATGTCTCCCTTCAGAAGCATCGCGCAGGTGAAGAGCATCTCTGTAAGAGCGGGGAAGTTGAGATAGAAGTTGTCTGGCACGCGCAGGAGTCGGCCCTCACTAACGTACATCTTCGGTCCTGTCAGATGGTAGACTAGAGCGTCCCATTCGGCTGGGGGGGTCAGAGCGGCGACAAGCGCGAACAGGAGGGTTACGCACAGAAAAGAGATCAGCAAGAAAGAGAGCCTGGAGGTCGGTCTCCACACCCATGATTCTCTGACGGTGCGCACAATAGCCCTCATGTCTCTGATGTGAATGGCCAGAAGCACCAAGAAGAGCGTCCAGAACAGCCAGCGGCTGAGCATGCCCATCGTACCCAGGAAAAACGTGCCAAGGGAGATGATCCCTAGGCCAAGGGCTACACTGAAGACGAGCGTCTCCAGCGGGGGAGTCTGTGACGCACGTCCTAGGAGACGTCGGCCCACAGCCGCTGCGAGCAGCAGGAGCATCATCCATATTGCCAGGTCAGCGATACGAGCGGTGACAGATAGGACGATTTGGGCTGTGAACGGCTTGTGGACGGTGTAGTAGGCCAGATAAACAGCGAAGATCCACGCCACGGACAGCGCCACCGCAACTATCCATCTGGCGAATCGGCTGTCTATTCGTCCTCTCTCGTCGTGTTCTTGCATGTCTAGCTCAACTTTCGTCGGCAGCCGTCCAGCCCTGGCCTATCCTGTCATGAGGCTGAGGTATGTGGTCCACGAGAACGCTTGGTGACTCACCGGCTGGGCTTCTGTTCCACCAGAGTATCGCCAGTGTGAGCAGAGGCAGCGGAGCGGCCAGGATGGCGTGTTCGCCATTCCGCTGCCAGAAAGTCGACAGAAACAAGATCCAGGGGCCGGCAAGCAGGACCGAGGATAGGGATAGGGTAGCCAGCCGACTTCCGCGCCACTGATACAGCCAATAGGTGAGCGGAAGAAGCAGCAGGACCTGGTTCGTTGTCCCGGTCTGGGCAGGGACAAGCAGGGTCACAATGATCGTCAGGAAGAGAGCTTGACAAGCATCACCGCGTCCCATGAGCGACCGGATCCATACGTGCACGAGGGATCCCATGAGCGCGAGGGACGCAAGCAGTGTGGCCCAGGAAGAGAGTCGAGAGGGTAGCACATAGCTAATGACCACTCCGAGGGGCGATCTGCCTTCCATGTAGATGCTCGTATAGGCCTGATACCGCCCGAGTCCTGTGATGAAAGAAGGCAGCCATGTGGGGAGCACAAACGAACTGAGAAGGAGCAGGATTGCCACGAGTGCAAAGAACGAGATCACAGCACCGTAGTTCTTCCACCTCAGTGCCGTGAGAAGGAGGAAGGGTATCAGAAGGAAAACCATTTGGGGTTTGATGGTAGTCAGGGCCAAGCAGCATCCGGCGAGGATCGGGTGGCCTCGCTGCGTGGCCCAAAGGACCAAGGCTAGCAAGGCGAGGACGACAATACTAAACTGGCCCAGGAGTATGCTGCGAGCGGTCGGATAGAAGAGCAGGAACCAGACTGATATGGCGACGAGCCCAGTGGGGGAGGGCCTCCAGTCCAAAGTCCGCAGTATGATCATCACTGCGGCCAGGGTGAGGAGCACCAGGAAGCTCATCCAGAGGGCTTGTGCCTGTGGGTAGGGGAAGAAGGAGAAGGGAAGGACGAGAAGAGCGACGTAGAGTGGGTACGCGAACGCTACCTGATCCTCGTCCTCTGTGGCCGGTCGTCCGTACATCCCTTGTTGTATCTCCAGAGTGACCTCGTCTGAGTAGGGATCTCTTCCCTCCATGACGAGGGCTCTCGTACCTCGCCAACGAGGATAGAAATCGTTTCCGCTCGGAATCTGAGAAGTGAAGAGCGAATAGGTTCCGTATGCCAGAAGCAGATAGACGGCAACGACCAGGATCGCGGCGCACACCGCTCTCCACCTGTTGCCAATCAGGTTGCTAGAAAAACCACAGGTCATGTCGATCCCACTACGGCCTAGTGTTCAGAGCCATAGAGTGCCCTCATGTCGCACATCCACTCGTCATGGCTGTGGGACAGCTCAGCGGCCTCGCATCATGGTCGTCGGGCGATGGGAGGTGAACGGACTTGGCTGGTTCCACGCTACCGAAGGTCTGGGGCAACTGGTTTGGACAGCCCCAGCCGCCGTCAGGCGACTCATCCCATAGGCGTAGGTATGCGGGGTCATAGAATGCTGCCAGCCATCGGCACAGCTTGTCTGCAATCTCTGTGTCCCCCGTCTGTCGAAAGGCGCTCGCCAAGTGGAGGTACTGGGGGACCAGACTGTCGTAGGGTGCGCAGACGATGAGTTCTGGCCAGAGATCAGCTTTGAGGTCCAAGCGATGATATACTTGGGACGCGTAATCGTATGAGGATGCGACTTGACGGCAGCCGGGTATGCCGCCCTCGTACAGCGCTATCGCCTTGTCCAACTCTCCGGCTTGGTAGGCTATCTCACCCAGTGCGATATCCGCTCCCGGCGAGCCAAGGAGGCTGGCAAGCCTCAGGTCGTGCAGAGCCTTACTTTCCTCATCGAGGCGGAGGTAGAGTTGCCCGCGAGCCAGGTAGACGCTGGGATTGGCTCTGGACATGGCAAGGGCTGCATCCAGGTCCTCAAGGGCTGTGTCGTGCGCTCCGAGCTCCGTCTCTATCCGGCCTCTGAGAGTGTGCGACTTGACAGACGATTGCAGAGGACCCAGGAGTTGGAGCGCCGTCGGGTAGTCTCGAGCGAAATATGCAGCGCTAGCCCGCGCCAGCAGCGGAAGCTGCTCATCCGCAGGTAGCTGACTCTTGTTCTCCCTCCTGAATTCGCTCGTCCGCCAGAATGCACTGTCTATCAGCTTAGGGCTTCGGGCAATGGCTGAGGCGTAGGCATCTCCGGCGGCCTCATAGTCACCGTTCTCCTCCAGCAGGTACCTCAGGCCTAGCTTGTAGTCACTGTCGCCAGGTGCTTGACTCGCAGCGCGCTGCATGTAAGCAATGGCCTGTTCTGCCTCTCCCAGGTTCCATTGCAACCACGCTAGATTGCCGTTGTTGATTGCTGCGTCTCCGCCACGCGATATCTCCTCCTCAAGCAGGTGGGTAGCCTGACGAAGGATGGCATTATCGTTGGTTTGGAAGGCGAGGTTTGCCTTGCTCGCCCCAAGTTGAAAGCGGTATATCGAGAGGAAAGGGTCTATTGCCATTGCGGTGCGGACGCTATCAACGGCGGCTGCCAGGTTGTCGTCATCCGTGGCTTCGACGGCTCGTTGCTGGAAGTAGTGTGCACCATCGCTCCACAGCATGAATCCTACCATAGCGCCCACAGCCAGTGGCATCAAATAAGGGATCGGGCGTCTTGGGAGGCCGCGAGGTGCGGAATGGGGCGCCGCGATGATGGCTGCTAGCAGCACAACATGCAAGGTGATCAGCGGGAACTCCCATGGGACCTCAAACATCGTGGCAGCGAGCAGCCCAAGTATGCCGGCCAGGCAAGCGCTATAGACGATACGAGGGCCATGCGAATCCTCACCCGGGCCTGTCAGCGTCTTACAAAGCGTTCGCACGAGCGCCCAGAGCAGCCAAAGTCCCGCCACGAGGCTGGGAAGACCGGTTTCGGCCGCGACGTTGATGAACCCATTGTGAGCGCTGTTGTAGAACATGTCCGGAATGAAGCGGTTGAAATCCGGTAGCTGATGGAACAGATAGCCGAACGTACCCGGGCCTCCACCGAGAAGCGGACGGCGGAGGATGATCTCCGCAGCGGCTCGCCATAGTTCAAACCTGACCATGATGGTGTCAGTCCTGACGTGCACAAGCTGAAGAGCAAGAGCACCGAGAACCGCGGCGGCCAGGGTACACAACACAGCACCACCCACAATAACCGCCGGATTGCGCGGGGATGAGCGTGTCGTCGCTCTGCTGAGATGAACACGAGAGAGAGCAGCCAACGCCACCAAGGACGCAACAGCCACCGCCATGCCCACAAGCCCACTTCGGGAGAGAGTTGAGGCAAACACCAAGGTCGCACCTAGCACCCAGGCGCTCAGGTTGGCCTTGACTCTGTGGGAACTCGCAGTCAGAAGTCGTGCCAACGCGAGCGGCATGAGCAAGACCACGTACCAGGCCAGGACATTGGCGGGGCCCATCACGATCCGTCTTCGGTAATCACCCAAGGCCAACATGGGCGACACTTCTCCAGTAGCCATGAACCAGATTCCTAGCCATAGCGCTAGTTCCAGGAGTGCTACGATTATGATAACGCTCCCTATGACCAACATTGGCCTCACAAGGGTGGACATCGTCCATCCGCTCACCAGCAAGTCCACCACGATGTAATAGATCAGAACGAAGATGGTGAGATGAACCAAGTTCTCCAGGCTCAGGCGCGGCTCTGTCGAGAACAGGGTCGAAACCACATTTAGCACATAGAAGACGAGAAGTGGCAGATCGAGAGGGGTCTTGGGCAACCATCTCCCTTGAGGAAGGCTGCGCATTGTCCAAATGATGATGAACACCGTGGCCAGTAGGTGGGAGAACACCACCAATGGGAAATGGAAGGTGCCGGCGCGAGTGCCGCCTATCGGTGTGAAATAGGCCAACACTAAGAGGACAGCTACCTCTCGCCAGGTGAAGCCCCACCTCTTTGGCATCGTTCGGGGCTTGGCTGAGAGGATTTCGGACTCTGTCTGCATTATGTCTCATTATATCGTACTGAGTTTACTTAGTCAATAGTACCTAGTTCCCACACCCGTCCCACCGCCAGGTGGGATCTCCTAACTGCCGCCGTAAGAGGCCAAGTAAACGCCGATGTATACCCTATCCTCAACCAGCTGGTAGTTCTCGAGCAACCATGCCCTTGTTTCGTCGTTTTCCACCTTTTCCATCAGTCTTCGCCGCGCTCCCTGTACAAAGCGGTGGGTATCAGCGTTCTCGCAGACTATCATGGTCCATAGCCTTCCGCCTTCGCTCAAGCGCGGGGGGATCTCACTGTCCAAGAAGGTCTCGTACTCCTCCTTCGACTCCAGGTAGGGTACAGTGTGCCAGGGTATCTCTCGCAAATCATAGTAGTATAAGACCACATAGTGGTGAGGACGGACAAGCAGGATGCCTCCGCTTCGAGCGTTCTCTCTGATCTCAGTGATCGCTTGACGCCATTGGTCCCGGTGATAGCTTTGATCAAGAAACAAGGAATAGACCGATGCGCCATTAAGTATCAGCAGGGCTGTTGTGGTCACTATGCCAAGGACTTTCTTCCGTGCGTAGAGGTGCATTATCCCGTAGCCTATCAAGATCAGATAAGCGGGCAGCAAGGGGATGAGATATCGGTCCATGTAGATTGATCTCTTTTGGGGTAGAGGCCAGTCCACCGATATGAGGAAGATGAGCACGAGGGGTAGAAAATGCCAGAGCCAGACAAGCAATAACTCGCTACGTTCTTTGGCCATCACCTTTCCTGGGAGCAATTGAAAGGAGACGTGGGCCAGAATTGCCACCAAGAGCAGCCCACTGACAGTATTGAAAAGGTGACCGTTGTCTGAGGTTGACCCCAAGCCGAAGACATACAGGGTCCAGAAAAGGTCTTCCGGCTGTGCCGCTGGGATCCAGGATATGGGGGTCTGAGAGAAACCGCCTCTGAGGAGAATGGCGAGAAGCCAAGGTGCGAATAAGAGACCTACAATCACCACACAAAGGAGCCACTTGCCTAGTAAGGCGCGGTGCTGTTTTCGCAGCAGCGTCAGGCAGGTCATCTGCGCCACCACGACGAAGAACGTCAGGTAGTGAGTGTAGAAGGCCAACAGGGTGAAGATGCCATATCCCAGCCAGTTGCCCACCTTGTCCTCCCGTAGAAGCCGAACGAGGAAGTAGTTGCTCAGCAATACAAGGAAGGTGATTAGGGTAAGCATCTTGACTTCTTGAGAGTACCAGATATGGAAGGGGGAAATGGCTAGCCCGAAAGCGCTTATTATGCCCAATCTCTTCGTCCCTATGCGAGTGGCCAGAGGAAACATGCCAGCCACGGTCAAGACGCCAGCAAAGGCGGATAGAGTGCGTAATACGAACTCGCTTTGACCGAGGCCGAGCCAAAAGTGTAGGATCAGGAAGTAAAGAGGAGGATGTACGCGGACGTCCAATACAACGTCCAGTAAGGAGGGCAAATCCACGCTGCTGACTGTGGCGTAGAAAGCCTCGTCGTACCACAGGCTCTGAGCATCCAGATACGCTGTTCGCAGCAGAAAGGCGAGAAGGAGTATGGGCAACAACCAGCGATAGTGCCCAGGCCAACCAAGGCTCTTCACGATTCGACTTCCTGGTGTCTGACGAAGATAACGGCTCGCTCGTCAACGTAGGCGCGATCCCAGTTGGGGCTTTCGTTCAGAACCGTGCTTAGGGAACTCCCTCTGTCAATGACCACCAGGTTGACGGCGTACCTGTCCAAGGGTGCGTGCCAGTCTTCCCGAAGCTGATATACTTGAAGGTACTCATCGATGAAGGCGTCGCCGTAGACATCGGCGCGGCCATCTATGAACACCGGGTAGTCTGGATACAGTGTCCAAACAAGGTATCCTCCCCAATGGTACAGGTTATAGATATTGCCTCCCACCTGTTCGTCGACGATGAACTCAACGGCGTCCACCGGAAAGACCTCTCTCTGGGCGTCCGCATTTCCTTGCAGAACCAGGCTCACCCTGATGACTCCACCGAGCAGGACCAGGGTCAGCAGCAGCCAGTTGGCGACGAGGTGTATGTTGCCCGCTTGGCGAGTGCTCGTGGTGAAGGTTCTTGACCACCGCGATCTGTCCCAGATGTCCAGTAGCTGCGCGGTGAGGATGGGGGCTGCTACGAGCACGAAGTAGGGGATGTGTCGCGCCGACCTCAGCGCAGCGTAGCCGAAGCCCACCAGGAACAGGAATTCGGTTGCGCTTGGCCTACGTCTAGACAAGCCCAGGGCCACTATCATCATGAGGATGAATGCGGCGAGGGGCTGGAACTGGGTCAGGTGAAAGTCGGGCGAGAACCACTCCGTGATGTAGGCTTGCATGGCCGTGCTGCCCAACGTGCCGAGAGGGTAGAGTAATAGCCGGACGCCGTTAGGGTTGACCACCGTAGCTGCCGCGGAAATGAGTGTGACCACCAGTAAGAGCCTGATATCACGCCAATCTAGTTTCTGTTGGTGTCGTTCGCTGGCGAGGTTGGTGATCGTCGCGCCGACAACGTAGACCATGGGAAGAACCAGGCCCAGGGGAAAACTGCCATGCACGTTGGCCCAAAGGACCATCAGTGGCGGCATCAGCCAGATGCATCTCCTACGTCCCGCCTGATATGAATCGAGAATATAGAGGGAGACGGAGGCCAGCAGGAGAGAGAGCATCTGTGGTCGCACACCCCAAGTCACGGCTGAAGTGATGGCTGCCAGAAGGACGATGAAGGCTGCCAGATAGGGACGCCCCGGGCATCGAAGATAGAGCAGAGCGAAAGCTGCGGTGATGATCGCAGCGAAAGCGAGGATCAGTCCATTCTGACCCGCCACGGTGTAAGTGCCGAAGAGGACCACTTCGGTCAGCCACTCGTGGGTGATCCAGGGTTGGTCTGGCATAGTATGAGAGAAGATGTCCTGCCGGGGGATGCTTGCCGTCTCAGAGATGTACTGCCCGGTGCGCAGATGCCACCAGAAATCAGGGTCGGTGATCTCTCGAGTGGCCATGAAGAAGATGCACAGCAGGAGGATCAAGGTCATCAGCCGCTGTGTGCTCAAGCTTCCTATCGTTCTTCTGGCTCTCATCTCTCACTTGCCAATGATAGTCTAGCAGGGCTAGGCGCGACGATCAAGGATCTGCGAACCCCTGCGGGTCAACGGTGGATCATCTTTGCCGATCACCGTCTGCCTCTTGAGTCTCAAGCAGCTGATCGTTGACTGCTCTGACTACGTAGCCCTCGGCCACGTTGAGCGGATCCACAACTCCTCTCATGGGAACAGGGTAAGTGACGACTGCAAAGTCATGGATGCCATTGGTGAGAAAGGTCTTCGTCAGTCTCTGATAGTCCTCTGGATCGCGAGCGTAGAAGAACTGCTTCTCATGGAACTGGGGGAGCCGAGCTTGCCCGCCTTCCCATTTCACTAGAATCAGAGCCAGCGTGGAGAGCATTGTGCCCAGCGTATGGTCCCAGAACAGGAGGCTATAGAAGAGGAGCGGCGTCCCCAGTCCGATAAGCAGCAGGACCGGCCAATGGTCGTCTTCGCCGGTCAAGCGTACCAGATAGGCGCTCAGGGCCAGTGTCAGCAGGCCCGAGAGAAGAGGTATGAGGTACAGGCCTGTATAGTGCAAATGCTGGTAGAGCGGCGTCGCTAGCAAGGGGAAGAAGATGGGATAGACGGCGAAGATCTTGCCGTCACGAATCAAGGGAGGAGGGTTGTTGATCGGTACGTAGCTGAGTTCGGGGTCCAGGTCCCTGCCTGGGTAGTCGATGGTGAAGTCCCTCCATCCTTTGCGTGTGAAATTCTGGAGTTGGATGAACTTCAGGCCCTCGTCGCTGCTGAAAACGGCGTCCTGAGGCAGCACGAGGAAGGCCAAGACGCCGTAGATGGCCGCCACACAGGCCAGCGCAAGAAGGGACTTGCTCATTTGCAGTATTGTAGTCTTGTTTGAAATGCGCTGCAAGGGAGTGCGTGAGGCTGTCGAATAACGCTTCCTTGCTCTGTTGGTGCCGCCATTCGTCGCGGCGCGGCACTCTGCTCAATTCCAGAGGGGCTCGCTGCAGGGGCCAGGTGGGCAACAAGCCCCGCCGCACCATGACGGTGTCGGGCTTTTCCTAGATACTCAATCCAGCGTGCCCGTCAGCCAGGGACGTGTGCCATCTGTCTGAGAGGCCAAGCTGACTCCCCAGCCGCACGGCATGCCGTGCGGCTAGACAGACGTCGTCGCTCAGCGCACACCGTGGTCGTTCGTTGTGCCGGGTGAGAGGGCCATCACCTCTTGCTGGGGCCGCTACGGTTTCCACATTCCACCAAGAACCCAGGGAGTTCTTTTCCGCACTCTCAGCGTGTAGGACTCGTCATTCCTGGCAGGTACCGATGGCGTGGGGCGCCGACGAAATCCTTGTATGCTGCGCCAGAGTAGAGTACAATTGTCGCCAAGATGAGGGCGAACCGATGATCAGCAGCAGACAAGTTACGACGTGAACCGATGAGGGCGATGTCGTGGTCAGCAGGGTTGAATCACTCTACAACTTGCAACTGATTGATGCGGAAGTGGATGAGAAGAGACGCGCCTTGGCGCAGATTGAGGTCCAGTTGGAGGAAGACACAGAGTTGTTGTCAGCCAGACGCAAGGTGGCTGGGGAAGAAGACAGATTGCGCGAACCGCGAGCCGAACTCCGTACCCTGGAACTGGACTTAGAGGGGATTGCGAGCAAGATCGTAGGCACCAAAGAAGTGCTTTACGGAGGGCGGGTCACCAATCCCAAGGAACTTGCTGGCCTAGAACGGGAGCTGGAGTACCTGGAGCGTCGGCAGTCAGACATCGAGGATAAGACCTTGGAGGCGATGGCGGAGGTTGAGGACCGGGAGGCATCCTCCAGGGAAGCCAACGAGCATGTGCGACGCCTGGAGCGTGAATGGGAGGCGATGCAAGGCGACCTGCGCAGGCGCGCGGGAGAGTTGGAATCTAGGCTGGAAGCTCTAGAGAAGGAGCGGGGCAGAGCTCTTCTTGATGTGTGTGAAGAGGACTTGTCCGTGTACGAGGACCTTCGCCGTCGTAAGGGCGGGCAGGCGATAGCTCTTCTCAAGAACGGCATATGTCAAGGTTGTGGGCTCGCTTTGCCAACCAGCCTGGCTCAGAAGGTTCGCAGAGGTCAGGATCTGGTCTTCTGCGGTAGTTGTGAGCGTATCTTACATTCTCTCACATAGCGTGCGGAGCCCCACACGGTGACTCCTGGCCGAGGGTTTGACGTGGAAAACGAACGGGCGTCAGAGAACCCCTACATCATAGACGAGCCTGTGATCGATGGCGCCCTATTCTTTGGGCGAGAAGACGTGCTGGCGTGGGCCAGGGAGGCGCTGGGGGCAAGAGGGATCAAGCGAGTTGTGGTGATCCAGGGTAGCTACCGCATGGGGAAGAGTTCCCTTCTGCGCCAACTGGAGCACCATCTGCCACAAAGTGTCCTTCTCGTTGACCTATCGTTGGAGGAACACGACAATCTCGGTTCCCTGTTGTGGCGCGCGGCGACGAGCATAGCAGCAACGCTGGATGAGCGGAGAGAGGGGTCATTCTCCAGGCCTGAACTCAACGATTTCCTAGCCAACGCAAATGAGTTCCACGAAGTATTCCTCCCGCGGGTGTACAAGGCTCTCAGACGGAAGCGGATAGTGCTGGCTTTCGATGGGGTCGAGTCTCTGGAAGCCGGCGAAGGATCGTTGAGGGAGAGCTTCTATGCGTATCTTGCCCTTCTGATGGAGAGCGGCCTGAAGCTGAGCCTCGTACTGGCGCTGGAGGATTGGCCCGAAAGCTGGCCCGCGCTGTTCGGCGAGGCCTTTCGGTGGAGGCTGGGTCCCATCGATGACGGGGCTTCCAGGGATCTGGTTGTCGAGCCTACGAGGGGCGTGCTGGAGTGGGATTATCATGCCGTGAGGCGGATCATAGAACTCTCCTCAGGGCATCCCCATTTCATCCAGTTGCTCTGTCAAGTCATCTTCGACCGGTGTGCTCTTGAGGGGCGAGTATCCGCTCGCGATGTTGAAGCAGCCGTTGACGAGGCCATCGTACTGGCGTCGGAGTACCTGGAGCGGGTGTGGGATATCTGTTCATCCACAGCCAGGTTGGTGCTCTCCGCGTCCGCAGCTGTCCGCGGTGCTCACGGAGTCTTGTTGGAGCAGGACCTACGATATCTCCTCGGGCGTCGCGGAGCAGAGCTCTCCACGTCCGAGATAGCCGCTGGATGCCAGGAGTTGGTGGACAAGGATGTGCTGGAGCGGTTGGGCGCCATGAGCTACCGCTTCAGGGTTGAGCTGGTGAGGATCTGGGTTGGTGCTCAGCGGAAGCTGGACTCTGTGCTCGGGACCGGGCGAACGAAACAGGTGGCGGCCACCGCAGGTGACTGGGTGGGCAGGTTCCTGTGGCCTCTCATCGGCCTGTTAGCAGTGACCAGCGTCATCTTTTGGTGTCTAGCCTCGTGGCAGCCCCATGCAGCAACAAATCAACCCAGTGCCACACCCGCGGAGACCAGTAGCGCCTCCACGCTGTCCTTTGTTCTGGTGACTCCCACAACTGACAACCGATTCACACCTACTCCCATCCCCACGCCGCTGCCACCTACCCTGGATATTGTCCATATGTTGTGGGACGAAGAGGATGGCAACTGGGAGATCTACGCCATGTCGAGGGATGGTACGCTCAGGAGCCGGCTGACGGAGAATGATACGGACGACAGCTCTCCTGTCTGGTCCCACGATCATCGCTGGCTGGTCTTCGTGTCTGAACAGGACGGCAACAAAGAGATCTACCGTATGAACGCGGACGGCTCAGAAGCGCTGAATCTGACGAACAATCTAGCGGCCGATTGGACGCCTTCTCTCTCACCGGATGGGGCGAAGGTGGCGTTTTCGTCCCTGCGTGACGGCAACTGGGAACTGTATATGATGAACTCTGACGGTTCTCAGCCAGCCCGAATGACCTTCAACGAGGCGCCCGACTACGCGCCTGCTTGGTCACCCGACGGCTCGAAGATAGCCTTTGTCTCTGAGCGGGATGGCAACTTGGAGATCTACGTGATGAATGCGGACGGCTCGCAGGAGATTCGCCTGACTCGCAACGCGGTCTTGGATCTGTCTCCCGCGTGGTCTCCAGACGGGTCGTTGATAGCGCTCGAGTCCTTTCGGGACGGGAACATGGAGATCTACGTCATGAATGCCGATGGGAGCGAGCAGAGGAACCTAACTGACTATCCGCCGGCTGACGACCATGGCCCTACGTGGGTGGAGGACGGATTCGGGATAGTGTTCTATTCGGATAGGGATGGCAACTGGGATCTGTATGTCATGAATGCACAAGGGGGAGAGGTCAGCAACCTGACCAATAGCCCAGAACTGGAGCAGGAGCCATTCTGGAGTTCGTAGCCTCGCAGTGACGGCTCATCTCTTTTCCCTGAGTTGACAAATCTGGCGCAACGGTGCATCCCTGTCCGTGCCTTCTAGCCTGACCATCTTGAGGCGTCCACTGTGGCCCGAGACTATCTCCACCCCGCTCTTCCTCACCCCCAAAGTCTTCGCCAGTAGTTTGACCAGCGCCCGGTTGGCCTTTCCTTCCACAGGAGGGGCCGTCAACCTCACTTTCAGTGTCTCACCATCGAAGCCCACGATCTCGTTGCTGGAGGCCCTGGGGATCACGCGGACCTTGAGGACTAGGGCGTCGTTCGCGAGGCCAGCACCATCTGCGACGGTGTCATGAGTGGGGACGACACCCGTCCTTGATCTCATCTCACAGGCCTCGTATGACGAAGAACAGTATTTGTTGGACTATGCCCAGCACAATGAGGGCTACGATGGGGCTGAGGTCAATCATGCCCATGGGAGGGATGATATTGCGAAAAGGGGACAGGATAGGCTCGGTGAGCCGGAACAGAAACACGGAGACGGGATGATAGGGGTCAATTCTGAACCAGGAGAGGATTATCCTGGCCATGATGGCCAGATAGAGGAACGTGAAGATCAGATCCAGGGTCTGGATTAGGATGGTTTGGATGGTCATGTCTTGTCCTCCCAACGGTCTTTCCTCTCACCGAATATGGCGCGGCCCACCCGTATCATGGTAGCTCCTTCCTCGATAGCTACCTCGAAGTCATCGGTCATGCCCATGGATAGGTGTCGCCAGTCAATGTCGCCGAAGGATCCCTTCAGTGTGTCGAGGAGGGATCTCAGGCGACCGAAACAAGAACGAAGTACTTCCTCACGGGCCCCAAAGGGAGCCATGGTCATCAAACCCTGCAACTCCAGATTGGGGAGCACCGCGATCTCTTCCACGGCGCTCAGAAGCAGATCTTCTTGTTCGCGTTTTCCCTCTTGTACCAGAAAGCCATACTTGCTGGCCTCACCGGAGAGGTTGATTTCCAGTAGTGTGGGCATTGTGATTCCCGCAGCCTCGCAACGGTGACTGATCTCGCGGGCCAGGCGCAAGCTATCCACGGAGTCTATCATGTCGAAGAGCTGGATCGCCTTCCTTGCCTTGTTCCGCTGCATGTGACCCACCATGTGCCACCTGAGTCGGATACCCCTTTCTCGAAACCACGTTATCTTTGGCTCCGCTTCCTGTACCCGGTTCTCGCCAAACTCTCTCAGTCCAGCAGACAATGACTCCCTGATCCGCTCCGCGGGGAGAGTCTTCGTCACCGCAACGAGTGTGATCTCCTCAGTCGCCCGACCCGCGCGGACCGCCGCCGCCGCTATGCGTTCGTTCAGTCTTTCGAGGTTGGCTCCGATGTCCGTCATACTGCTTTCCTGATTCCCATCACGGCTGCGAACCTGCCACTTGATTCCTTCTCCGCTCGGTGTGAAAAGAACTCGTCTGTGTGACAGGCAGTGCAGAGGTGGCTTACCTCGACATTGGTGAGACCTACCTGCATCAGTTGCTGGCGATTGGCCTCCCACAAGTCCACGTGGTACGCGTTTTTCGCCGCAGGAAGAACTACAGCTTGCCAATCCTTGAGACCGGGTCTCAGAAGGTCCGCTACGTCCGGGCCGACCTCGTAGCAACAAGGTCCAACTGCCGGCCCCAGGCCGGCGATCATCTTCGATGGCTCGCTGCCCACGACCTCGACCATCGCGGACACCATTCGCTCGGCTATTCTGGCGGCTGTCCCCCGCCACCCTGCATGGGCCAGACCTATGGCACGGTTCTGTGGATCGTAGAGAAAGATGGGCAGGCAGTCAGCGAAGCGTAGCATCAAGCTTAGGCCACACGTGCTCGTGATCAGGCCGTCTGTGTCTGGCACGACCGTGTCCCCATCGGCAGCGCTGACAATTGCCACGTTGTTGCCGTGCACCTGCCGTGCCGTGACCACTTGCTTTCCGGAGATGTTGAGAGTTGCATAGATCAAACGATGGTTGGCCTCGACCGCCGCTGCATCATCACCAACTAGGCGTCCCACATTCAGTTCTGCAAAGGGAAGGCCGCTCAGCCCCCCCAAGCGGGTGAAGATTGCATTGATCACTTCTCCACAGGCAGACAGTGCCTCAAAGCTATAGTACGGAATGCCATTCACTGCGTGGCGCATCATCACACTGCCTCCTGCGCCAGATTGCATCTCGGCGCCGCCGTGCCCATCCCGCTGGACACAGTGGCCCAGGGGAGTATCTCGTCCTCAGATCGGCTCGCCAGGAGAGGTTGCACCTCCAAACCTGCGGCTTCCAGCGCCTTTCGCCAGGAGGACAAGTTCTGGTTCGGGATGCTCATCAGGGCTTCGCCCACGCGCCTGTCACCGCGTGCCAGGACAGCCTGCACCTGAGCCCATCGGCTGCTGTCAGATCTGACGGCAATGTTCATCGAACCCAGATGACGCTTGACATAATGCAGGCGTCGCTCCAGCACTTCCAGGGGAGCCATGGCTGTGCGCTGAAAGAGAGTCTGAGGTTTGGGGACGAAGGGCGTCACGTTGACCGTCAAGCGTCGAGTGAACGTTTTCCTGATCGCTCTGAGCAGGTCAACTATCTGTTCCGCATCTTGGTCGGTCTCGGTTGGCAATCCGAGCATGAAGTACAGTTTCAAGTGGGGGAAGTTGTATCGGGATGCCAGCTCTGCGGCATGCATGATTTGGTCTGTGGAAATGCCCTTTCCTATTCTGCGACGCAAGCTCTGCGAGCCGGCCTCTGGAGCGACGGTGAGGGTCTGTACATGGCTCTCAGCCAGGGCTTGGAGCAGCGGCTCGGGGAGAGGATCAACCCGCAGAGAAGCAACGGATATCGCGGCTCCCATGTCACGTAGCCCGGTCGCCAACTCCTCTATGTGAGAGTAGTCCGACAGCGAAGCACCTATCAGACCTAATCTCGGTCGCCACTTCAAGCCGCGCCTCCCCAAGGCCAACAGGGTGTCGAGGCTTCGCTCGCGTGAGGGTAGGTAGATGACGCCGGCCAGGCAGAAGCGGCAGCGTCTGGCGCAGCCTCGGGTGACTTCCAAGAGATACATGTCACCGAATTCTGTGTCCTCGGTCAGGATGGCAGAGCTGGCGGGATAGGCGTCCAAGTTGGACACCCACTGACGCTCTACCGGATAAGGCACTCCAGATGGTGGTCGGATCTCCATAGCGCGCTCGTCATCTCTCTTGACGTCATAGAGGTGTGGAACATAGATGCCCGGAATGGCGGCCAAGCGCCTGAGCAGTTCCTCGCGGTCGGCGTTAATGTTCTGTCTCAATGTCTCGGTCAGCCTTGGCAGAACGGGCTCCCCTTCCCCAATGACGAAAGCATCGAAAACTGGCGCCAGTGGCTCGGGGTTGGCCGTAACGCAGGGTCCCCCTCCGATGAGTAGTGGAAGGCGTTCATCCCTCTCCTGCGACGAAAGTGGGATTCCGCCCTGCCGCAACAAGGCGATGACGTTGAAGTAGTCCATCTCGAACGAGAGAGAGAAAGCGAGCACAGCGAAGTCGCGCAACGCCCGCTGCGACTCCAAAGATATGGCACGACGATCGTTCCTGTGATAGAAGACCCTCTCACAGACGACATGCGGAGAATCGTTGAGGAGGCGATAGATGACGTGCAGGCCGAGATTAGACATCCCGATCCGGTAGGTGTTGGGATAGACCAGGGCGATGGGAATACGGCCTCCCCAATCCTTGAATATCGTGCCTTGCTCCTTTTCCAGCCTGCGCCTGGCTTGAGAGACGCTGTTCCAGTCCAAAGATCTTCCTCCGTGAGAGAAGTCTAGCACAGTGAGGGGTCTGAGGCAAAGGAGTTGCGTGTGGGCCAAGTCGCGTGCCTGATATTCCCTCATCTACGATAACGAAGCCGCCCCGCTGAGGCCAGCGGGGCGACGCGGTTCTCAACGCCGGAGAGACGACTCCTCCTATGCCTCAGCCTTCATCTTCTTGAACTCCTCAGTCAGTACTGGGACCGCCTTGAAGAGATCCGCAACAATGCCGTAGTCTGCTACCTTGAAGATCGGGGCGTCAGGGTCCTTGTTGATGGCGATGATGTACTTTGATGTCTTCATCCCGGCAAGGTGCTGGATGGCACCGGAGATGCCACAAGCGATGTACAGCGTGGGGGTCACGACTTTGCCTGTTTGACCCACCTGGTAGCTGTGATCCTTCCACCCCGCATCAACTGTAGCGCGGGAAGCACCCACAGCCGCGCCTAGTACACGGGCCAGTTCCTCTATCAAGGCAAAGTTCTTTGGATCCTTGAGTCCCCGTCCTCCCGAGACCACGATGTCAGCCTCCGTCAGTTCGATCCGTTCGCCAGCCTGCCTGATCAAGTCTATCACTTTGGCCCGTAAGTCTCCTGGATCGGCGGGGATCTTCTCCACAGAGGCAACGTGGGAGATATCGGCTTCTGGAGGAGCGAAGATGTTCGGTCTGACCGTGGCCATGTACGGTCTGGTCGATTCCTTGACCGTGGCAATGGCTTTTCCGGCGTAGATGGGCCTGGTGATGAGCAACTCTCCGTCCCGTAGCTCAAAACCCGTGCAATCAGAGGCCAAGCCGACCCCCAGCCTGGCTGCCAATCTGGGTGCCAGGTCCTTGCCTTGAATGGTTGCTCCTATGAGGACAAGCGCAGGGTCGGTTTCCGTCACCAGATTGGCCAACACGTTTGTGTAGCCTTCGGCTGTATAGTCTGCCAGGCCCGGATCTTCAGCGAGGTACACCGTATCAGCGCCGTGTTGAGCCAGTGGCTGGGCAGCGTGGGCGATTCCTTGGCCGAGAACGACTGCGGCCACAGCACCACCCAACTGCTCAGCGATTCCCTTTCCCTCGCCGATCATCTCGAAGCTGATCTTCTTCGGAGTACCATCCCGGATCTCCGCTATCACTAGAACGTCGTTTGACATGATTCCCTCCGCTTTGTGGTCAAGAGTTGGTCTGTGATTGCCGGTGCGTTGCGCACTAAAGGATTTTCGCGTCGTCCCTGAGGAGATGGGCGACCTTGATGGCGTCTTGGACAGGATCCTCATCGAAGATCTTTCCGCCCGCCCTTTCCGGGGGCAGTGCTACGTCCACGAACGCTATCTTGGCTGCGTCAGATCCCACTTCGTGGATGTCCACGGCCAGCTCTCCGGCATCCCACTCGGGAATGACCTTCTTCTTGACGGCCATGATGCCCTTGATGGAGGCATAGCGAGGCTCGTTCAAGCCTTTCTGGGCAGTGATAACTGCTGGCAGAGGCGCCTCCACCACCTCATGACCACCTTCCACCTCACGGTGGGCGACAACTGATTTCCCGTCCTCGGCTATCTCCAGCTTCGTAACTACGGAGACATGAGGGATATCCAGCAATTCAGCAAGGGTGATGCCAACCTGTGCGTGATCCTCATCCACGCCCTGTTTGCCGCACAAGATGATGTCATACTCCATCTTCTCCACAGCCTTCGACAGTATCAAGGCCGTGGCATAGGGGTCAGACCCCTCAAAAGCTGGATCCACGAGATGGATGGCTTCGTCGGCGCCCACTGCCAGGCCGCTCTTGAGAGCGTCCTTGGCTCGTTCGGGGCCTGTTGTGATCAGAGTGATCTTGCCCTGGCCCAGTCTCTCCTTGATCCGCAGGCCCTCCTCGATGCCGTACTCGTCATACGGGTTGACCACATACTTCGTTTCTGAGTGGTCAACCTGACCACCCTTGACCGTGATCTTGGTCTCAGTGTCTGGCACCTGCTTGACACAAATCACGATGTTCATGGCAGATCAGCCTCCTCTACCGTTCCTTTGCTCTCTCTTGTTGACAGTGCTAGCTCAGCAATAGGCGAGAGATCACTAAGCGCTGGATCTCGTTGGTGCCCTCGTATATCTGAAGTAGCTTGGCATCGCGCATGTACTTCTCCACAGGGTATTCCTTGATGTAGCCGTAGCCACCGAAGACCTGCACCGCGTCGATGGCGATCTGCATGGCGCTGTCCGCAGCGAAGCACTTGGCGATGGCCGACTCGTAACTATTGTGGAGTCCCTGGTCAGCCATCCATGCAGCCTGCCACGTCAGGAGACGGGCGGCCTCGACCTTGATGGCCATGTCAGCCAACTTGAACTGTATGCCTTGATACGAAGCGATGGGCTGGCCGAACTGTTCTCTTTCCTTGGCGTATTCTGTCGCTGCTTGCATCGCTGCTTGTGCCACACCCACAGCTGCCGCGGCCACCTCAGCTCGTATCCTGTTCAAGGTGTCCATTACCAATGCGAAACCTCCGCCTTCCTCTCCCAGACGGTTCGCGACGGGGACCCGCACGTCCTCGAAGATCACTTCTCTCGTATCCGCGGCCCGTTGTCCCATCTTGTCCTCTTTCTTCCCCACGGAGACGCCCGCTAGATCAGGCGGAACCACGAGCACGACGAGGCCTCGGTGGCGCAAGCTTGGATCGAGGGTGGCGATGACGGTGTAGAGCTTGGCCACGCCGCCATTGGTGATGAAACGCTTGTTGCCATTGAGGATGTAGAACTTCCCGTCGGGTTTGGCTCGCGTTCTCACGCTGGCTACGTCCGAGCCAGCCCCTGGCTCTGTGAGGCAGAATGACGCCAGAGCCGGCTCAGCGCAGAAGGGGATCATGAGGTGTTGCATCTGCTCCGGGGTGGCCGCTATGTTGAGTGGCGTGAGTCCGAGAGTGCTAGCCACGAAGGAGCTGTAGATACCAGCGCAGCCGGCCGCGAGCTCCTCAGCGACAAGACAGTCCTCGAAGTGACCCAGCCCTCCGCCGCCATACTCCTCTGGAACTGTGATGTTGATTAGACCAATACTGTGGGCTTTCTCTACCAGTTCCCATGGGTACTGCTGGGTACGGTCGGCCTCTGCGGCAATGGGGACTATCTCATTGTGAGCGAATTGCCGCGCCAGCTCTCGCAGGGCCTTTTGCTCGTCACTGAGGGAGGGATTGAACATAAGCTCAGTTGCTGATGCCAGCGCTCCAGAGATGTCGTGGAAGTGGGTCCGGGGCCGCTTGCATCCCTCGGTGGTCATTGTAACCAAACTGAAGGGAGTTGTCAAACAGGAGCAGTTGCTGGAAAGAGGGACCAAGCACGGCCTACCCGCATTGGGAGTAGCCGCAGGAGGGGCAGCGTAGGCAGCCCTCGACGAATTCAACCATGGTACCGCAGTCAGGACACTCGGGACACATGCCTAGCAGATTCATGGGTGTGATATCTGCGCCTGTCGAGGTAAACGGATGAGAGTCGTTGTCGGTGATGTGTCTCTGCATCGCCTTCCCTATGGCATCAGCACAGGAAAGAATGATGTTGCCCTCCTGCCACGCAGGGGCCGGGCAACGAATACCCTGTAGTTGCCTGATGATCGCCTCGGCTTCCAGGCCGGAGCGAAGAGCAAGAGAGATGAGGCGGCCTATGGCCTCTGACTGGGAGGCCATACAGCCTCCACTCTTACCCATGGTGGCAAAGACCTCGAAAAGACCCCGCTGATCTTCGTTGATGGTGACGTAGATGCTTTGACCGCAACCCACGGTGATCTTCTCCGTCACCCCGTGAGTGACTGTCGGGCGTGGACGGGGCCTTCGCACCACGCTCTTGCTCTCTCCGTCACCTAGTCCTTTCGTGAGGACCTGCAGTGCTCGACTGCCATCACGGTAGACGGTGACACCCTTGCAGCCCGAGTCATACGCCAATAGGTAGGCTCTCTCTACGTCCTCCCTGGTTGCTTGATGAGGGAAGTTGATGGTCTTGGACACCGCGTTGTCCGTGTACTTCTGGAAGACGCCCTGGATGCGGATGTGCCACTCTGGAGCGATGTCGTGGGCCGTAACGAACAGGCGTCGGATTTCCGGGGGCACATCGTCCAGCTCCTGTACGCTGCCGGTCTCAGCAACCTTGTTCATCAATCCCTTGCTGTAGAAGCCTTCTGCGCGGGCCACTTCTGCGAAGACGGGGTTGACCTCCAATAGCCTGTCGTCGTCTAGGACATGGCGCCTGTAGACGAGAGCGAAAATGGGCTCGATGCCGCTAGAGGTAGCGGCGATAATGCTAATGGTACCCGTCGGAGCGACAGTGGTCACCGTGGCGTTCCTCATCTTCCTACCGCCGGGCACATCATAGATGCTGCCCTCGTAGTTGGGGAAGGCCCCCCGTTGTTCTGCCAGAGTGGCCGAGGTCAGCCTGGCCTGCTCCTGGATGAAGGCCATGATCTCTTCAGCGGTGTCGAGTGCCTCTTCCGAGTTGTACGGTATTCCCAGTCGGATGAGCATGTGCGCGAACCCCATGACACCGAGGCCAATCTTGCGGTTCGCCAGGGTCATCTCCCTGATCTGAGGCAGGGGGTAGTTGTTGCAGTCTACGACGTTGTCCAGGAAATGGATGGCGCAGTGGACTGTCTGGCCCAGGTGCCGATAGTCGATCTTGCCGTCCGTGACCATCTTGGACAGGTTGATGGAACCGAGATTGCAGCTTTCGAACGGCAAAAGGGGCTGTTCACCACAAGGATTGGTGCTTTCTATCTCCCCCACTTGGGGAGTCGGGTTGCCTTCATTCAGCTTGTCAAGAAATACAACCCCTGGGTCCCCGTTCTTCCAGGCCATCTCTGATATCTTGTGGAAAACCTCTCTCGCTCGCAGCCGCCTGACTACCTCTTTGGAACGGGGATTGACGAGGGGATGGGTGGCACTTCTACGCAGAGCTTCCATGAACTCCCTGGTCAAGCCTACGGAGAGATTGAAGTTGTTGAGTCGTTGCTCGTCTGCCTTGGCGGTGATGAAATCCATGATGTCAGGGTGATCCACACGGAGGATGGCCATGTTGGCTCCACGCCTAGCTCCTCCCTGCTTGATGGCCTCAGTGGCAGCATCGAAGACTTCCATGAAGGAAATGGGCCCGGAAGCAACGCCTCCTGTTGATTTCACTATGTCGCCTTTGGGGCGCAAGCGAGAGAAGGAGAACCCCGTTCCCCCTCCGCTTTGGTGAATCAGAGCGGTGTTCTTGATGGTCTCGAAGATGCTCTCCATTGAGTCCTCAATAGGTAGCACAAAACAGGCTGAAAGCTGCCCTAGGCTTCGGCCAGCGTTCATCAACGTGGGGGAGTTGGGGAGGAACTCGAGCTTGGCCATCGTGCGATAGAACTTGTCAGCGGTGGCTGCCACATCGGCCGCGGGGTCATACCGTGCGTCCACCTGAGCTGCATGTTCGGCCACGCGCCAGAACAGCTCGTCGGATGTCTCTACGACTCTCCCCTTGTCGTCCTTCTTCAGATAACGTCGTTCCAATACCGTCACGGCATTGGATGATAGGTTGAGGGCAACCCCGCCCTGAGCCATTCTGCTTCTCCCCTGAATGACAGTTCGAATCGGTACAAGTGGCTATGCTACAGTTCTAGAGGTAGTTGGGCTTCCAGTTCGGCTTTCCTTTTCTTCCACTCTTTGAACTCTTCAATTTCCTCGGCCAGACTGTCCACATCTTGGAAGCGACGGTAGACGGAAGCGAATCGTACGTAGGCAACATCATCCAATTCGCGTAGGCGCTCCATCACGTGTCTGCCGATGACCTCGCTATCGACTTCAGCCTGACCTAGCTCGTACAGCTCCCTTTCTACGTCCTTCACCAATTGCTCCAACGTTTCGGTGGCAATCGGGCGCTTGGCGCATGCACGAAGGAGGCCGCCAAGCAGTTTCTCGCTGTCAAGGGGTTCGCGACGCCCGTCCCTCTTCACCACCAGAAGGCTGGTCTTTGCCACTCGCTCATAGGTCGTGAAGCGCTGGTGGCAACTCTTGCATTCCCTGCGGCGCCGTATGGCGTCACCTACCTCCCGTGTGTCGATGACCCTGGTCTGCTTCTTGGCGCAAAAGGGGCACGTCATGGTGTCTCCTCCTGTAGCCGGCAAGAGGGAGAATTGTCTCTTACGCACACTCAGCTACTATATATGGTGCACTGAGACAAAGAACGCTACAAGATGTTGTAGCTCGACCCTGTAAAAGTAGCACAAAGGGTCAGAGATGGCAAGCGAGGAAGGGCATTTGAACCTTAAAGTTTCCGCGCCCCTGCGGCCAGCAGTGGAGAGATGGGGAGGGGGAAGGTGGCGCAGCAACCTTCCCCCCTGGAAAGGATCCTTCTGGCAACAGAGTGCGGACTCTGCTTGCGCAGAAAGGGGCCTTTCAGCCCCGAAAGGGAGGAGGACTGAGAGACGTCAATCGTCGGCTTTCCTGTTGTGTGAAGCTCCGCTCACAGCTCGTGCCATCATCGGCGCAGGAAGGCCGGAATATCCAAGTCGTCTTTGTCAAAGGACTGTATTGGGAATTCCCTGATCTTCGCCCCATTGGCTATCGGAAGTCGCTTCACGACTCCATCGAAGCCAGTGGCGATGACTGTGATCTGGATCTCACCGTCCTCCATTTCCGGATCCATCACCGCCCCGAAGATGAGGTTGACGTCGGCGTGGGCCATCTCTCTGATGACCTGCGCCGCCTCGTTGACTTCATGCAGCGTGAGGTCCGTACCTCCGGTCACATTGAAGAGTACCCCGGTTGCTCCGTCAATCGTCACATCGAGTAGGGGACTCTTCACCGCGGCGCGAGCCGCGTCAACGGCCCTTGTCTCGCCGCTGGCCCGTCCGACAGCCATCAGGGCCGAACCTCCCTTGGCCATGATAGTGCGGACATCTGCGAAATCAAGGTTGATCAGGCCTGGCACAGTGATCAGCTCGGAGATACCCTGGATCCCTTGGCGCAGCACATCATCGGCCAAAGAGAATGCCTCTTGGATGGAGGCTTTCTTATCAACCAGTTCGAGCAGGCGATCGTTGGGAATGACGATGAGGGTGTCGACTCGCTCTTTCAGCTCCGCGATGCCTTGCTCCGCCACCTCACTGCGACGCTTGCCCTCGAAGGTGAAAGGCTTGGTGACCACTCCGATCGTCAAGGCTCCTTCTTCCTTGGCAAAACGCGCAATAAGCGGAGAGGCCCCTGTGCCCGTACCCCCGCCGATGCCAGCCGTGATGAAGATCATGTCTGAGTCTTCCACAGACTTGCGGAGTTCCTCGGAGCTCTCCTCGGCGGCCTTGGCTCCGATCTCCGGGTCGCCACCGGCACCCAGGCCTTTGGTCAGCTTGTCGCCAATACGGATCTGGTACGGTGCCTCCGAGAAGAAGAGCGCTTGGGCATCGGCATTGACTGCGATGAACTCCACTCCCTGCAGATTCTCTCGAATCATGCGGTTGATGGCGTTGCCTCCGCCGCCTCCAACGCCTATCACTTTGATCTTGGCGAAGTTGGTCAACTCTGGTGAGTAGTTCATTGTCCTTTACCTCCCTTTCGTCGCATCAGACTTTTCCGAATATAGAGCCACTGCTCGGGGTGGTTCGCCGCCCCTCATCCTGGGCTGAAGACGCTCAGCCAGTGCCTGAGGTGGCCCAGGACACCTTGTCCAGGATGTGATCCTTCACGACTTCCGTCTCGTGTGTTTCTCAGACCCCATAGAAGAAGCCCTACACCGCAGGCATGGGCGGGATCCTTGACGCTCTCCAATAGACCCTGTACATCGCGAGGAGTACCAACACGCACGGGCAGGCCCAAGACCTCACGACTGAGCTCCTTGATGCCTGCCAACTCCGCAGTTCCGCCGCACAGAACCACGCCCCCGGGTAGCAGGCCATCGTAGCCTGACCGCTTTATCTCTCGCAGGATGAGCTCCAGAATCTCTTCGGATCGGACCCGGATGATTTCAGTTAGGCGACGGCGAGAGACGGAGCGATGTGAATTGTCACCGAAGGAATTGGCGTCGATCGTTTCATCAGGCTCGACAGTGTCAGGCATAGTGTGGCCGTATCTCACCTTGAGCATCTCTGCGGCTGTGAAAGGAGTCTGAAGTCCTACCGCCAGATCGTGTGTCAAGTGATCACCACCGACAGGTAGGACTACGGTATACCACACGCTGCCGTCGATGAAGACCGCTATGTCAGTGGTGCCGCCCCCTATGTCCACGACGGCGACTCCAAGCTCCTTCTCAGCCTTGGTGAGCACTGCCTCACCTGCGGCAATGGGCTGTACTATGAGATCCACAACGTCAACGCCAGCCCCTTTCACACACCTAACGAGGTTTTGAATACATGTGGATGCCCCGGTGACGATGTGAGCCTCGACCTCCAGGCGGATCCCTTGCAGGTCCAGCGGGTTGCGGACACCATCTTGGCCATCAACTATGTACCCGCGTGGTATTACGTGCAGCAGTTCTCGGTTGTGAGGTATTGCTATGGCGCTAGCCGCTTGCATGGCACGATCGATGTCATCCCGGACAATGCTCCTGTCCCCTCGAGAGATGGCGGCTACACCGCGACTATTGACTGCAGAGATGTGAGCTCCCGCTATCCCGACGTAGGCGCTGTCTATCTCGTAGCCTGAGATCTGCTCGGCCTTGTTCACCGAGAGAGCGATAGCTTCTGTGGCTTCTTCTATGTCAAGCACAATGCCCTTGCGCAACCCTCGCGAAGGCGAGATGCCTATCCCCACGATGCGTAATTCGCTTTCTTCGTTGAGCTCGCCAACCAGTGTGCACACTTTGGTCGTGCCCACGTCCACGGCAACTATTGGGTCTTCCATCCTGGCCTCCTCCCGCGCCTTTGTGGTTCCTATGGCGTCTGACCTGGAGCCTCATCCGCCAGCTAGACGGTAGAGCGGGCTTCCCGGGAAGCGAACATCTATGTACTCCACCTGTGCGCCTTGGCTCGCGAGCTGCTGCGCCAACGTCTCCATGATGGTTACCTTGGCCTCTGCGCCCTCAGCATTCCCTAAGTATATGCGCCAGCCGAATTCGTTCTCCAGGCTCAGCCCGTATTGTTGCGAGTAGTCAAACTCGGTGATGTGTGGAAGCAGGGCACCGTACTTCTGAATGGCAGCCATTATCTCCAGCCCTACTTGCTCACCCGGTTGACGTGGTGTGGAGTCAAGATCCCTTATCACAATGACGGTTTCCGTCTCGTCACGCAGTGGCAGGATCGTGCCTTCGTCGTCTACACCATAGCGCTCATTCCCCGTCTGCCACGTGACTTGCGCTCGACGTTCGTGTACCTCCACCGACAAGTGATTGGGCAGGCTGACGCGCACTCTCGCATCCCGAACGTCTGGCAAGCTGCTGACGGCCTTCGCGACTTGCTGAGGGTCGATGAAGAAAACGCTGTATCCCTCCACACCGCTGCTTCGACATATCTCCTCGGTGGAGACCAGCCTGTTACCCGATATCTCAGCTTCGTGCACATAGAAAGAGTCCGATACGAAAAGATACGCCACGAGGGAGACAAGGGTAATGGCTAGCAACAGGCTGGCGCCTTTGGACCCTAACCTGACCCTTGGGCGACCGACAGGGAGCACGGGCAGCTCCTCTCGAGCCGTCACCTGCTCGTAGGTCTTGCCGAGCCTCATCTCGGAACGACGCCGTCTCCTCTTGTTTTTCTGTCCCCGTGGTAGCAAGGTCACTCCGTCACCCATCTCCTAGTGGACCTGTCCGTTGCCCCACTCTCCCACCAGCTCTATCTCCAGCTCCAACCGCACATCAAAACGCGTCCATATCTCTTCTCTGATGAGACTGATCAAACGTTGCACATCCTCGGCCTTGGCTGATCCCAGGTTGACGATGTAGCTGGCGTGCTTGGGTGATACTTGAGCCTCGCCGATGGCCTTTCCTTTCAAACCCGCTTCCTCGATCAACTGCCCGGCAGAGAGTCCCGGAGGGTTCTTGAATACCGATCCCGCACTTGGCTTGGTGGGCTGGCGTTCCCGCCTCAGGGAGTCGTATGCGATCATCCGCCGCCTTAAGACCTCCGTGGATTCTGGGGCTAGTGACAGATTGGCTGACAGGATGGCTTCCCCTCGCGATGCCTTTTCCCTGAAGCGGCTGGTCCGGTAGCCAAGGGATAGCTCCCGGGGTGTCAACTCGCGGATCTGTCCCGCTTGGTCCAGGATCGAAACTCGGCGCACTACGTCGGCCATTGACCCGTCGAAGGCACCAGCATTGCTCACAATCGCCCCCCCGATGGTGCCGGGAATGCCTATGGCCCATTCCAGTCCGGCATAGCCTCGCTCGGCTGTCTCTCGCGCCAAAACAGCGACGGGTACCCCAGCCTCAGCGTGCACTGTGTGAGACGTATCATCAAAGGCGAAGTCCAGGGCTCGGTTTTCGACCACCAACCCCCTGAAGCCTTTGTCAGCCACGAGGAGGTTGGTGCCTCTGCCCATGATGAGACATGGAAGCTTTAGCTCTCTAGCCAAGACCACCCATCCGCAGAGTTGGTGCTCATCCCTGATCACTGTGTAGAAATCAGCGGGGCCTCCAACACGGTATGAGGTGTGACGGCTCAGCGGCTCATCTTGGAGCGGCATTTGCCCGAGCCCTCTCGCCTTGGCGAGGCTTTGGAGTTCTCCTGCGATCATCAGTTCACTTCCCGCTCTGTTGAAGTAGAGCCAGCACGTCCTCACCAACGCGCCACACATCTCCAGCGCCCATTGTGATGAGCACGTCTCGAGGTTCCAGCTGGTCACGCACCCAGGAGCCGACCTCTGACCGGTTGGGGATGTGCTCCACCCTGGAGTGGCTCATCTTTCGCACCAAGTCGTCGGCACTGATTCCCAGACTATTCGCCTCGCGAGCAGCGTAGATCGCAGTGACAATGACTCGATCCGCGTCGTCGAAGGCGGCGGCGAACTCGGGCAGCAGCGCCCTGGTTCGACTGTATGTGTGAGGCTGAAAGACGACCCAAATCCTGCGACCGGGATACCGCTCGCGTGCCCCAGCCAGAGTGGCTCTAATCTCGCTGGGGTGATGCGCATAGTCATCGATGACGGTTATCCCATTCACTTCTCCCTTGACCTCGAAACGACGCTTTACGCCTTGGAAGTGTCTCAAAGTCTCTCGCACACTGCCCAGATCCAGCCCCAGATAGTCCGTCACGGCTATGGCCGCCAGAGCGTTCGAGACGTTGTGCACGCCAGGGATGCCTAGCTGGAACTGGCCTTTGTCATCGCCGTCCACTATCACGCGGAAATCACTTCCGCCCAACGTATTCTGCCGGAGGCTCAAGGCTCTCCAGTTAGCGTCTTTGCCCAGACCGTAGGTCAGTACCCTCCTCTGGTCTAGCAGCTCCACGACCTTCTTCACTTGAGAGTCACCCTCATACGCGACCACGCAACCGTCCGCTGGTAGTTGGCTGAGGAAGCGTTGAAAGGCCTCAGCCATGTCGTTCAGGTCTGCGAAGCAATCGGGGTGATCCATCTCAATACTAGTGACCACCGCGATCTCAGGCCAGAGTTCGAGAAACGTGCGATCATACTCATCCGCCTCAAGCACAAAGTAGACTCCGCTCCCGTCCTTGGCGTTGGTCCCCAATTCCGGGACAATGCCGCCCACCACAATGACCGGATCAAGGCCGGCCTCTTCCAGAACAAGACCTATCATGGCGGTCGTAGTTGTCTTGCCGTGAGTACCGGCTATCGCAATGCCACGTCGGTCCTTCATCAGCCAGGCGAGCATCTGGCCTCTCCCGATAGCAGGGATATTCCGTTCCTGAGCGCCCACGATCTCGGGGTTGTCTGTACGTATAGCCGACGATGCGACTACCAGGTTTGCCGGCCCGATGTTCTCGCGCTGGTGACCATGGTGCACAGATGCCCCCAATTGGACCAGATCTTCAGTGATGCCAGAGAGCGTCAAGTCCGACCCGGAGACCGCGTATCCTCTTTGCAGGAGAATGCGGGCGATTGCGCTCAAGCCGATGCCGCCGATCCCCACGAAGTGCACGTGATCGCGGGGGCTCAACGTCCATTCAATGTCGTGTCTCTCGGCTTTGTCTGCCTGAGGCCTCATCTCAGGACCCTCATCACTATCATGAACGGTACCAGGAAAAGCAGATATGGCTCCAGCAGAGGTACCGGAAGCAACGGCACCAGATAGGCTTGAGCGAACTCGGTCAGGGGCGGCTGGAAAAGCCCCAACACCTGAATCGGATAGTTGAAGGCGTGCAGGTAGTGCCACACAGTTCCTATGATCAAGTATCCGTTCAGCAACCCGCTCATCAAATTCAAAGCCATTCCCAGGGGTCCCCTTGGGGGAACTCCTTCAAAGGCCAGGGTCTCTCCGTGATAGGAAATGATGACGATGGTCATGAATATCAGAATGTAGAACAGGGAGTGCATCAAGCCGCCATACTGTCCGTCTAGGGTGAGGCTCGAATCGCCGTACCGTATCAACAAGACGTCGAAGGCTTTCTGTATTGACTCTCCCCCACGAGTCAGGAGCAGCAAGGCGACGAGAACGTTCGTCGTGACTCCCAGCTCCTTGGGATATCCCCGGACGATCCCCACCACCGCGAAGACGCCTATGAGTACGCCCCACAGCAGTTCTAGAGGTCCCATTTACGACTTTCTTCTCCTGTGCACAGATTGCGATGAGCTACACACATGGCGGCTACGTGCTCGTGGGTCGTATGAGACGGACCGCTATGATCACGAAAACCGCCAGGACGATCACAACCACAACAGAAGCATTGAGATTCGGAACGAAAGCGAGTTGTGGGAAGGATTCAACAACGCGCGGAATGTCGGTCTGTACCGCGGACTGGGCCGCAGCAAACGGAATCTGTTCTCGGTAGGGCAGGAATGGCAGCAAGAGGTAACTCAGTGTGAAGCCATTTGCCACACCCAAGACTGCACCCATCAGCCTTTGGAGCATGGAATGTGGTGCCTTCCCAAAGCGCAGGACGAGCAGGAATGAGAGCAGTGCCGTGGCGACCAAGGTGACCAAGAAAAGGAAACGTACCTCACCCGGGCTCTCTGGGTGGATGAGAACAGCTTGCAGGAGGCCCATCGATTCCATGCAGGCGCCCGTATCGGACTTGGTGGCACACGAGGTGAGAAAAAGGAGGCCTCTGTACATCGTGTTGGCCAGCCCAACCAGGGCGTCTCCCTTCGTACTGAGCAGCGCCCACATACCTGCAATCGGGACAAATGCCATGACTTGACCTCTCCATCCGCGCTTGAGACCAATGGCGAAAGAGATGGTGAGTATCGTGATGAGCACTATCAGGTATTGGATAAGACCGACTTCCAAGTGTATCTGCATCGCTGACTTCCCTGACTCGATCAGTTCGGCAGTGCCATCTCCCTTAGCACCTGGGCCAGGCGTCGAGCCGCCTCGGGCTGCGCTAACCCACTTGCACTTTGGGCGAGACTTTGAAGCGTCTGTTGATCTTGTAACAACTTCGCCACTGTCCTCAGCAGGACGGCTTCTGGCAGATCCGCGTCACATATCTTGACGGCCGCGCCGTGCTTGACCATGTAGTCTGCATTCAGTTCTTGATGCTGTCCCGCGTAGGGATATGGTATCAGGATGCTCGGGAGCGCAAGAGCGGGGAACTCCGCCGTGGTTGCTGCCCCCGCTCTGGCCACCACCAGGTCTGCTGCCGCCAGGGCATCGATCATCTGCTCGTGAAGATAGGCATACACGCTGTATCTCTTGGCGAGGTTTCCGGGCAGTTGCTCCCTTTGCGCCTTGAGCCAGGGTTCGTCTGCCTCGCCGCTGATGTGCACCACTTGGCAGATCTCCAGAAGCTCGGTGAGGACCTCGCTGACGGCTAGGTTGATGCTATGGGCACCCTGGCTTCCCCCGAAGACTAGCAAAGTTCTTTCTCCTTGTTTCAGGCCGAGCCTGCGTCGCGAGGCCGATTTGTCGGCTTCGAGTAGTTTCGCTCTGACCGGGTAGCCAGTGACCACGGCTTTTCCGGGCGGGAAGGAGTTCTGTGAGGCAGGAAAGGAGACGGCCACGCGGGTCGCAAATCTGGATAGGACACGTATCGCCAATCCCGGAACCAGATCCGGTAGGTACACGAGGCTGGGGACTCCCCGTAGCCAGGCAGCCAGCACCATGGGAGCACACACGTAGCCTCCGGTTGCAAGAACAACTTGAGGTGAGTGACTGTCTATGAGTCTGGCGCATTGTGCCGTGCCCCAGGCCACTCGCGCCAGGCGAGATGGAAGGGTCCATGGTGCGGCTCCTTTGAGGCTGGCCGTGGCCACCTCGTGAAAGCGGAGGCCCACCCTGGCGGCCAAGTCCGCCTCCAGCGCCGAAGCGTTGCCCACGTAGCAGACCTCGTGCGACAAGCCATTTTCCTTTACAAGCTGCTCAAGAACGGCGAGGATGGGATACACGTGCCCGCCCGAGCCGCCCCCGGAAACCAAGAGACGCATCTCGCTCCGTTGTATGCACGCTCGTGCCCCGGGAAACACTCAGTAACATGCCTATGCCCATGAGGGAGATCACCAATGACGAGCCACCCAGACTGATGAAAGGAAGTGGCAAACCAGTGAATGGAAGCGTGTCGGTCACGACAGCGACGTTGATCAACGCCTGAAACGTGAGCCAGATGGTTATCCCTGACGCGAGTATGAATCCAAATGAGTCTTTGGCGCGCAAAGCGATATTGAAACCTCGATACGCCAGAGCAGCGAACAGAAGCACCACGGCCACACATCCGATCAGTCCCAGTTCCTCACCTAAGACCGCGAATATGGCGTCGCTCTCCGCGGCGGGAAGAAGCGCTTTCTGATGGCCGGAGCCGAGTCCAACCCCAGTGATCCCCCCTGTGCCCAGAGTGACAAGTGTATGCATGACCTGGTAGGTATCCTGGGCGAGACTGGCACCAAAAGGACTCTGCAAGACGGCGAAGGGGTCTTGGGAGAATGCCACAAGCCGGTCCCAGGCGTACTCGTAGTTGGCTATGAGCAGCAAGAGCGTGCTGCCTCCGACGATGAAACTGATCACCAATTGGACTATGTCAGCGCCCGCGATGAAGAACATGCTCCCCGCGGTGGCTAGAATCAGCACCGTTGTTCCGAAGTCAGGCTCGAGAATGATCAACCCTGCGATGATGCCGATGAGAATGGCAAAAGGCACCAGCCCGTAGGTGACCTGCCTCAGTTTCTCTCCCTTGGAGGAGAGCCAGTGAGCGACGTACAGGACCATGGCTAGTTTGCATATCTCGCTGGGTTGGATGGAGTCTCCCAGGATCCTGCGCCGAGCGCCGTGCACTGCTTGCCCCGCGAGGAGCACATAGAGCAAGAGGAGCACTGTCACCACCATGAAGACTATGGAGAACTTCTGCCACTTGTGATACTCGACCCGCATCATAAGGGCCATGATGTCAAGCCCCATGGCAACCCACACCGCTTGCCTTACTAGGTAGTAGGTTGGTTGCCCTGACCTGGCGTAGCCCAGCGCAAATGTGGAGCTATAGACCATGATCAGGCCAATGAGCACGAGAGCCACAACGATGATCACCAAGACATAATCAGGTCTGTTCTTCTCACTCAGCTTCTCGGTCACTATTCCCACCTCACTCCCCAACTTCATCATGCGAGGAGTTTCTCAGCTCACGCACCAGTGACTTGAAGTGCTCTCCTCTTTCAGCGAAGTCGCGGTACATGTCGAAGCTAGTGCAGGCTGGGGACAAGAGCACGACATCGCCAGCCTGGCATACGTGGGCGGCAGTCCGAACCGCCTCTGCCAGACTTGAGGTCCTCTGAATAGGTATCGATACGCCATTGCCTTTACTGAGCGCTTCAAGGACGGCCCTTTCCAGCAAAGGAGCTGCCTCTCCAAAAAGGATGAGAGATCTCGTCTTACTCACGATGAGCCTGGCCAGACTCGCCAGAGGCAGATGTTTCTCTCGACCCCCGGCTAGCAAGACGATGGGCTCGACAAAAGAGTTCAGTGCGGCAATGGTCCTTGCCGGCGAGGTGGCGATTGAATCGTTGTAGTATCGCACCCCATCGATCTCCGCCACCAACTCCAGCCGATGCTCTACTCCGGTGAAGGAAGTGACCACGCGCCGGATGGCTTTGGTCTTTGCGCCGGCCACCCAGCCGACTGCAGCGGCCGCTAGTATGTTCTCCACGTTGTGATCTCCCAGCAACTGGATGTCGGATACATCGCAAACTCTGCTTTCCTTGCCTTCCCAACGCACGCTGATCTGTCCCTGGACCAAGCAAGCTCCCTCCTTCAGTTCCTGCTTTCGGCTGAAGAGGAACACTCGTCCTCGGCAATCCTTCGTCAGTTCGCGCGTCAATTCCTGATCGGCGTTGAGAATGGCGTAGTCGCTGTGATGTTGAAAGCGAACTATGTTTTGCTTTGCACGCACGTAATCCTCCATCGACGCGTGACGATCGAGATGGTTCGGCGACAGGTTCAGGACAGCGGCGATGTGGGGGCTCTGGTCCAGACCATCGAGCTGGAAACTGGACAACTCCATCACTACCTTATCCGATGGTCGTATCTGCTCTACCATGTCTATCAACGGAGAACCGATGTTGCCTCCCACGAAGGTCCGGTATCCTCCTGCCCGCATGATTTCGCCGACAAGGGTAGTGGTCGTCGTCTTGCCACTACTACCGGTGATGCCGATGATCGGCGCGCTACAAAGACTGAAGAACAGCCTTGTCTCGGTGTCAAGAGGGATGCCCCGCCGTCGAGCCTCTGTCAGGATTGGCAACGCCCGGGGGACCCCCGGACTCACGAAAATGACATCTGCCTCTAGAGCCTCCTCGGGATGCGTTCCCAAGAGGTAGCGAATGGGCAACCCTCTCAGTTCATCTATTCGATCTCTCAGCGCCTCCTCTTTCTTGATGTCGGTGACCGTCACTTCTGCCTCGTGCCGGGCCAGGAACTTGGCCAGCGCTGTTCCCTCCCGACCTAGTCCAATGATGGTTACTCTTTGCTTCTCGTATGGCATGTCGCGAACGGAAGGGCTACAACAAGGCCAAAGCTATGCCCAGCATCGCCGCCAGGATTCCTACTAGCCAGAACCTTTGCACTACGTGTACTTCGGACCAACCTAGAAGCTCGAAGTGGTGGTGCAGAGGCGTCATCTTGAAGATCCTCTTTCCTTTGGTCAGTTTGAAGTACCATACCTGTAGTATCACAGATAGGGTTTCCGCGACGAAGACGACGCCCACAATGGGTAGTAGCAACCACTGACCCGTCATCATAGCTACCACCCCCAATGTGCCCCCCAGCGCCAGAGATCCCGTGTCGCCCATGAACAACTGGGCGGGATAGGCGTTGTACCACAGGAAGGCCATTGTTGCCCCTGTCATGGTGAAGCAGAACGCAACCAGGTACAACTGTCCTTGCAGGAGGGCGATTATGCCGTAGGCAGCGAAAGCCATGGCCGAGGTGCTACCAGCAAGGCCATCCAGTCCATCAGTCAGATTAACGGCATTGGCACTGGCGATGATCACAAAGACGGAGGCAGGCAAGTACCAGAGCCCTAGGGAGAACTTGGTCGGGATCGAGGGTATGGCAAAACTCTCCAGACGGAAAACGAAGTACAGCACAGCGGTTGCTCCGATAGCGATGATGGTAAGCCACGCGAATTTGTAGCGCGCTATGAGGCCGCTCTTCTCCCCTGCGGCTGCTGCTCTACTGCGCCTGGCTGCTTTAAGCCCGGTCCAATCATCCATAGCCCCAAGGAAGCCAAAGGCCACCATTGTCCCCAGCGGTAGGAGCATCGATTCATGGTTGCGCAAATTGAACAAGATGGTCATGATCGCTACCGGCACGATAATGGCGATCCCCCCCATGGTGGGCGTACCAGTCTTGAGTTGATGGGAGATCGGGCCGTCGATTCTGATCTGTTCACCGATACCGTGGGCTTTGAGATACTTGAACAGAAACGACCCAAAAGGCAGCGCCAAGAGGAAAGTCGCGACTCCGGAAGTCAGGGCAACGACCACTATTTCTCTCCCACTTCCGCGACGATTTCCTCCATCTGCATGCCTCGGGAGCCCTTGACTAGGATCAGGTCGCCGGGAGCCACGAGGTCTTGTAGGACTTCGATGGCCTGTTGGTTGTTCTCGGCAAACAGGACATCACTCTTAGGCATACCTATGGCAATCGCCTCCCAGCCGATCATGGCACCCAGTGCGCCCACGGTCACCAACTTGTCCACCACGGCCACCACTCTGCGCCCCACCTTGCGGTGCCCTTCCTCCTCAAAGGAACCCAACTCCAGCATGTCTCCGAGCACGGCTATCTTGCGCCCTTCCAGCTCGGCCAGCAGGTTCAGAGCGGCAAGGCTGGAGGTAGGGCTGGCGTTGTAGCTATCGTCTATGATAGTCGAACCTCTTATGCCCGGCGTCGCGATAAGGCGTAGCTGCACAGCGACATCACGCAGTCCGGCCACAATCTGACCCCATGGCTGTCCCTCTGTTACACCCACCGCGGCGGCCGCGAGTGCCGTGTGTACACTGTGACGACCTAGCAGGGGGATCTTGACGTGGAGTGTTTCGAGACCGTAGTGCATGCGGAAGCGGACGCCATCCAGACCACGGCTCTCGATGTGGGTCGCTCGCAAGTGACAATGAGGGCTCAGGCCATAGTAGAAGACTTGAGCCTGGGTCATGCCGCTCATGGCCTTCACCCGCGGATCGTCGCCGTTCAGTATCGCGGTGCCTTCTGGGGGAAGGGCCTGCACGAGCTCTCCCTTGGCCTGTGCAATGCGGTCTAGGGTACCCAATCGCTCCATGTGGGACTGGGTGACATTGGTCACCACTCCTACTTGAGGCAGGGCCATGGCGGCCAGTTCCGCTATTTCACCCAGTGCGTACATCCCTAGCTCCAGGACCACTTTGGCGTGAGTCTCATCCAAGCCAAGTAGGGTGAGGGGCAAGCCGATTTCGTTGTTCAGGTTCTCCTCACTCTTCAATGTGGGGAAGCTCTTGCTCAGCATGGAGTGGATGGCTTCTTTGGTTGTGGTCTTGCCAATGCTGCCAGTGATCCCGATGACGCGAACGTCGAATTGCCGTCGGTGATGGGCCGCAACGTCTTGCAGCGCCTTCAGGGTATCCTCAACCAAGAGGCACACGGGGGGTGTGAAAAGGTCCGGTGGCGGTGTCAGGGGGCGCTGGGTGGTGTCTACGATCAAGGGCACACCGTCGACAACTGTGTCTATGATGGCCGCCGAGGCCCCATGCTCGAACGCATGCCCAACATAGTTGTGACCGTCATCTTTCTCTCCTCGTAGAGCGATGAATAAGGTGTCCTCCTTCGCAAGCCGCGAGTCAACGACCGCATCTTCAAAGCCAAACTCGGCTGCTCTCGGGTCGTCCAGCTGTTGTCCGGTTATCCCTTGCCAGATCTCTGCGATACTGAGAATCATGTTCTCGTCTGTACTCCGATATTGTGGCCCCTGACTAACGCACATTCACTGTGTCTTATCATGCGGATGCACTACCTGCTAGCTATCCTCATTTGATCAGGCGGTATGCGTAGATAGATGAACAACTTTTCGGACAGTCGCCTGAACGCTGGGACAGCTACCACCGAGCCCCATGGTGACTCTCGGGGTCTGTCCAGTTTGACCAAGATGATGAACTGAGGGTCGTAGGCGGGTGCGTAGCCTACAAAACAGGCTATGGTATCTTCAGGGTGATACCCACCTGTCACCGGGATCTGCGCTGTCCCAGTCTTGCCAGCGATCGTGTACCCTGGTATGCTCAGATTATCCCTGCCTCTCAGGGATTCGACCAGCATATCCGTTAGCTCCCTGGCTACTGATGGAGATATCACGGAACGGCCCGGCTGAGGGGAGAACTCCTGGATGATCTGACCCTCACGTTCGACTCGCTGCACGACGTAGGGCCTCGGCGCCACTCCCTCGTTGGCCACTGCCGCTACGGCAGTGATCATCTGTATCGGAGTGACGGCTATGCCTTGGCCGAAGGAGTTGGTGCCCAGGTCACCCTCGCGCCAATTGCCTTGGCCTGGCGCTCGTAGAATGCCCGTCGACTCGTACGGCAGATCTATCCCCGTGACCTGTCCAAAGCCGAAGCGGTCCACATAGTCGTAGAACGTCTCTGAGCCCATATTGGTGCTCAGAGTGGCCGCACCTACATTCAGTGAATGCCCCAGCAGGTCGGTCATGTTCGTGACTCCGTAGGCCCTTCTGTCCCAGTTCAGGATGATCTGACCCCCTACGAATATCTGTCCTTCATCATAGTAGGTGCTGTGCCGGCCCACAGTGCCTGAATCCAGCGCTGCGGCCATGGTGACCACCTTGTACACCGACCCTGGTTCATACGCTTCGCTGATCGCGGGATTGATGAACAGTTCCTTCGGTATCACCTTGCCGAGGCTGGGGTTGGGATCGAAACAGGGGTAGCTAGCCATGGCAAGAATGGCACCGCTCTGGGGATCCATGACGATGATCGTTCCTCTCTCAGCGCCATACTCCTCTATGACTCTCCGCAGTTCATCCTCCGCGAAATACTGGATCGTGCGATCGACGGTCAGGATGAGATCGAGGCCATCTTGCGGTAATGCCACTTCGGCGGCACCCAGGCTCAGCTGCAAATTGAGGGTGTCACCTGTGCCTCCCCAATGGCCCTCCGTACCACGCAACTCTTCCGTGTAGTACTCCTCAACTCCGTAGTACGCCGCGTAGTCAACCTCATGATCGTATGCCACAAAACCCAGCAAATGACAGGCCACGTCCTTTTCAGGATATACGCGCTTTCGGGCAGCACTGATTCCCAGAGCTGCAGCACTCCAGCTATCCTTGATGTCTTCTACCTCTCTGGCCATTCCCCACGGTGCGTCCCAGACCAATGACACGGAGGGTTCGTTTCTCTGGGAAAGCAGTTCGGCTAGCTTGCCCTGATCCATGTGCAATGCGGGAGCCAGCTCAGCAGCTAGTCCCTCAGAGTTCAGGATGTCCTTAGGAGTGGCGAAAATCTCGAACTCGTATTCGTCTAGGGCCAAAGTGAAGCCGTTTCGGTCCATGATGGTTCCTCGAAGGGCGGGAATTGGCAGGTCAACGAGCTGCCACCGCTCTCCGACTTCTCGCAACTCCTGATGTCGTATCACCTGCCAATAGAATAGCCTGCCGACCAGAATCAACACGACTGCGACCGTCGCCATCCAGAGGAGCATTAGTCGTCTCTTGGATCCGCGCTCAGGCCAATCGGATTCTGCCATTATCTGGTCAATCTCTCTAGCAGGGCCACCGTCCCGCGAAGCGCTCCCGGTCTGATCGGACTGGGCCAAGGCTCTCCCCAGGAGGCCTCAACTCAGCGCTGTGTCTTGGTCCAAGACTCAAACAAGGTTCCCAGTTCTGCCCACCACCGAGCCGCCTCTGAGTCCAGGGGCTTCGGTTCGCCCTGGTCTATCTCCTCTGCGTAACCCGGCCATGAGACCTCCTGACTGGAGGGCTCCCGAGCGCGGATATCTACGACTAGGTATTCGACACTCTCCGTCTCGACGAAACCCAACTCAGTTGCGCGGGCCCGAATGCTGGACAGGGTCTCTAGTTCGGCTATCTGTTTGCGGAGTTCCGCATTGTCTTGCCGTAGACGCTCCTTTTCCCTTGTCAGGCGCACGATCTCCAAGCCGGCAGCCGCTGTGTGGCTCGCCTGGCTCAGATAGAAAGAGCCTATCAGTCCGGCCACCACCAGCAGGAGGAGCAGAAGGCCCATGGTCTTCCGAGTGAGCCTGAAAGAAGGAGGGTCCGCGTGATAGTTTCGGACTCGTACGCTTGGAAGGTACATGGGATCATCAATCACCGACACATTCCTCATTCCTCTACAAGCGAGTGGCCACTCTCAACTTGGCGCTACGGCAGCGCGGGTTCTCCTTGATCTCCTCGATCGATGGCCGAATCGGTTTCTTCGTCAGGATGCGCAGAGTACGGCGGTGGCGGCACGTGCAGACCGGGATCTCAGGCGGACAGACGCAGTCTCTCGACTCCCGTGCCATGAATGTCTTGACCACGCGGTCTTCCAGGGAGTGGAACGTGATGACGGCCAGTCTCCCTCCTGAAGCCAAGATAGCCAACGCCTGAGGCAAAGCCTCGGACAGAGCGCTCAACTCCTCGTTCACAGCGATGCGCAGAGCCTGGAATGTCTTGGTCGCCGGATGCCGTCTGCGACGTCGGCCCACGACGCGAGCCACTACATCGGCGAGTTCCAATGTCGTCCTGAAGGGGCGATTCCGCACGATAGCTCGTGCTATGGCTCTGGACTTGGGCTCCTCGCCATATTCGGCCAGGATACGGGCCAAATCCGCTCCCCCAAGTTGATTGACTAGGTGACTGGCTGTGACCTCCCCGTCTAGATCCATACGCATGTCCAGAGGCCCTTCTTGCCGGAAGGAGAAGCCTCGGTGACCTTCTTGCAACTGTGGCCATGACACTCCCAGGTCGAAAAGCACGCCGTCTGCGGCGAGGAAACCGTGCTCTGAGGCTGTCTTGTCCAGTTGTCTGAAGTTGTCTCGCACGAGTTGGCTTCTCCCCGCGAATTGGGCGAGCCTGTTCTTGGCGACTTCAATCGCTGAGGCATCCACATCTATGCCCAGCAGCCTACCGTCAGGAGCCGATTTCTCCAGAATCCTTCTGGCGTGCCCCCCTGTGCCCAGTGTGCAGTCTATGTACTTCCCTCCTGGCCTAACGTCTAGCCCATCCAGCACTTCTGAGACCAACACAGGGATGTGGACTGGTCTGGCATCCATCAGACGTTGAGTTCAGCAAAGTGCTCAGCGATCGCATCTCCGTGTTCCTCCACTTCGCTCCTGATCTCCTGCCATCGCTCAGGGCTCCAGATTTCGAGGCGCGTGTAGAGACCGACGATCACCGTCTCACCGTCTACTCCGGCGAACTCCCTGAGGTAGGGTGCGAGGAGGATGCGTCCCTGCTTGTCAGGGACGCATCTGCTGGCTCCGGAGTAGAAGAGGCGAGCCAAGTTGCGTGCGTTCCGCTGCGTCAGCGGAAGGCCGTTGATCTTGTCAGCCAGCTTCTGCCACTGCTCCACAGGGTAGACGAAGAGGCACTTGTCCAAACCCCGTGTTACCACCACCCCTCTGGCGAGTTCTGCTCTGAACCTGGCTGGAAGGGTAAGCCTGCCCTTGCTGTCGATCTGATGAACATCTTCGCCGAGGAACATTTGTGCTACTGCGCCCCACCTTCGCCGTCTTTGTGGGTCATTCTCCAGTGATGTGTCCCACTTCTCCCCACGATTACCCACATTATACTACACAATCCACCACTTGGCAATAGGAAAAGAGGATCATTATCATCATTCGAGCCAAAGTTTAAGGTTTGTGGGCCTTTCTTGTCTCTTCGCGATGTGGCCAGAGTGACGGGCTTGGCTCTTTCCCCGTGTCCAGTCAAATGATAATGTTACCATGGCGCCGTCTCCTTTCTGGCTCTCAGTAGGTGCAAATAGGGTCTCGTAGACGTCCTCCGTCTTCCCTGGGACGGCAGGGGGCAAGAGGAAGATGTGATGATCGATGAGTTGGTGGATCTCTTGCCGTAGCTGTCGAGGGTTGACCTGGTCGCGGAGAGTTCTTCTCTTTCTACCGGACCTTCATGGAACGGGCGGGGGACAGTTCTCGGGCCATTGACGGACCCCAGTCCCAGACGTGGTGGAGTGAAGACCAGGTGACGTACCTCGGCCAGCGGGACCGAGAAGTGCTAATTGTACTGACCGGAGATGAGGAGACCCTTGACCTTGCACTCACCGAGTTCCCGGCCTTCCAGTGAGGGGAAGCGGCACTGGTGCCCAATGATGCCCCACGACTCTTAGAGCATGTGAAAGCGCTGGGGACTGCCCCGCTGGGTGCGGCCGTGCCTGCTCCACCCCTCTCGACTGTGGACCCTTGCGCACGATCTACTCGCCTGCACTGACCACAATCTCCCCGAACACCTCATCTTGGTCGACCGTGACAATTCGCCGTTTGATCAGTTGGAGCAGGGCGAGGAAGGTCACGATGATCTCGGTGCGTGAGGCAGCGCTAGCCAGCAGTTGATTGAAGCTGAGGCGCCCTCGTTTGACTACGATTTCCTCGAGTTGAGCGATCTTCTCTGGAAGAGAGACGTAGAAGGGAGTGACAACGTCGTCCACCGAAGGCATGGATTGAGCCAACAGCGCCTGTCGGACCGCTTCCACCAGGCTCTCCAGGGTGACGCCCTCCAGCTGGAAGCTCCTCTCTAGTTCAGGCAGGGGAAAGAGACGAGCGTATGCTCTGAGCCCCTGTTCCTCTCTGGCCTTCAGTTCCTCAGCTACAGCTTTGAATCTGCGGTATTCGATCAGTTGTCTCACCAACTCATCGCCCACATCTTCCTCTTCCTGGGCCTCCTCGGGAGGCAGCTGGGGAAGAAGCATGCGGGACTTGATGAGCAGGAGTCTTGCCGCGACGGTCAAGAAGTCGGCCAGCTTCTCAGACTCTAGCTTCTCCAGGCGACTTATGTGGTCCAGGTACTGGTCCGTCACCGCAGCCAGAGAAACCTTGGTGACATCCAGTTCCCTCTTTTCAATCAGATGCAATAGAAGATCGAGGGGACCCTCGAAGATCGGCAGTGCCACACTGTACGTTGTTGCCATGTCAAACCATCCTTGGAGCGCCTGTCCCGATGTTGTCCTTCGGACAAGCGCCTGTTTGCCTTCATCACGCAAGGTATCCCTGGGGATGTCGAGTCGTTTGCCGCTCTGAGATGCGGTGCACATCCTCTGTGGCAGGCGAAGGTCACGGTCAGGGCGGTCCCGTGAAGATGGCAGCAGCTATTATACGACGGCTTGGTGCTCTTGTCCAGACCAAGCACCAGTTCTCTTGACGTAGCGTCAGGGGATGTGCAAGAGAGTTCGCCAAAGCAAGGGGCAGGTCGCAAGTCTCTCTCTGAACCCCACTACCTGAAGTTCCATAAGGACCTGCTTCTCTGCACACTGCAATTCGACTCAGCGCGGCACCCCGCTCGAGCCTGGCGCCCTCCGTCCGGAGTACAGGTGGGTTGACGTTCCCGTCGCCCTTTCTCAACAGCCTATTTGACGTGTTTGGTAGCCGGGAAGCCACGGCATCTGTCCCACAAGCCTAAGCGAACACCGTAGCCGCATGTCATCCCGTGCAGCTTAGCCAACGTCGCTGTTCATAGGAGAGCGCTAGCCATACATTCGGCCTGAAGGGAAAATTGTCAGCCCTTGCTGGTGCCACTATGGTTCCCAGACGCCTCGGAAACCTAGAAGATCTTCTTCAACGCCCTCACTCTCAGTCGCTTGAACTCTGTGTGTAGTCGTGATAGAATCACGTCGTCGTGGGCAGTCGGTCGCGCAGCGGCCGTCGTATTAGTGTTCCAAAGGCCCTTACCGGCATGTCTACCTTGGCCCACGATGTGTTCGCAGATGCTCCATCTGCCAAGCCTGCTGTCCCGCAGGGACCTGGGGGGTAGACTCAGGCTCGAGCCAATCCTCTGAAGCATGGCTCGGAGACCTGACAAATGCGACGCGTTGAGAATCAGAGTGCTAGGTGCCGCAGGGCTGTCTTCCACCATTGTCCGTTGGCAGTGGGCACTGTGGCCTTCAGTCGGCCTCGGATAGACAGGAGCCACTCTCCTCGCAGAGATTCGTCCGATTTGATGGGGCGGACCGTTGTTGGCTGATCGGTGTTTCGACTACTGGAGCACCAAGGGCGGCAAAGGGCGCAGCGAGAGGCCGCGGGACTCACGCGACGGGTGCTGCTGAGCGGAGGGCGGCGATCACGTGTCCTGAGGAAGACCCCAGGCAGTGTCAGCGGCAGCTTCCCATAGCCCGGGTCTTGTTTGAATCGAGGGCCGGGACATCACGAGGAATGGGGGTTGGGAGAAGGCCCAGGGGCTTCTGGCACTATCGCCACTTTTGTGAAGATCGAGACGACGGACAGTTCAGGGTTGCCCTCGACCGGCCGACGTAGGCGGCCTGTCTGGCCACATGCGGACTGTGGCAGGAGCCTTCACGGTGGAGAGGGTTTTCCGCGTGGAGCAGCTGACCAGTGGACTCTCTACGGTGGAGATGGTGTGCATCGGCAGACTGGCAAACATGGTCTCAAAGGCGCAAGGCGTTTTCTTGGGCCATCATCCTATGATATACTATGAGGCGGAGGCACAGAGGAATGAGGCACTTCGTCACTATTGCTGATCTCAGTGCAGACGAGATCTGGAGGCTCCTGGAGCTAGCCAAGAATCTGAAGGATGATTGGAGGCACGGCGGGAACAATCCTGTGCTTGCGGGCAAGGCCTTGGGGATGATCTTCCAGAAGCCCTCCTTGCGTACGCGCGTTTCCTTCGAAGTGGGCATGCTGCATCTGGGAGGGCAAGCTCTGTATCTCTCACCACAGGAGATCCAGCTGGGTCAACGTGAGAGCGTGGCAGATGCGGCACGTGTGTTGAGCAGATATGTCGATGGTATTGTGGCTCGCGTCTTCGCACATGCTGACGTGGAGGAGTTAGCTGTTCACGCATCGGTGCCGGTGATCAACGGGCTCTCTGACTTCGTCCATCCGTGTCAGGCTCTGAGCGATCTGTTCACCATCTACGAGAGACGGGGCGCCTTGCAGGGATTGAAGCTGGCCTACGTGGGCGATGGTAACAACGTGACCCATTCGCTTCTTTTCGCAGCCAGCAAGGTGGGGATGGAGATACGTGTCGCGAGCCCTTCAGGGTATGAGCCACGTGGTGATGTAGTGAGCCGGGCGCAGGCGTTTGCGCAGGAGACAGGGGGCAAGGCGGTCGTGGGCACGGATGCTCGTTCCGCGGTCTCTGGAGCAGACGTCGTCTACACCGACGTGTGGACCAGTATGGGGCAGGAGGGAGAACGAGCCGGGCGCATGCCGCTTTTCGGGCCGTACCAGGTCAATGCCGAACTGGTGGCCTTGGCTGCTCCAGATGCGATGGTCATGCATTGCCTGCCCGCTCACCGGGGAGAGGAGATCACGGACGAAGTGATAGACGGGGGGCAATCGATAGTCTACGATCAAGCCGAGAACAGGATGCACTTGCAGAAAGCGTTGCTGCTCACGCTGATGGGGGATTGAGTACGTTCACTTACCACTCGTGTTGATGCTGAATGAGTTGGGTTGTGGTTCTTGGGTACCGGGCAGCAGGGTTGGTTGACGAGCTATGGCAGGGGATCGTGACCTCTTTGACGGAGCCGTGGAGAAAGCACACAGCCATGCCTGGGACAGGCAATGGATGAAAGCCATTGAGCAGTACAGGCTGGCTACTGATGAATTCCCAGACGATGCAGCGGCTCGGAGCGGCTTGGCCTTCGCCTATTTGCAGGCAGAGAGAGTGCGGGAGTCTTTGAGGGAGTACAGGAAGGTCTCTGAGCTGACTCCGGATGATCCGTCGCCTGTCATGAAGAGAGCGCAGATTCTAGAGCGCTTGGGACGGACTACGGATGCAGGACATGCCTGGACGCACTTGGCTGAGCTGTACGAAAAGCAGAGGGTCTTGTCACAGGCAGCCGACGCCTGGCGGGAAGTTGTCCGGCTCCAACCAGCATACAAGGACGCTCGCAGAAGGCTGGCAGAGGCATGTGAGTTGCAGTCCAATACGGCTGTTGCCGTGGAGGAGTACCTCGCTCTAGCGCGGATGAGCCACGAGGATGGCGAGAGTGCACAGGCGGTGGATTACTGCAAGAAGGTCCTGTCGCTGGACCGAGGGAATGCCACGGCTCGCGCCCTTCTGGAGCGCTTGATCGCAGACGGGGACGTAGGGGTCCTTGAGCCGTCCCTTCTTGTGCCAGGTGAAGAGCTTGGTCCTGTCGACTCGGCGGTTCAAGACGCCTTGAGTAGTCTGGCAGAGGCTGTGCTGGGAGAGGAGGAGTTGGTGCAGCACCCCGAAGAGCCTCACGAAGGGCCAGCCGAGTTGCAGGGTCTTGCGTCAGGGAGCCACGCGGGGATCACCGCCGTTCTGGGTAAGGCTATTGATTTCCATTCCCAGGGAATGATACAAGAGGCTCTAGGCTACTATGAGCAAGCTTTGGAAATGGGAGTGGGACGCGTTGACGTG
>JAUWLF010000135.1 GCA_030613785.1 Chloroflexota bacterium | reverse complement strand
CTCAAGAACCGCATCCACGCCATCCTGCACCGCCAGCAGATTCGCCCCGCGCACGGGAACCTCTTCAGTCGTGCCGGAAGAGACTGGCTGGAGAGCATCGATCTACCTGAAATGGAAAAGCTGTTGGTCAGACAGAACCTCAGGCTCCTGAAGTGTACCGAGGAGGCCCTGGCGGAAATTGATCAGCTTCTAGCTCGTCTGGCCCAGGAGGATAAACGGGTGCCGATCTTGATGCAGATTCCAGGGATCAACATCTTCGGCGCGCTGGCCATCCTGGGTGAACTGGGTGAGGTTACTCGCTTCGCCAGTCCCAAGAAGCTATCGAGCTATGCTGGGCTGGTTCCCTCTCTGCATCGTTCAGGGCAGAAGAACACCAGCGGTTCGATCACCAAAGCGGGGCGATCTCGTCTCCGTTGGGTGATGGTGGAAGCTGCCCACGTGGCGGTGCGGTACGATCCCCAGTTAGGTCGCTTCTTTCGCCGTCTGAGGGCCAAGAAGGGGACCAACGTGGCGGTTGTAGCCACCGCTCGCAAGATGTTGGTCATCATCTGGCATCTGCTGAGTGGAGACGGTGTCTATCGTGGCCGCAAGGTGCAGATGGTCGCTCGCAAGTTCCTGCAGTGGGGCTGGAAGGTGGGAGAGCAGGATCGCTGCGGGAGCAAGAGCGAGTTCATCTTGGAGCGGCTGCATCAGATTGAGATCAACGGTCTCACTCACATCAAAGTGGGTAGGCGTGCCTACTCCCTCAGCGAGGTAAACTCAACTTCATGCGGTTGATCAGGGGTTGTGAGGTTGAACCGATGACCCGAGTGCCCACAGCCCTGAGACCGTAACTTTGCACGTACATAGGTAGTACACCTGGTAGCTCTGAGCAACCCCTCAAGGAAAACCCCTTGCCCTTTCCCCCCCTCTCAGCTACAATACCGTCCAGCCATCGCCAGCCTCGTGAAGCCCTACTTCAGCATGGACACGATGCGTCTCGGATTCCCGGTCAAGGTGCTAGGCCAGCCTGGGTTGAAATCCCACGATACCAGACGCTGGCAGAACCACCCCCACCTCAGTGTTAGCTTGGCCTACTTGCGCGACATCTTCGTTTACCTACACAGACAGGGCATCCGCATGTATCGGATTGCGTCGGATCTAGCACCCTATGTGACTCATCCTGACATGCCATGGTTCCACAGTCAGATTGACGAGTGTGCCACCGAACTCACTGTGCTCGGGGAAACGGTCAAGAGTCAGACGCTGCGGCTTTCCTTCCACCAGTCTCTATCGAACGTCATGAACGCCCAAGATGAGGCCATTGCCCGAAACAGCGCTGCGCAGATCACAGCGCAGGCAAGAATCCTGGAATCGATGGGTCTGGGGCCAGAGGCAGTGATCGTTACGCACGTTGGTGGTGTGTATGGCGACAGGGAATCTGCTCTTGAGCGATTCACGGAAAGATATCGCCGTCTGCCCGAGTTTGTGCGCCGCAGGCTGGCTTTGGAGAACGACGATAGACGCTTCTGCGTGGCTGACATTGTCCAGATTCATCACGAGACCGGAGTCCCTCTGGTATTCGACTACCTACATTTCCTCAACCACAACCCTCAAAGAATCCCCGTGATGGAAGCCCTGGAACTGTGTTTGCGGACCTGGCCTCGTGATGTCCAGCCCAAGATCCACTTCAGCTCCCCTCGCACCGCCATGCGTGTCATCGAGCAAACGCACTCCGAGACGAGCCAGAAAACCCGACGCCTACGAGCACCGCGTCCCTTCCACCACGCCGACTTCATCGACCCTTTTCAATTTGTGAGCTTCGTCAGGGCGGCCAAAGACCGGAACCTGCGTGCATTCGACGTGATGGTTGAGGCGAAGGCGAAAGACCTCGCCGTGCTACACCTCTGCAAACAGATGGCTCGCTTCGCACCGGAAATCATGTCGGAGTAGGGGAATGACCGCGGAAGACAACGATCTCCCAGAGGACTCTCCAGTACTCGTGGCGGTGATGAACAACCGCCGGGATTTCAGCATTGCACGCGACCAAGGCTGGTACCGGATTCCCCGTGAGCGAGCCCCCTCTCGAATCGGAGCCGACTATCTGGCCTTCTACCAAACCAAGGCTTTCGGTGAAGAGCGGTGGGCGATCCACTACTACGCCCCGATCAGGCACTTTCGTATCGCGCCCAGAGGAGACTTGCTTCCCGAGGAACCAGATCATCCGCGAGTGGATGAGCTGTACTACAAGATCGAAATCGGGCCTCTACAGCACCTGCCGCGCCCGATACCCAGTCGTCATTTGCGCCGAATCACCTTCATCCCCACCACGTTGGACCGTCTGCTGCATGCGGAGGAGATCAACGATCTCTGGATCGGCGGAGTCGTGGAGGAGAGGCTGTGGCGCGCCTTCAAGGAGAACGGCATCGACGCAGAGCGCAACTACCCGCTGAAGGAAGAGGACGAAGCCCACCGGATAGACTTCGCCCTGCTCTGCAAACACGGAAATGTAGCCATTCTTCTGGAGGGCGAGGCCTCGGTTGAGAATGTCCACATCATCCGGGAACGGCCGCGAATAGAGGACTACGACCTGGCTGCCCACGGCTGGACCATATTGCGGGTTCCGTATTCAGAGATCATCGACTCACTTCCTGGATGCCTCGACAGCATATTGACCGCCATAGCCCAACACGGTGGGCCATCCGCCCACCCACAACGCTGAATCGAAAGGACACTCAGCAAAAGTATGTCACTGAGAAAACGGCCGCCCTTCGCTTGACAAGTTTTCTCAAGTATACTATAATTGCATTCGCTTACTATCATTCTGTTCGTTGGAAGCATCTGGAGACGAATACGTGGGGTTTACCAACGTATCAGACAACCTAGAAACACTTCATCTCGTTGCAAGAGGGGACAGTTCGTTATCATTATTGAGGCAATGGCCACACCAGGCCATTGCCTCGACTGTTTGTGCCCCAGGCAGGGGACTTGCACAAACAAATAGAACAAGGAGGTAGACCATGGCAGCAGTACCGTCTGATCTCGACATCGCCCAAGCGGCGAAGCTGAAGCCCATCCTGGAGATCGCCGAACTGGTGGGCTTGACCGAGGGTGACCTGGATCTCTTCGGGAAGTACAAGGCCAAGATCCATCTGGATGTCCTTGAGAAGCTCAAGGATCGTCCCAACGGCAAGTACATTGACGTCACGGCTATCACGCCCACTCCTCTGGGTGAAGGAAAGACCGTGACCACCGTTGGTTTGAGCCAGGGCCTGAACCACATCGGCAAGAAGGTGCTCACCGTTATCCGGCAGCCTTCTCAAGGTCCCACCTTCGGCATCAAGGGTGGGGCGGCCGGTGGGGGCTACTCTCAGATCGTACCCATGGAGGACTTCAACCTTCACCTCACTGGCGATATCCACGCCGTGGGTGCAGCCCACAACCTTCTCGCCGCGGCGATGGACGCCAGAATCATGCACGAGGCCAGGTTGAGCGACGAACAACTGGCCGACATGGGGCTAAGAAGGCTGGACATCGACCCCTACAGCATCACCTGGAACCGCGTGGTTGATGTCAACGACAGGGCCCTGCGGAACGTAATCGTCGGCCTGGGAACCAAGTGGGATGGACGCCCTCGCCAGTCCGGTTTCGACATCACAGTCGCTTCGGAAGTCATGGCCATCCTGGCCCTGACGACCGGGTTGCAGGATCTGCGTGAGAGGTTGGGCAAAATCATCATCGGCACTGACAAGAAGAGGAACCCTGTGACTGCCGAGGACTTGGGCGTGGCCGGTGCGATGACCGTGCTCATGAAAGAGGCGCTGATGCCCAACTTGATGCAGACTCTTGAGAACAGCGCGGCGATAGTGCATGCTGGCCCCTTCGCCAACATCGCCCATGGGAACTCCTCCATCATAGCGGACAAGATTGGCCTGAAGATGGTCTCAGATGGCTACTTGGTCACTGAGTCCGGCTTCGGGGCCGATTGTGGCATGGAGAAGTTCTTCGACATCAAGTGCCGTTACAGCGGTCTCGTGCCCAACTGCGTGGTCATGGCGGCCACGAGCAGGGCCCTGAAGATGCACGGTGGTGGACCGAAAGTTGTGGCCGGCCGGCCCTTGGATCCAGCTTACCAGGAAGAAAACCTGGAATTGCTAGGAAAGGGCATGGACAACCTGAAGGCCAATGTCGCCATCGCCAAGCAGTACGGCGTCCCCGTAGTTGTCGCCGTGAACAGGTTCACTGCCGACACCGATGCTGAGGTCGAGCTGGTGAGGCAGGCGGCGCTGGACGCCGGCGCGGATGACTCGGTGGAGAGCAATGTTTGGGCCAGGGGTGGCGAGGGCGGTGCCGCCCTGGCAGAGGCGGTGGTGAAGGCCTGCGAGAAGCCAAGCGACTTCAAGTTCCTCTATCCCCTCGATATCCCTATCAAGGACAAGATAGAGATCCTCGCCACCAAGGTATATGGAGCAGATGGGGTGGAATACACGTCTCGGGCGGAGGCGAAGGTCAGGCTCTACACCAGGCTTGGCTATGACAAGCTGCCGCTCAATATGGCCAAGACCCACCTCTCCCTCTCGCATGACCCAACTTGGAAGGGCGTGCCCAAGAACTACAACGTGCCTATCAGTGACATCAGGGCTTCAGTAGGTGCAGGCTTCCTGTATCCGCTCCTCGGCGAGATGCGAACGATGCCCGGTCTGCCGTCCCGCCCCGTCTTCTTCGATGTAGACATTGACGAGACGGGCAAGACCGTAGGCCTGTTCTAGGGTGTGCGCTGCTATGGCGGACACCTTCCATCACAACCCAACAGATCGGTAGTCGGAGGGGGCGAGCTGATCGCCATCGGTTCGCCCCCCAACTCCGCTTGGGGGACCTGTTCTCCTGTTGCGGCGCTGAACGATCTATGCTATCGTATACAAATAGGAGCAGATAAGTCAACTTTGAAGGAGGTGACACAACATGGCAGTCTCAACTTTGCCGGTACCTTCGATGTACGCCGATCACCACGTGATGGCGGTACGAGAGTCGCTGAGCGCCCTGTCCGGCGTACAGGACATCGACGCCAGCGCCGCTTTCAAGGAAGTGACCGTCAAGCACACCAAGCAGGTCTCCAGGAAAGCTCTGGCCGAGGCTTTGGAGAAAGCGGGCTACCCCGTGGTGGAACAGAAGCCGGTCGAGGAGGAACCCTCCAGCTTGGGCGATCCCGCCTGGTACGAATGTGCCTCACGTAGCATCAAGACCGACCCGGCAGACCTCGAGATGTCCGGTGACTTCCGAATGTACTAGAGTGGAATGGTATGGACACCACGCTCTTGCCAATCCTTGAATGGTCTAGTGCAAGAGTACATTGAGTGAGAGGAGATCCAAATGCCAAAAGGCGATAAGACTGTGAGTCCCGCAGCTGAGGTCATGTTGGAGAAAGCTGCGGAAATGGACATTGGAACAGCTTTCGACCGTGTGGATGAGATGAAGCCCTGCCCCATCGGTTCCAAGGGACTGTGCTGCAAGAACTGCGCCATGGGGCCCTGTCGTTTGACTAAGGAGGGTCAGGTGGGCATCTGCGGGGCGACCGTCTCGACGGTCGCGGCCAGGAACCTGGCCCGGGGCATAGCGGCGGGTGCCGCAGCCCATTCCGATCACGGGCGGGATCTGTGCTTCGTTCTCCACGGTGCCGCCACAGGCGAAGCCCCTGGGTACCAGATCAGAGATGAATTCAAGCTAAGAGAGGTCGCTCGAGATCTGGAGGTGGAGATCGAGGGCCGCACCAAGGAGGAGATAGCCATCGACGTGGCAGAGAGGGCTCTGGCCGAGTTCGGGAGGCAGTCGGGTGAGATCTACTACCTGGCTCGAGCCCCCCAGAAGCGGCAGGAGATCTGGCGCGATCTGGGCATCGCTCCGCGTGGTGTGGATCGTGAGATAGTGGAGATCATGCACCGTACGCACGTCGGCAACGATCAGGATGCCGAACACATTCTCGACCAGGGCTTGCGCGCCGCTCTGGCTGATGGTTGGGGAGGTTCGATGCTGGCTACGGATATCTCCGACATTCTCTTTGGCACTCCAAGTCCTCTGGTCACGCAGATAAGCTTGGGCGTACTGAAAGAGGACGAGGTCAATATCATCATTCACGGCCACGAACCCACTCTGTCTGAGATGATAGTGGCGGCAGCACTGGACCCGGAGATGATCGAGTACGCCAAGTCCAAGGGTGCCAAGGGCATCACTCTGGCTGGCATCTGCTGCACTTCAAATGAGACTCTGATGCGGCAGGGCGTGCCTTCGGCGGGCAATTTCTTGGATCAGGAACTGGCGGTCCTCACTGGGGCGGTGGAGGCCATGGTGGTGGACATCCAGTGCATCTTCCAGGGCCTAGTGGATGTGGCGGAAAATTTCCACACCAAGATCATAACTACCTCGCCGAAAGCGATGATTACCGGTGCTCTGCACATGGAGTTTGACGAGCACCGCGCTCCTGAGATCGCCAGAGAGATTGTCAAGACCGCGATCGACAACTACCCGAACCGCGCGTCAACCTACATCCCTGACATACAGGAGAACATGGTGCCTGGTTTCTCCCACGAGTATGTCCGCTACATGTTGGGCGGCCACTACCGTGGTTCTCTGCGACCCCTCAACGACGCCATCATGGCTGGTCGTCTGCGGGGCGTGGCGGGCGTGGTGGGATGCAACAACCCGCGCGTCGTCCACGACGAGGCCCATTTCGAGATAGTCAAGGCGTTCTTGAAGAACGACGTGCTAGTCGTGCAGACCGGATGCGGGGCTCTGTGCAACGCAAAATACGGCCTGCTTCAGGGTGAGGCCCTCAAGATGGCGGGCCCTGGGTTGCGGGAGATCTGTGAGACGGTGGGCATACCGCCGGTTCTGCACATGGGCTCCTGCGTGGACAACAGCCGCATTCTGACCGTCCTGGCAGAGATGGCCACTGAGGGCGGTTTGGGCGACGACATCTCCGACATCCCCGGCGTGGGCCTCGCTCCGGAGTGGATGAGCGAGAAAGCCTTGTCCATCGCTACCTACTTCGTGGCCTCGGGGGTATACACCATAATGGGTGTCAAGTCTCCGGTGGAGGGTAGCGAGGCAGTAACAGACATCATCGGCGCCGGCTGGGAGGAGAAAGTCGGTGGCAAGCTCGAGTTCGAGCCCGATATAGAGAGGACCATACAGAAATCGCTGGACCATATCGACAAGAAACGCGCCGCCCTAGGCTTGCCCGAGTACGATCCAACTCGCTTTGGCCAGAGTGGAGATCGTCGTTGGCAGGCTTGGCTCAAGGCTCGAGAAGAGGGGGCGGAGGTCAGCCTGTACAGCATGGCTGGTGTCTCCGTCGAGGAAGCGTAAGGAGGATAGAGATCAATGTCGAGATACATAGCTGGTGCCGCCATGCGTGGCGCCAAGAACATCTATCAAGAAGCCGACCAACTGCTCCAAAAGACCCTGGCGGAGAAGGGAGCGGATTTCCCGATACAGTTCCCCAGCACCGCCTATTACCTGCCGGTGATCAACGGCCTCACGGGCATCGAGGTGTCCAAACTGGGAGACCTGCCACCGGTGCTTGACCACGCCAAGAAACTCCTTCACCCTGTGCCCAGGGCAAGCCTGTGGACCCCATATCTGGGCGAGGCTCTGGACAGTGGCGCGGCCACCTTCTTGGCCCAGGAAACCATTATGGGTATCAAGTACGCCCTCGGTGAGCAGCCGGAGAAGCTGGATGGCTACCCCCAGCTTGTGACCGCCGGCGGCGAGGGCTACTGTAATGGGCCCATTGATGACGTACAGTTGCGCGCCTGGGGCATCCAGTTGGTGGATGGACGTATGCCAGGCTTCGCCGCCATAATCGGTGCTGCCAAGTCCAACGAGGTCGCGGTGCAAATCGTGCGCGAACTGCAGCGCCGCAACATCCTGGTCTTTCTCTCCGGCAACGTGAACGGCCGCAGCATCATCCATCAGTTGCTGGAGGAGGGTGTGGAGATGGGTTATGACACCTACATCATCCCCTTCGGCACCGACACCATCGCCACCATTTATCCCGCGGGCTTCGCCACCCGCTCAGCGCTCACCTTCGGAGGCCTGAAGGCCGGCCAGGCGCGGGAGATACTGGTCTACAATAAGTTCCGCGTCTTCGCCTTTGCCCTGGCCCTGGGCGAGGTGGATGATCTCAAGTACGCCACTGCCGCCGGGGCTATCAACTACGGCTTTCCCGTCATCGCAGACACGGTTATCCCTGAGATACTGCCCAGCGGCGTGACCGAATTCGAGCACGTCATCTCTATGCCGTTCGATGACATTGGGGGCAAAGATGACCTGGAGCGCGCCGAGAGGTTGGGCGCCAGGTGCATAGAGGTACGAGGGGTGAAGGTCGAGATCGCCGAGATCCCCATACCCGTCCCCTACGGCTCGGCCTTTGAGGGAGAGCGGGTCCGCAAGGATGACATGCGCGTCGAGT
>JAUWLF010000096.1 GCA_030613785.1 Chloroflexota bacterium | reverse complement strand
TTGGCCGCGATCCTGCCCCAACCCGGAAGCTCCGATGAGGCTCAAGAACTACTGAAGCGCCTGTGGACTCGGTTGCTGACGATGATCGGTCCGGAGGCCAGGGACGTGCTCTATGCCCACCATCGGCTGCGTCTGATCGCGGACATCCAAGCGCAGCGGGCATCTGCCTCAGGCGGGACGAAGCCCGACCAGGCGTATCAAAGCGCTGTTGAGACCGCCCGCGCAGTTCTAGCGGACACAGACGGCAGTGGGAGCAAGGAGAATCATGCCGGACATCGAGATTGAGACGACAGAACACCGCGACAGCTACGAGTGCCAGGTAACTGTGAGAGAAGGACGAACTGAGACTCGCCACCGAGTCACGCTTCAGAAGACCGATTTCGACGATTTGGTGGGAGACGCAGCCAGCCCCGACGCCCTGGTGAGGGAGTCGTTCCGGTTCCTCCTGGAACGCGAAGCCAAAGAGTCCATCTTGAGATCCTTCGATCTCATGGTCATCGGCCGCTACTTTCCAGAATACCGGCGCGAGATCGTGAAGCGGCTGTGAGTGGGGACACAACGGGCGCCATTGGAGTCTGGCCCAGGACGGACCACCGCACGAGGCTACCCTAGCATCCACGGAAGCTTGTCCAGATCCACGTTACCTCCCGAGAGAATCACCCCGATTCGTGCGCCCGTCAGATCTATCTTCCGCTCGAAGAGCGCTCCCACAGGTACCGCGGCGGAAGGCTCGATGATGATCTTCATCCGCTCCCACACGTGGCGCATGGCAGCGATGATCTGCTCCTCGCTCACGGTGACGATCTGCTCGGCGTGAGCCTGGATGATGGGAAAGGTGACGTCCCCCAGTGAGGTCAACAAGCCATCGGCCACCGTTCTCGGATTGACTGATGGAACAATCCTGCCTTCCTGCAAGGACCGACAGGCATCGTCGGCTCCTTCCGGCTCCGCGCCGATGACCCGTGTTTCAGGCGAAACGTCGGACACCGTCAAAGCTGTTCCACTCAACAGCCCACCGCCTCCCACGGGCGCCACCACTACGTCCAGGTCTGGCACCTCTTCCAGCAGTTCCAGTGCCGCCGTCCCCTGTCCGGCTATGACACGAGGGTCATTGTACGGATGGACAAAGGTTGCGCCGGTTTCCTGTACCACTTGGGCCAGCGCCTCCTCGCGCGCTTCAAGTGTCGCTTTGCAGTAGACGATGTTCCCCCCGTAGCCGGCTACCGCCGCCCTCTTGACCCGGGGAGCATTCCTCGGCATGACGATGAACGCCTCCACGTTTCGCATCTGGGCGGCCAGGGCCAGCGCCGCCGCGTGGTTGCCGGATGAATGGGTAGCCACTCCCCGACTGGCCTCCGTGTCTGAAAGAGAGAAAACGGCGTTGCAGGCACCGCGGAACTTGAAGGCGCCCGCCTTCTGGAAGTTTTCACACTTGAAGAAGAGCTGGGCGTTGAGCATGTGATCAAGGCTGGCACAGGTCAGCACCGGGGTGCGATGTGCATAGGGCCTGATGCGCCCTGCCGCCTCACGAACAGAGTCCAGATCTGGAACAGCATCCATAGTTCAACGCACCATCAACGGCTCCGATCGGTGCTCTAGATGCCAGGCAACTCATCCAAGGCCACCCCTAGCGGCACCGACCTGGACTTCAAGGTTATGTTATCACCGTGCCAATCATGGGGCAAGCACGAGTGGGCGAGTGCTCCTTTGCTCCACCTCTCTTGGTGGTGGGAATGAGTCTCCAAGACCGACCTATCCAGTCCCTTGCTGCACTTCACGATGGTCGCGCCGCAAGCAGACTTCATGGCGAGTCGGCAGGAGTTCGACGGCTACGTGCCCACAAGGCACCTTCTCACTCTCCCGCGGCCGCTCCCACCGATGGGCGGTAAGTCAGGGAACTGTTGCGAGCCGGGACCAGGTGTGCTATACTGACTGCTAAGCGGGCATCCCTTGTGAACTCGTAGCAGAAGCATCCCGCGGGCACCGGCTACCATATCAACCACAGCGACATCGTCGCTCCGTACTGGCTGTCACTCTGCGCTCTCAAGCGTCTGAAGGAGAAACGTTCTGTGACCCGCACTGTCCGCATCGTGCTGGTCGGCCTGGGCAACCTGGGTCGTAGATTTTGCGACCTTCTTGTTCAGAAGGGGCCTCACGTCGAAGCCACCTATGGCCTGCGGCTTGTGCTCGTCGGCGCGGCCGACAGCCATGGCTGGGCCTATGACTACCACGGCCTGGACCCTGCCCAGGTCTCCGCTATCAAGCAGGCCGGGGGCACCGTGGCCGAGTATACGGCCGTAGGTAGGTCCGGCCTACCTGCCGCCGATCTGATAATCTACGAAGGCGCAGACGTCCTCTGTGAGGCCTCGCCTGTCAACCTGAGTCAGGGGGCGGAACCAGGACTGACCCACATCCGCACAGCGCTGATGCGGGGCGTGCACGTCGTCACCCCCAACAAGGGCCCTTTGGTCATGGCCTACACTGAGCTTCATGAGATGGCAGCGCGCCAGCGAGTACAACTGCGCTTCGACGGCACGGTCGCCGGTGGACTGCCGGCTTTGTACCTCGGCCAGCGGGACCTCCGTGGAGCGGTGGTCGATCGCATCGAGGCCATTCCCAACCTGGCCACCGGCTACATCCTCGAGTTGTTGGGGGACGGGCTGTCCTGGGAGAAGGCAAAAGCGCGAGCTCGAACGGAGGGGGTCTTGGAGGCCGATCCCTCTTTCGACCTGGACGGATGGGACGCGGCCGCCAAGCTGGTGATCCTGGTCAACGCGGTAATGGGTTTGCCCGCTCGGCTAGAGGATGTGGACCGCATCGGCATCACCGGCGTCGGGCGGGCGGACATACGGGAAGCACGAGCCGCAGGTCGCGTCTACAGGCTGCTAGCCACCGCCGAGCGCCGGCCTGACGGTGGTGCCGATCTCCGCGTCTCCCCCACCATCATCCCCACCGGCCATTTCCTCTCCACCTTGGGGCGCAAGCAGATGGGTGTAGTCTACCACACCGACATCTATGGGACCATCATGGCCGCCATAGACGAGCCCACGCCACTGCCCTCCGCCGCCACGATGCTGCGGGACATTCTGGACATCTTCCTGGAGTAGAGTCTCCTAAGATCCATCCAATCGGCGCGCCGGGATCGATTCTGGCGGTGTGACCACGAACTTCCACTGGGACTCGTTTGCTCGCGATCACAGGAATAGGGGCTCGGCATGCCGTGCCTTCTTGCGTGCGTGTCCATAGCGACAGTTGACGGCCTATCCCTCTGGGAGTATAGTTGCTGTCAACGAGGTAGCGGGCGACTTTTCGCCTAACTGATCTGCTGTGCCCGCTGCCCCGTTCTGAGCCTGCCCAAACGCAGCATCCTGAGTAGCTGCGGAACGTAGTGAAGCAGCGTATCGAAGCCTGTCCTGAGCATGGTCGAAGGGGACGTAAGCCGACGGTACTGAAGTACGAGGAGGAGACAATGGAGTGGGGTCGCTGCACTGACAGAGAGCTGACAGAGCTAGAGGCCATCGTGGGGAGCGAGAACCTCTCGACGGGAGAGTCGGCCCTGAGACTGGCCAGCCGCGACGAGTCATACTACACCCCCCACATCCCTCCTCAGGTCGTGGTGATGCCCGGCTCGGCGGAGGAGATCTCCGCCATCATGAAGATCGCCAACCCACGCCGAATACCCGTCACCGCCCGGGCAGCCGGGACTAGCATCGAGGGCAACCCCGTGCCCCTTTTTGGCGGCATCGTCGTGGACGTGCAGCGCTTCGACAAGATCGTCGAGATCCGCCCCGAGGACTTCTTGGCCGTGGTGGAGGCCGGGGTGGGCTACAAGGACTTGAACAAAGCCTTGGGGCAGCACGGTCTATTCTTTCCTCCAGATCCCGGCGCGAGCGCCATGATCGGAGGTATGATCGCCAACAACGCCAGTGGGGTCAGGACCATCAAGTACGGCGCTACGAAGGACTACGTCCTCAAGCTGACCGTCGTGTTGGCCGACGGCCAGATCATCGAGATCGGAAGCCTGGCGACCAAGAGTTCTTCAGGGTACGACCTGGCACGTCTCTTCGTGGGCTCCGAGGGGACATTGGGCATCGTGACCCAAGCCAGCCTGCGGTTGGCAGGGATACCCTCCCACTTCTCCTCCGCGATAGCCACCTTTCCGACGCTTGAGGCCGCAGCCCAGGCCGTTTTTCAGATCGTGCGCTGGGGCTTCTCCCCCGCCGCCCTGGAGATCCTCACCTCTGAACTCGTCCACATGCTCAACCGCGATCGGGGGTTGGGTCTCCGCGAAGAACACACCCTCTTCCTGGAGTTCCAAGGTGCCAGCGAGATGGCCCTCGAGGAGGAACTGGGGCCGGTGCAGGACCTTTGCCATGAGGCCGGGGCCCTCTCGTTCGAGCCAGGGTTGGGAATAGACGAGCGAAACAAGCTGTGGGAGGCGCGGTACGAGGCCTACGAAAGCATCAAGCACACCCACCCAGGAGCGGATCCCTTCGTGGCCGACGTCGCGGTGCCCATCTCCCGCTATCCCGAGATGCTGCAGTACGCCGCCAGAGTGATAGACGACTACGGAGTGGCCGGGTACCCCTTCGGCCACGCCGGCGACGGCAACCTGCACGTGGTCTTCATGGGCGATGCGCAAGACAAAGAGGGGGGGGAGAAGATCATGAAGGCCAACGAGGCCATCGGCTCTCGGGCGCTGGACCTGGAGGGGACCTGCACTGGAGAGCACGGCGTGGGCATCGGCAAGCGGCCGTTCATGGAACGAGAGCACGGGGCGAGCCTCGAACTGATGCGCCAGATCAAGAAACTGCTAGACCCGCAAGGGATCCTCAACCCGGGGAAAATATTTCTCTAGTTAGGCAACCTTCCCAGGCGGACGGTCCAAGTATCGGAGAAGCTCCAGCGGACGGCGACTCAACCCCTCTCTTCTGCTAGTCGCCTTCTCCAAGCGCTCAGATCTCCTCAGGTCAGGCCAGGTTCCACGGTGGCCGTCAGGTTTTTGCTATCTATCTCCAAGAAGACGACGCATACGGTAGAAATCCATCACCACGCCGCCCTTCACCGGTAGCACCCCGCCATATCCAGAGGTGGCCATGCCTCGCGGCACAAGGGGAATCCCCTCGATGTTCGCTAGGCGCACTAACTTCTAGAACTCGTCTTCGCTCTGCGGTTGCACAACTGCGGCGGGCATGGTGTTGCCCACCAGAGGACGCACCAACTTGGGGAACACGCCTATGTCGTGGCTGCATAGGCGTTGGTCTATGGGGTCAAAGGTCACCCGTTGGTCGAAGATGCCCTTCAAATTCCCCTTGAGCGTGCTTGATAGCTCCCGCAGTTGCATTTCCCTTCCTATTCCAATGCTTCCGCCAGCGTTTTGTGGGTAGCCATGATCTGAGCCAAGACCTGGCGCAGGAGGTCCAGAGCTGCGATGATCCGCTGATCAGCGAGCGAGTAGTAGATGCTCACTCCTCGCCGCTCAGTCCTCACGATCGCCCGCTCTCTCAGCACCCTCAGATGGCGAGAAACTGTGACGCGGTTGCATCCCAGGGCTTCTGCTAGTTCACCCACGTTCTTCTCGCCATCGCTCAACTGATACAAGACGGCGATCCTGATGGGGTCCGCCAATGCCTGGCACACCTCAGCATGAAGCTGATTTATCTCTTCGCTGGATACCTTGGCCATGGGGGATGCCTTTCCTGAATGCGTTGATACGCCTGTATGTTACTACGCAATTATAACACCATTGCTCGTGTTTGGCAAGGGGAGCAGGGGCTGCGAGGCTTGGCTTGCTTTGCAGTCTGTGCAACGTAGGGTGAATCCAACACGGACGGCCTGGCGTCGATGTTCGTGGGGGCAGCGCCCGCAGTGATGTCCGAGGTGACCGAAGCATGCCAGAAGGGTGAAAACCATGTTCCCGACGAGTTCTTTTTTCTGCTTGACAGAAATGAGTGAAGCTGCTATAATGGGTGCAGTTACGTCTGGTCCGACAAGCGGGGCTTCGCGATGGATGTGCGCGAGGAGACCTTCCGTAGCAGGAGACACCAAGCTCCACTGTCCGTAGAAGTGGATCGAAAGGAACCTCGATGGAGATGTTGATGAGGAGCGTCTTGAGAAGATCGTTGTTGGTTGTGGCATTGGTGGCCGCCCTGCTGCTGGCTCTGGTGGTTTTTCCGGCCTTTGCGGCGGCCGATGGCTCTGCGGATACCGGTGAAGCAGCCGTGGGCCTGGGCTACCGCCACGTGGCTGTCCCCAATCCGGAGGATTCAACACCTGACGTGCATGGCGAGGTCCCGGCTGCCGGGGATGGCCCTACCCATCAGGCGAACGGACCCGCCGTGGTTGGCTATTCCATCGATTCCGACGCGACGGGTCGGTTGTGGACGATCGACTTGAACACTGGAGTCGCCACGCCTGTCGGCCCCACGGGGTTCAGGGACATCGAGTCACTCAGTTTCTCCGCATCCGGGGTGCTGTACGGCGTAGACCAGGCCAGCAGTAGCCTCGTGACCTGCAATGTCAGCACGGGAGCGTGCACGGCCGTGGGCCCGTTGGGGGTGAACATCATAGACACGGGGCTCACGTTTGACGGCGGGGGGAGGCTGTGGATGTCGACCGACCAGCCAGCACCAGCTACCTTCTACAAACTCAACCGCTCGACGGGAGCAGCTAGCGCCATTGGACCTCAGGGCCAGGAAGTCACGGGGCTTGCCTTCCGGAATGGTGTGGTGTACGGCCTCGGAGGGGATCACACAGACAACTTGGTCACCATAGACAGGGGAAGTGGTGCTGCTACGCCGGTCGGTGCCCTGGGAGCGGTCACTCTTGTGGATGGCGGCATTGATTTCGACGGCCAAGGAGTGCTGTGGGGGATCAACGACCGCAGTGCGGGTCCGGGCAACCCCAGCCAGATCTTCACCATCAACCCAGCGACCGGCGCGGCGACGCTGGTGACGGCAGTTGTTAACGGCAGCAGCAACCCGCTGCGCGGCTTCGAGAGCCTGGCCATTTGGCCGCTCGAGGATGAAGAAGAGGTACCCTTCGTACCGGAGCTGGGCACGATACTGCTGCTGGGCAGCGGCCTCATGGGTTTGGCAGGGTATGCTACTCTGCGTCGACGAGCAGCAGATTAATGGCTTCGTTGGAACTGCGATTTGTAAGGGCTGTCCTATGGCAGGACAGCCCTTCTCGTTTCTCCGGATGCGGCTTGGCTGTACTCAGGGATAGCTGGCGCGTCAGCACCACTAGAGAGCTGCTGGTGCGCTTCGCTACTGGGCCGGCTGGGCAACGACTGCCCAATGGTTCGCGGGCTCAGTTGCGGGCTACTGGCCCGGCGACCACTCAATGGGCGCGAACTTCATGATCCGATGGTTGTTGGAATCGCTGACGTAGACATTGCCCTCCTGGTCTAGGGCGATGCCGATGGGCAGGTCGAAGGATGCCTCGTCGGTCCCATACTTACCGAAGATGCGCACCAACTCCCCGGTACTATCAAACACCATTACGCGATACCCCTCTGGGTCCGTAGTGTAGACGTTCCCCTCCCCATCCAGGGCCAGATAGGGCTTGTTGGCGATGGACTCACCCAGCCAGGCCTCCACTCTCCACTGTGTGAGGAATTGGAAATCCCCATCGAAAACCTCGATGCGTTGGTTCCAGGTGTCGGCGACGTAGATGCTGCCTTGCGTGTCAACGGCGATGCCGACCGGCTCCAGGAACTGTCCTGGGTCGTCACCACCACCGCCCCACTGGCCGAGAGGGTTGCCTTCTGAGTCGAACTTCTGGATGCGTTTGTTTCCGGTGTCTGTGACGTAAAGGTTCCCCTCAGCGTCAATGGCGATGTCTCGCGGTCCGTAGAACATCCCTTGAGGATCGAGTAGTTCGGCGCCCGTGTCCTGAAAGACGCCCCAATAGGTGATGAACTCACCGTCGGTGGTGAACTTCTGGAGGCGATGGTTCCAGGTGTCAGACACGTAGATGTTGTCGTCACCACCCACGGCGATTCCCCAGGGTTCGCTGAACTGACCCGGTGCCTCGCCGGGGGAACCCCAGGCGGTGATGAACGTTCCTTCGCTGTCGAACTTCTGGATGCGATGATTCTGGCTGTCTGCGACGTAGACGTTGCCCTGTGAGTCGACGGCTATTCCCTTGGGGAAGTTGAACTGCCCCTCTAACGTTCCCGGTTCGCCCCAGGTTGTGATGGCGGTCAACTCACGATGGGCATCGGCGTACTCGGTGGTGACTTCCACCTGGTCGGCGATGGGCACGGCGCTGGATTCCCAGATCTGGGCCGCAACGTCTTTTCGCAAATAGAAGGCGAAATCGGATGACCCCAGGGGCTTCTCCAACTCTCGATAAAGAAGGAAATTGATGGCGCTTTGTCGCATCGCCGGATCGCGGAGGTACTCCCAGATGGTGCGAGGAGTGAGGGCGCGGTAGTCCTCTGGGAACCACCAGCGGAGCCTGTACTGCTGCCTGGTGTAGTCGGTCAGGTAGGGCCTGACGGCGCTCTCGCTGTCCAGCCCCACCAACACCACAGGCGCATCCAGAGGCCCTACCGGCTCCTTGCCGAAGAAGACCTTGTTGGGATAGTCGCGCAGATACCACCAGAAGGGCCAACTGGTGAACTCGTCGAAGGCCACGCTCATCTCCTTGCCACCAGCCAGGCGTTCGGAGAGGCGCTCTATCTCCTCCAGCACCATGGTCACGTCCGGCGTGGTCTGAGTGTAGATGAGCATGTCCTGGGCGATGTCGCCGTGGATGAAGGTGGCGATCCAAGTGTAGCGTATGGTGAAGAGCACCAGCACGAGAGCCGTGGTGAAGAGGAGCATCCGGGCGACGGAACTCGGGCTCAGGCGGCTGGCGATCAGGAAGATGAGGTAGATGAGTACCCCTGAAAGGAGGAGCGTGATCAGCCAGCGCATCACGGTGTTCAACTCGCCCAGGTTGAAGCCCGCCGAGGGCAAGCCACGGCTGAGGATTGAGATCAGGCCGAGGGAAGCGGAAAGGAAGCCCAACAGTATCAGGCTCGCAGTGGGCACCAGGATCAGCAAGTAGAAGCCACCACGTTGACGCAACTCCTGCCAGTTGGTCCGCTCCAGCACATCGCCGATGAACCGTGCAGCCAGGAGGATGATGGGCAAGGTCAGGTGCACGATGAGCCAGGGCATCTTCTCGCCTGCCCAACTGTATATGGGGAAAGCCGCGAGGAACCAGTAGGCCAGGAATATCCAGAAGATGTCGCTCAAGGGCAGAGGGCTCCTTTTCTCTGTGTCCTGGCGCCGCTTCCTTACCGTTGTGAAGGAGAGGTAGCCCATACCCAGCAGAGCGAGAAGAAGGGGCAGAAAGTCGTAGAGAGGGATCAGAATCAGATAGTAGAACCACGGCTGCCCCCCTCGCTTCACCCCCTGCTGTGCCAGCCAGTAACCCAGCGCACCGATAGGTCCGGTCAGAAGGCCCCCCATGCTCGTCAGCAAGGTGGTGTGCAGAAGGATGTAGATGGCCCAAAAGATGCCGGCCGAGATCACCCAGCGGCGCCAGTTCCACCAGAGGCCGAGGAGAGCGAATGCGGCTGTCACCAGCAGGAGGACGAGGAGATCGTGCTGCCCGTAGTTCACGTAGTCCAGAGGGTCCCACAGCCCCAGGGCCCTGATGAGCAAGGGCGAGAAGTAGAGGGGGGCGCAGAGGCTGCCGATGAGCATCACCAGGTCGAAGGAGGCCAGGTCAGGCGGCAACTTCCTGTTCCGGAGCCATTCCCAAACGAGGAGAAAGGCCAAGAAGGTGCCGAAGATGAAGGTGGTGATGAAGGCGATCTCTTTGGTAGAGAAGGCCAAGGCCAGAGCGGCCGCCAGAAGATAGAGATACGACACCTTTCGCTGATCGAGGTACTTGATGATGGCGATGAACATCAGAATCTCGAAGCCGGCGGCGAAGATATCCATGCGAATGAATCGGGAGAAATAGACGAAGCCGGGCGATATGGCGAACATGGCCGCCGCGATCAGGGCCCCACGTTTTCCCAACCACTTGCGCAGGAAGTAGGGGGCGATGACGATGCCTACGCCGAAGAGGGCCGGGGCCACTCGCGAGGTGTAGTCGCTGGCGCCAAAGAGGAAGTAGATCAGGGCGTTGGCATGGTACAGGAACGGGCCGTGGAGCAAGGGGTTGTGGACGAAGCCTCTACCGCGGTACAACTCCCAGGAGTAGAAGGAGTGCATACTCTCGTCATGGTGCTGGGCCCGACTACCCAGGTCCCAGAACCGGATGGCGATGGCCACCACGATGATGGTCACCCAGCAAATCAACTCCCAATTGAGGGTGATCTTGGACCACAAGGGCTTATCCAGGATCGAGAATCTGTTGTGCATATCGCTGTTACCTCGTTATCTCTCCGTCTCTAGCGCAACCCACAGCACGACGTCACGATGTGTCGAGTTGTAGAGGCTCTCTCCAAAGAGAAACCAATTGATCAGATCGTGAGAGGGGAGGTCTCCGCCCGTCCAAGAGCTCTGTACGCGGAACCTCGCACCCCTGTAGCTGGGGAGGAACTGGGCTTCTCGAGACGGCGTGATCACCACAGGAGTAGGAGACAAAGGGAACCGTGAGATGAAGGATAGATCGGAGAAATCCCGCAGATACCAGGCTAGCAGAGGGTCCTCGCCACCGGTCACAGTGATATCCACGCTGTGCCGGTCTCTCTCTCGCTGGTTGGAGAAATCCTCTATCGCTGAGACGAGGTTTCTGACATCGGACGAGGTGGGTTCATCCAGCAGGAGCTCAACGGGGTTTCCGGGCCTGTGGAGATTGAGCCTCCACGTACCTTGCAGCGTCAAGAAGGCGAGTATCACCAAGACCACCAGCCCTGCGGTGCGGAGCGAGCCTCTCCAGTCAAGGGCCATGGCGCCGGTGATGAGGATTACCGAGACCAGGAAGAAGAGGGACAAGATGACCAGGATGAGATACCTGGGATCGCCAGGGCTGTCGGGGTTGGCGAAGGCCGACAACTGTAGGAACATGTGGAAGATGACGGGGAGAGAGACCACGAGCGCAAGCCGGTCCCAAAGCCGTCTTTCCCCCTGAGCTATCCTGTTCAGCAATTCTCCTATGGTTCTGCCCGCCAGCAGGGTGAGGGGCAGGAGAATCTGGAGCAGCCCCGAAGGCGGCTTCGCAGGCATCAGCGAGTAGAGGATCAGAGTGAGCGCAAACCACCAGACCAGGAAAGCCGAGAAGCGGTCTCGTCGCACCAGGTGGCAAGCACCCACCAGGCCAAAGACCAGGATAGGCAGCTCGTAGGCCACAAGGAGGGAGAGATAATAGTGCCAGGGTTTACCCTCTACGACGGGCGAGAAGTGACTCAACCAAGCGGGAAGGAGGTCCAGTGTGGCTTGCAACCCTTGGAGGTTGACGAACAACCCTGTGGAGACGAGGAGAATCAGGGCTGCGAAGATGCCCGCTGCCATGACCCATGCTTGTCCGAAAGGCCGGGTCTCAAACCCGCCCGTACGAAGGTCATGTCCCGTAGGGGCAGGTTTCAAACCTGCCCGCACTGTGAGCGTCAAGAGCAGGCCTCCCACCGCTATTAGCACTGCGTAGCTAGCCCCACCTGCCATCAGTGCGATAGCCAGCGCACCAGCCGCTAGGTACAGGTGAGAGCGCTTCCCCTGTCTCAGGTACCCGAAGATGCCGGCCAAGAGCGCCAAAGAGGTGGCCGAGAGGATGATGGCACTATCAAGCTGGCGAGAGAAGAAGACGAAGGAGGGGGAAAAGGCCAGCAGAACTGCGCTGACCAGGGCTCCCCACCTTCCCAGGTAGGGGCGCAGCAGGTAGGGCAAACCCACCAACAGGCTGCCCACCAGCGCAGGGATCATACGAGCGACATAGTCGTTAGCCCCGAAGAGGAGATAGAGGAGCAGATTCCCGTGGAAAAGGAGGGGGCTGTGTCCCCTGATGTTGGCAGCACCACCGGTGTAGAAACGCCAGGCATCAATTGCCAACCGAGCTTCGTGCTCGTCCAGCGGTTGCCTGCCCAGCGCGTAGAGGCGGAGAACCAAGGCGGTGAGTATCAGCAACAGGTAGAGGCCAGTCTCGACCGTGAGCCAGGGAGGTCCGAACTGCTGCACCTCTGGTGTTGGCTTTGGTTTGCCGTCTTGTTCCGTCATGCGTCCACAGTCACACCAACGGGGGAATGCGGCTGGGCCTCCCAAGTGTGGGACTGGGTGCCTTGCCTGCAAGGGTCTAGAGCACGGGCAATTATAGCAGGCTTTGAGGGGAAGGCAAAACGGCCGAGGAAGACAGTGTGGAACAGAACTAGCAGCCCTATGCTGCGACGAGACTGCAATCCCGGAGTCCAGGATGCTCAGGGCAGGCTAGACACGTAGGGGCACGGCATGCCGTGCCCCTACAGGCGGAATTAGCAAGTTGGTTGATCAGCAGATCACTTCTTGCGCAGGCGGAGACCAGCGTAGCCGGCCAGGCCCATCAGGCCGCTGCCCAGGAGGAGCAAGCTGCCAGGTTCTGGTACGAATTCCTCTTCCTCGACCTCGGGCGCAGCAACGCAGGTGTCTATACCCACCGTGGCAGGACCCCATTGGTCGCTGTCAATGGTGGCGCCGTTCTCGATGATGGTGCCGGCAGCAAGGTCCGCGTCTACTTGAACCACCAATTCTACAGAGGCCGTCGGAGCGTTGGGTGCGACGTTCCCTATATTCCAGGTGATGGTGTTGCCGTCCATGCTGTAGTTGCCGGTCGCGCTGACAAAGGTTGTACCAGAGGGGATAGTGGAGCTGATGACCACTCCAGTCACATTCAGATCCCTCCCGACATTGTCATAGGTGAAGGTGTAGGTGAGTTCATCTCCCGCCGGAACGCACTGCCCCTCCCCAAGCCCGTCATCTATGGCCAGGTTGAGGGGGTTGAAGGTTACTTCCTCGATGGGGATGCACAATCCTGTGGGGCTGCCCAAATCGCCAGAATCCCAGGTTTGCAGGGTCAGACTAGGATTGTAAATCAAGAGCCTTTGTGGTCTTGATCCACTGTAATAGGTTGTGACATAGATCAGACCCGTCGCCTGGTCCACAGCCACACCGAGTACAGTGCTGCCCACGTCAATAGTGGACTCAGTGCTGGTTGACAGATCATATTTGCTCAGCAGAGTGCCACCACTGGGGCCACCCTCTCCCGTGTAAACGCGTTGATTGGGTACGTCAACGGCAATGCCCCTGGCATCGTGCGACACAGTGAACTCGCCGGCTTTGGCCCAGGTGTCAGTACGATAGTATTTCACTGTGGTGGTACTGCCTCCCACGTAGAGCAGATCATTGACTTCGTCCAAGGCGATGCCGTAGGCCCCGGTGGGGGCCTCCAGTGTCTGGGTGCTTAGGTAGGTCAAGGTGTGGGTCCCTGGAGCCCAATCGTAGACGTACAGGTTAGTCGTATCCCTGTCTACTGCGTAGAATCTCTGCTTGCCGTGATCGACGACAATACCGGCGAGGTTGCTCGCCCCGGGCGCGGTGGTGGTCCCCAGATCGGCAAACGTGGTGGCGTCCACCAACTGAATCTTGTTGCTGAATTCATAGGTGGCGAAGAGGATGGCTGCGTAGGAGTCGATTGCCAGGCCCACGGCGCCACCAGCAAGATTCGGCACATTGTTCACGCCCTGATATGCCAAGCTATTGCCCTGGATCGCATAGGCCTCAATCGGAGTTGGGCTTGAATTGATGTCTGCAATGACATAGAGGGATTTGCCCTGAGAGAGAGCGATCTGCGCGGGCCCCAGCAGGCCGATCAGGGCGACTACGAGAAGCGCTATCAGAAGCTTCGTTCGCGATCTTGTCCAATTCATAGTTCATTCCTCCCTGAGTACCGTTGCTTCGTTGATCTTCGGTCTAACCATTGCCTCGTAGATGGCTTTCCTATGCTATCGCACCTCCTTCGCTTCATCGGTACTAGATCGACTTGTGCGTCTGTCCAGCAGTATAGCACATCTGGCATTCGACGTCAAGCGCGCCCGGGAGCGATCGGTGGAAGGCGAAGGAGGGACATCCGGGCATCAGATGCTCGTGGGCAGAGGTGCTGCTGAGGCGGTCGGGCAGCTCGCCTGTTGGAGGCGCGGTCAGGGAGCTCCGTGAAGACCCGAAACAGCGGCGCGGCATGCCGTCCGGCTACTATGGTTGGTGTTGTGGAAAAGCGCAGGGAGGGTTTGTAGTGAGGGCTTCAGCCCTTAGCCTGCCGTAGGGTCAGCCCTTTCAACGCTGGTGTTCGCAGCCTCTTTCAGGCAAGGTAGGAGGCGCTGGGCAGCCTATCACTGATCAGCTAGCTGAGCTAGCTGCAGGTGAGAGGCGCATGAGGTTGATGCCATCTCTCTGGATGTTCTGGTAGAGCAGACTCTGCAACTTCTCTACCTCCTGCTTGTGGGAGGTGCTCCAAACGCGGGGCGACAGATTCAGGTCATACTTCAGGCAGATATCCGCAGCCAGATAACGAATCTGCTTGTGTACCCGCCAGTCGTCGCTCTCCACCACCACCAGCAGATCCAGGTCCGACTCTGGGGTGCTCTCCCCTCGGGCTTTGGAGCCGAAGAGCAAGACAGAGCGGATGAGGCCGTTGAAGCGCTCCTCAAGCACTCGTACAAACTCCAGCACGGCCTG
>JAUWLF010000113.1 GCA_030613785.1 Chloroflexota bacterium | reverse complement strand
GACCCTCTCCCCCTCTCTCTGTATCCTCTCCAACGCCTCGTGCTTCTCGTCCCCCTCCTCAAACTTCGTCAGCATGTGCTGAATCCCTGCCGCCATCCCTGCTAGCGGATTCCGAATCTCATGCGCCATCACCGCCGAGATCTCTCCCAACAGCGCCAACCGATCCAACCGCCTCCTCTCCTCCTCCAGCGCCTTCGCCTCCCTCAAATCCCTCAGCATCACTACCGCCCCACTGACCTTCCCACCATCACCCCTCAACGGCGAAACGCTCATCCCTAGTGGTACGGTCTCTCCCCCATCTCTCCGTATAGCAATCTCCTCCCCTGAATACGCCAACTCCCTCTCTAAACTACCCCGCACCATCGCCGCGCCCGGCCCCAGAACTTCATCGATAGACCGGTCCAGAACCTCCTCCTCCATGCAGCCCAGCATGCTCTCCCCGGCCCGGTTCACCAACCTCACCTTCGCCTGCCGATCCACCACCACCAACCCGTTTGTCATCCCCTTCAGCACGCTGTCGTTGAACTGCCTGACGGCTGTCATCTCGCTGACGGTGCGTTGTAGCTGACGTATCAACTGAGCGTTCTCAACTGCGACTCCAATCTGATTGCCCACCGTCGTCAGCAGCGCGATGTCCTCGTCGGTGAACCTACGAGGTTCACGCCCACAGACAACCATGACCCCATGGACTCGATCTTTCGAAGTCAGCGGAACCGCAACCTGAGTGCCAGCACCGGTTTCTGAAATTCGCGTCCCACTGGAGAGCGAAGGCTGCGCAAAAGGAGTCCAAACCAAGACGCTGCCACTCTTGACCACCTCATCCGCCAGTTTGCCAGGGCCTTGAGTCGACTCGATCAGCTTGATCAGTTCCTGGGTAAGGCCCTCTTTGACCACGGGAACCATCTCTCCATCGCGCCCGCTCAGGTAGATCATGCCACCTTCCGTGCGCGTCAAGTCCAGCACCCTTGACAGCACACTCTTCAGCATCTCTTCCAGATCCAGCACGTGACTCACCATGTTGGCTATGAGATTGATGGTGGAGAGGTCTTTGCTGCGCCGTAGCACCTGATGACGCATTCTCGTCCGCTCTCGCACATCCCGTGCTATGCACTGGACAATCTTGCGTCCCCCCTGCGTCAGCAAATGGGCGCTGAGCTGAACAGGCACTCCGTCCCCGTGCCTGTCGAGCAGGGAGACGTCATCGCGGGTGGCAACGCCCTCCTGGAAGGCCTTCCGTACACATTCCCTCACCACGTGCCTTTGAGCTGGAGGGACCAGATCCTCCAAACTCATCGTCAGGAGCTCGTCTTTCGACCGCCCGGTCAGTCCCTCTGCCCGGCTGTTCACTTCAAGCAGACCAAGGTCGCCGGTCACGCTGAACACCGCCTCATCGGTGCCTTCCACAAGCTTCCTGTACTTGTATTGTGACTCCTCCAGAATCGCCGTGTGCTCCTCCACACGCCGCCGCATTCTCAGCGAGAAGTACATCACATTGCCCAAGACGAGGCCAACGACGACGAAGAGGAGAACGTAGGTGATCGTCGACCTGGTCGTGGGAGCGCCGGTCACGCCCACGGGAGCCCCAAACCAGGCCCGATCCACCTGTTGTTTCAATCCCACGGCTTGCACCGAGGCCAAGGCATAGTTGAGGACATTGAGCCGGGCAGCGTCGTCTTTCGGCACTGCAAGGCTGTAGTTGAACCTCGCGGCCGGAAGGCCCACCACCTTGACCTCATCCTCCAGACCAAGTCGCTGCACGGCGCGCAAGCCGACGATCTCATCGGAGACTAGAGCGGTGACATGGCCATCCAGGAGGGACTGCACGGCCTCCTCCGCAGATCGAACCACTATCGCGCGGATCCTCGGCTGCTCGACCAACAGTGTCTGTGCTCTGGTCTCCGCCTGAACAGCAACCTCCTCGCCCTCAAGGTCCTCCAGTCCGGTGACATCGAAGCTTTGCCGCAAGACGAAGATGCTGGCGGAGCTGCTGACATAGGGCTCGGTGAAACTGTACTTCTCACCGCCCACTGGATCCGGCACCACCCCCAGCACCGCGTCAACCTCGCCGTTCTCCATGGCGAGCATGGCCTCCTCCCGGGGCATGGGAACTACCTCGATGCCAATCCCCAAGACTGGCCCCAGAATCTCCGCCAGGTCCACTTCGTAGCCCTGGTAGTTGCCATCCTCGTCCGAGAAGCCGAAAGGTGGTTCGTCCCACCTGCCAGCGAATCGCAATTCTCCCTTATCCGCCAACCAGGCCTTCTCCGACTCGCTGAGTTCGCCCAGGCCCATGCCTGTTCCGGGGGACTGTCGCACGACCACCGCAATGATCACCACGGCCACGATCAGCAGCGAAGCCGCTAGCACCAAGTATCTGGTCCTGACATTCACCACTCTTGCCAACGCGCCGATGGTCGACATCTCACCTCAGTCCTGATGGGAGGATTCCCAGAGCCTGACGGTATTTGGCCACGGTCCGTCTCGCGACGGAAATCCCCGCCTCGGCGAGTAACTCCACGAGTTCACTGTCTGTCAGCGGGCGGCTCTCTTCCGAGACGAAGCCCCTGATCAGAGCCTTGGCCTTCAAGGATCCGTCGAAGAAATCCGCCAAGGCCACGATCTGGCCGTCAGGTGTCTGAGCGTACTTGGAGGCCACGGCTCTGCTAACTGTTGATTCGTGGATGCCTAGCATGTCCGCGAGCTGACACCGAGTCAGAGGACGAAGTTTCTGCACATCGTTCAAGAGGAACTCCCTCTGGTAGCTCACCAGCGCATCCACAACCCGGCGAAGGGTACGCCACCTATCGTGCCAACCAGAGATGAACAGCTTGCTTCTCGCCACCCATTCCCGAACGTGTTGATATTCCTCTGGTTCCGCGTTTGCGTTCTCATAGTCAGTATTGTCCAGGAGGTGCCTGTAGGCGCGGTGCACATCCAGGCGAAATCGCTTCTCCTCGGGGAACTGTATATCGAACTCCTCCTCGCCGGGAGCGCCGTATGCAGTGATAATGACATCCGGCCGGAGATAGTAAGCCTCAACCGGTTCATTGGCAGATCCTGCGCCCTCAACATAGGCATAGATCGGGTACGGGTGCAGGTTAGTTCTGATGAAATCCCTGGCCCTCCGGATTTCGGCCACGTCAACATCCAGCGCCGTCGCGATGGTCTCCAGCTTGCCCTTGCCAAGGGCCTCCCAGTGGTCCTCAATGAGGCACGTGCTTAGTTGAACCACTTGGTCGGCGTCTTCGAAGGACTCTAGCTGAATCAGCAAGCTCTCCTCCACCGTCGTAGCCCCTATGCCAACGGGATGCTGTCTCTGAATCATGCCCAGGACATCACAAACCTGAGCCAGCGACATGCCCGCGGCTGAAGAGACCGCATCCAGTTCACAGCCGAGAAGCCCGTGATGGTCCAGGCTCTCCAGCAACAGGGAGGCGACTTCCAATTCGGGCGGGGATAACTGGGCGTAGAGTTGCCACAGAAGATGATCGCGAATAGACCTGGGAGCCGCCACTCTGGAGAACGGATCCCAATCCTCCTCAGAGATCGAGCCCCGCACTACGGGGCCACCCCAATCTGGCTGGGGGGGTGCCGGCTCGGTCTTCCTACCTGCTCCGTCGCACCGGGGACATGTCAATCCTGAGAAAACGGCGCCGCAGCGTTCACAGTACCCCGCGTCGGCCAGCTCGAGGGCGGGGTTCTCCGACAGTTCCTCCTGTATGACCCGCTCCAGCTCGATGGACGACACAGCCAGAAGCTTGCTGACGACCACAGTCCTGGGTGCGACTGTGGGTCTGGGGACCGGTGACCCGGTCAATCGGACATTCATCTTGCCTCATGCATCGCCGAGCGCGCTCCTTCAACTCCGCAAATCCGCGCACTCTGGCCCTGCTGACAAGGACCTTTGGGGTAATTCTACACGATTTTCCGCTATTGTACCACATGGAACTCACGAGACCCTCACGAGAAATCACGCATTAGGTGGCTACAGAAGGGCATTCTGGCATGAATACTGCACACCCTGAAGCCAGACAACTATGGAGAAAGCAGCAATGAACCGCCGGAGAGACCGCCTCCAGGGGCGCACTGCGTGAGAACCAGCGCGCTCAAGGCCGGGGCGATGGAGGAGTCACCGCCGGAGATCCGGCATTCCAACCTTGCCGCTCTTGTTCCTGAGAGCATTCTGGTATCCGTGCACACTTCAACTCCACTCAGCTCCGAGTGCAGGTGACAAGCTGGAGACCCTTAGCGCGTAACATCTGTGTGATGCTGCAGTCCACGTGAGCTCCCGCTTCGATGTCTCAGGGTTCCGTCACCAGCCGGCACACCTCCTCCCGACCGGCGGATCCTCGTACTCCCAGTTGACCGGCAGCCAACAGCCGTCCGACCAGACTCTGGCGCCAGGGCGTTTCTCTGGGCAGTCCACGCACCCCGGACAAGCTTCCAGGCTGGGCCCCAATCGCTCTAGAAGCTCGCTAGGACGCCCCATCCCACCAACCCATGTCCTTTTTTATATGATATCTATATGCCATTCTGCGCCCGCCTACGACGTGAAAGTCCCTCTCAAGGCGTGGAGCGCCGCCACCGACAAGTAATGTATCTCGTCTCGATGGCCCATCTCTATGCCGCTCCCCTCGCCTGTCATATTTGGCCTCAAGCTCGCTCTCTTTGTGGCCAACTATCCCCGCTATCCCAACAGTGCCAGTCCTGCTCTCCACTCTGTCGCTCGTCGAGTTCCGTCTCACGCCGTGTCAGGGGGTACGGCGCTACGCACGCCGCCCGCTTACAACGCTTCGCCTTGTGCCGCCAGGCACCATCCGTACACGACCTCCTGTGCTGTCAACGTCAGCGACCTTGCCTCCCGCGCTCCCGCTCCCCGCCTGAATCGGCTTCTGCACCAGGAAGGAGCTGTCCTTATGTAAAGGCTGCGAACCTGCCCAACCCTCCCCAACCCCCCCAGGCACCCATGCCCCCCAACAAACCCCCATCCCCAAGCCTCGCAGACCGGGCTGGTTCAGTGGGCTGCGCGTTGTCACACAGAGCTTATGTCAACTGTGCAGTGCTGAGTAGAATTCCGCAGGTCGGTGCGCTCCTGAGGCAAGACCTGCACCAGTGCCCGACCTGGCAGTCAACTCTGTCGGCAAACCATCCTTGCTATTTGTGTCTTGCGCCCGCGAATCCGGGGACCATGGGGCAATACCCACAAAGACAGTCCGTTGGTGAAGCCAGCGTACCACCCTACCAGCCTAGAAGAACCCCAGTTGACAGGGCGAGATCAATATCTCCAGAGTCTGGGCCGCATTGCCCAGATCCAGACGTTTCAGTTTGAACTCGCTGGCGATCTGCCACGCGGCGGCGCACGGCAGACGACCCCCTTCGAGGGCGCCGCGGATGCGCGCTTCCAACTCCTCGCTCACATCCATGCCCGATTCCACGATGCGCCATTTGCCCTCTTCCTTCGGTCCATATCCGAACAGCCCCAACTGGCAGTGGCAGGCACGGAGTTCGAGGGCCGTGGCTACCTCTCCGACAACGATCGGCTCCAATTGCAGCTTGCGAGCGATCCTGTGCAACGTGGCGCAACTCACCCGCCCGTCGTCCTCGAGCGATGCCTTACTTCTAGCACCGATATCTTGATTGGTCATGTCCCCTCTCCAGCCAAAGGCGCTCCCCAAAGGAGCGCTCACTCTGTACTCGTGAATTGCAGGCGGTGCTCTTCTTCAACCGCCGGAAGGACGGTCTCCTTGAACCACGCCCTAAGGCCCACCTACCCTGCGCCGTCGTCTTCAGGGCCAACAGCTCGAACGACGAAGTCTGCAATCCCGGGTCACTACGCCACACTATTCCTCACCAAAGCGAGAACCAGGCCGTTTACCTCCCTCTAAGATGGAAAGAACCTGCTGCGGCAGTTCGTCTCTGTTGGACGAAGTCACCTCAAGAACGTCCACTCTTCCGCCCTCCAGTCTCGCCTTCAATTCTTCGACCAGCTCAGGTCGCGCCACCACCAAAGCCAGTGAGAATCCTCCTCCTGCCAGTACGTCCAAGGCGTTCACAAGCCCCTTGCCCAGCTCCATCTCGAGAGGTCCCAGTTCGTCCACCACCAGTAGGTCGCACGGGGTTGCCCTGGCGAGGTGTTCTGTACCCCACTCCAGGGAGGAAGTGACGAACCTGTACCGACCCCATCGCAGCCCTTGAGTTCCATCATCGGCGCTGGCCAGATGACGCTCCTCCCCGGTGGCCACATCCACCAAAGTGATGCCTACTTTCTGCTGGCCGTCAAACAGAGATGGAGAAAGTACGCCTGCGCAGGAGAAACCTCGGCGCCGGGCCTCGTTCGTCACGCGCTGGCAGAGATACGTCTTCCCTACTTCACGCTCCCCCGTGAGCAATAGGACCCTGCCCATCGCTAGGTCATCTTGACTACGATGTCCGTGATTACGTTAGCGGCCTCGTCGCCCCTGTCGGCCGAGTTGCTAAGATGGCGATACAGTTCCCTGAGCTTCAGCATCTCGATGATGTGTTCGCAGGTGGCCGGGCCCTCGAACAGGTCAGCCAGAGCCTCGCGGTAGATGGTCTCCACTCGGTTCTCCAAGGCCTTGGCCCGCATGGCGTGCTCGTAGGCGACACTGGGGTGATCCTCCAGGCGCAAGGTGGCCAAATGAATCTCGGTTGCTGCATCCTTCAGGAGGGACGCCATCCTATGCAGATGCTCGTTCGGTGACACGTCAAGTATGACCATCTCCTCAACTGTCGAGTCGCCGTAGTCCAGGATATCATCTATGGCCCGCGACAGAGCGAAAATGTCCTCGCGATCCATGGGCGTCACGAAGGTACGATTCAGCTCATCCACCAAGATACGCCGCAGTTCGTCAGCCTCTTTCTCCGCGCGGGACACCCTCTTCGCAGCCTCCCTGCTATCGGTCACCATGTATTCCTCCAGCGCCTCCATGCCCTCAAGGGTCTTGGCCGCCTGTTGGATCATCAGCTTCAGAAAGTTGTCCTTTCTTGGCCTCAGCAACTCCTTGAACCCCATGGCCTAAGCACCTCCCATAAGATGGTTAATCGGGTAGTATAGCAGCGCGGCCCCCAGGGCCGTGACGGGGATGGTCAGGAGCCAGGCCGTGAGGATTTCACCCGCCACCCCCCAACGCACCATGGATACCCTGCGAGCAGAACCTGTGCCCACGATGGATGAACTGACGACTTGAGTCGTGCTCACCGGCCCTCCCAGCAGAGCCGCCCCCAGGATGACGGTGGCCGATGAACCCTGGGACACGAACCCATCCACCGGCCTGAGACGATAGAGCCTCGTGCCCAGAGTCTTGATGATACGCCACCCACCGGACGCGATGCCCAGGGAAACGGCGAGGGCCGAAATGCCGATCACCCACCAGGGAACCGTGAAATCAGACAGGTAACCACCAGCCACCAGTCCCATAGTAACGATGCCAACGATCTTCTGGCCATCGTTGGTGCCCTGACTCAAGGCCAGCCCCGTGCCGGTCAACACCTGAGCACGCTTGAAGAACGTGCTTATGCGAGGCGAGAATCCGCGGGCCAGGAACAGAATCAGCTTCATGCCCACGTATCCGAAAGTCAGCCCCAATAGCGGCGATACGGCCAGGGCCACCACTATCTTCAGCAGGCCATCCCTCTGGACCACACCAACGCCAGCGGATACCGTCGCGGCGCCCACTAAGCCGGCCACGAGAGCATGAGTCGAACTGGACGGCAGCCCAAAGAACCACGTGATCATGTTCCAGCCGATGGCGGTGAGCACGGCCGCCATGACCACGTCAACAGTGATGATTTGCGGATCCACCACATCCTTGCCGATGGTCGTGGCCACCGCAACACCAAAGATGAAAGGTGCACAGAAGTGGGCAATAGCGCTCAGCATGATCGCCCGGCGTGGACTCATGGCCCTGGAAGAGATCATTGTGGCCACTATGTTGGCGCTGTTCTGGAAACCGTTCAGATAACCGAACGCCAACGCCACGACCAGAAGCGCAATAGTTGAAGCCTGGCTGGAAAGCATGTTTCACTACCCGTCGCCCCCGGCGGAGGCCGCTCACGACTACTAAGGCCGGACGGGTGTCCGGCCCTGCTGCCCGCTGCGTTGCAGGCCATTTACATTATACTGTGCGGTAGATGTCACGTCAAGCTCGGCCCAAGTGCGCTTGATGAGCATTCGTCACCTTTGCCTGGGCACAGGGGGTAATAGGATCTACAGTACCGCATCGGCTCCAGGGAAGTTACCTTGTCGTGAGCCGCAGAAGGAGGCTCGCCTCGCGTGGCCCGTCGCGCTTGGACCGCAATGGGACAAGCGATATGCGCCGCAGATCATTCGTCACCTTGACTCTCCGCTGGTCCTGGCGACGACGTGGGCCCAGGATGAGTCTCCCATGCGGGCAGCGCCAAGTGGATCTAGACCTCGTCGGAGACATCGTTGCCACGCCGCAAAGGACCTGGTAGAATTGGAGGCTGGCGCACGCCGAGCGACTACACACCGTCCCACAGATCCTTGAGAGGCCGCAGATGTCAGATCTAGTCAGCCCTAGCGGTTTTCCAGTGGTGGAGGAGTACTCCTATCCCAACGCCGCAGCGATTGCCCCCGTACCAGAGGTAGCTGCCTCCGACACCACCTACTGGCAGACGCGCGCAGATCAGGCCGGTTTGCACTTCGATAGCGAGATTACAGAGCAGACAGCCGCCGCCAGACGGTTGGAACTCGGCAGGATCGCCCATGGCGGCATCGTGGGACTGGCGACGGCCATTGATGACCTGCAAGGCACAGTAATTGGCCGAATCTGCTGTCACAACGTGGCGGTGGCAGATCGTCTGGTTGAAAGCCTCGCCGACCTGGGAGCCCATTTAGTGTTTCCGTCCATCGATGACCTGCACAGTTCGATCGCCACCAGGCAGTCCCCTCGACGTGATCATGTTCAGTTGGCACGGCATCTGTGTGAAGATCGGGTGGTGGTTTCTCCTCGCATCGGCACCATTTGCATGGCCCCGCACCTGTACAACACGGCGCACGATATAGCCCGAGCTCTCGAAACCCTAGAGAGCATTCTAGCGGAGGAAGAACGCACTGGAGAGAAAAGATGAAGGACACCATTTTCGGTTTCTTCCACACTACGGCACAGAGAGTCCCTGGCAGCGATTTTCAGAGAATCAAAAGAGACGGCTCTTTCTATGGCGTAAGCTACAGGGAGGCCCACCAGACGGTCCTGGAGATAGGGACTGGCTTGATGGGTTTTGGTGTTGGCAAGGGGGACAAGGTCGGTCTTGTCTGTGACAACCGGCCCGAGTGGATCTTGATCAACCTGGCTTTGCAGGGCATTGGCGCGCCTGACGTCCCCCGCGACTCAGATGTGCCTGTACCCGAACTGGAGGCCATAATCGATGATTCCAGGCCCAGGTTCGTGATCGTCGAGAATGAAAAGGTGCTCCGGAAAACCCTTTCGATCATGGATGCTTTTCCCTCGATTGCGGCCACGTTTGTCATAGAGGGGGGATTCGAAAGACGGGAAAACGTCTACTCCCTTGATGACGTTATCACCGAAGGCAAGGCCAAGCTAGCGCAAGGTAACAACAGCTTCTTGGAAGCCGCGGAAAGGGTATCGACAGAGGACGTATGTACAATCGTGTACACTTCGGGAACTCAGGGTATTCCCAAAGGCGTGATCTTGAGTCATTCCAACTTCGCCTATGAGTTTGAAGTCATTCCGCCGCTGTGGGAGCTCAACGAGAATGACCGTGTGCTCTGCTTTCTGCCGCCGTGGCACTTGCTCGAGAGAGCGGTTGAGTACTTCGTCCTCGTGATTGGCGGTTCGATGTCCTACACCACAACAAGGGACATTCTCGAGGACTTGGCCCTTGAGAAGCCCACATTCATTGCATCTGTGCCCAGAGTCTGGACAGCTCTGTACGAAAGAGCTCACAGGCAGATAAGGCGCCAGAGACCTCCTCTCAACGGCTTCCTGGCTTCGCTCCTCGAAAGGGCGTTGAGATACAAGAAGGCTGTGAACGTCAGGAACAACAGGTACCCGAATGCATCGTGCGACACGGGTGGCCGCATGAAGACTCTGAGAGATTCTACAGTCCACTTTGCGTCGTACAAGCTCGCAGACCTGTTGATCTTCTCAAAGCTAAGGAATATGCTTGGTGGGAGGCTGCGGGGCGCGGTCTTTGGTGGAGGGCACTTGCCAGAGCACGTGGAGGACTTCCTGGACGCGGCGGGGTTGGACGTACTAGAGGCCTACGGAATGACAGAAGCGGCGCCAGTGCTCACGGCCAGGGCATACGGCGGCACACTCTATACCGCAGGAAAGCCGATTCCGGGAACTGAGATCCAAATCCTCGACAAGTATCTGAATCCCGTCGAGCACGGAACCCAAGGGGTGATCTACGCCAGAGGGCCACAGATAATGAGGGGCTACACCAATCAAGAACTGACCAGCAGGGTACTCTCCCCCTCCTCAGACGGACACCCGTTGAAATGGTACGACACGGGGGATCTTGGCTTGATTACTCCCAGCGGAGACCTGAAGATCCTTGGCAGAGCACGTGATGATTTCAAGCTCCTGAACGGCGAATGGGTGACACCACAGCCCATCGAAGACATGATCCGCACCAGCGAGTACATCAACGATGCCATGCTCATCGGGGCGGACAAGAAGTTCGTCGGGGCACTGGTGTTTCCCGAATGGGACAATCTGAAACGTTATGCGCGAGAGCAGAAGATAGAATACCCTACCAATGACCCAGCGGCTGCGAACATGGAGTTGTCGCGGTGCGAAGAAACCAGGGCACTCATCGAAAGTGAGATCAGAGAGAGGGTCTCGGTAGAACAGGGGATCAGGCCCTGGGAAGAGGTGGTGAAGATCGCCATCATCGGGCAAGAGCCCAGGATAGGCGCGGAACTCACGGCCACGCTCAAGATCAGAAGGCATTTCGTCAAGCAAGAGTACGAGGAACTGATAGACAACCTATACCAGTAGGGCCGCTCTCATTCGTGCCCACAGGTGCCCGCATATGCTGCTCTTGTCGGCGGTGCTGTTAAGTCCCGAGCAGGACCATGGTAGGTGTATCTCCCACTCACCGGGGCGCCAACCCCCTGCGCGTTCCGATCACCTTCCCTTGATCCTCATGTTGGGAGGAGGTTTCCGATGAACGAATCTCAACCTCAGGCGCTGACCACACGGAAGCGCGCAGCGCGGTTGCGGCGCTTGGTTCGCGAGTTATTCTCCGACCGCTCCCTGATCATCGCCTCCAACCGGGGTCCCGTGACCTTTGAGCGCTCCCGGTCGGGGAAGGTGCGTCCCAGCCGCGGCTCGGGCGGCATGGTGAGCGCAGTCAGCGCCATCAGCCGGTACGCCAACCCAGTCTGGATCTGCAGCCCCATGTCCTCCGTGGACCGGGAGATGGCGAGCGAGAGGCCGGGAGAACTCATACCCTATTCCACCAAGGACTATCACTTCCGCCTGCGCTTCGTGGTCACGGACCGAGAATCCTACGACCTCTTCTACCTGGCCGTCAGTAACCCCTTGCTGTGGTTCATCCAACACTACATGTGGGACTTGGTCCGCGTCCCGACTTTCGCCTCGGAGATGTGGTCG